>CALJOJ010000057.1 GCA_937981665.1 uncultured Rubritalea sp.
AGAGCTTAACCCCATTGAGAAATTTTGGGATATTGTGAAAGATCAAATTTGCACCATACACTGGGATAAGCTTGAGGACTTAGAAAGTGCGATCGAGGAGGTTCTCAAAGAATGGTGGAGCAAAGCGCAAGGCTTCCGCTCATTATTTAGCAATTCGTATATTCGCTCTGAACTAAACGCTATTTAGAAATCATTTAAGCCCTATTTCAAACTAGAAATGGTATAAAGTAGCCCAAGCTTGGGAGAAAAAAGCTCAGATAGCTCAGATAGTTTAGATAGCTTAGGCCAATTTTAAGACGCTTACATTTTAGAAGCAGCCCTGAGCCACTACTAAAGTAATGTACTACGAGAATACATAGAGACTACTGGCACGCCTCTAGCCTCGATAGCTGCACGCCCACCCTCTTCTCTATCCACTAGGATAAGGGCAAATTTAACCTTACCTCCAGCCCGCTCGATAGCCTCGATAGCCTGGATAGTAGAGCCACCCGTAGTGATTACATCATCCACCACAATGACCTCGTCACCTTCTTTGAAATTTCCTTCGATCTGCTTGCCTCTGCCGTGTCCTTTTGGCTCCTTACGGATGTTGAACACCTGGATCATCTCCTCAGGAGTCTCCATAGCGGAAGTCATTCCCACTGCGAGCGAAATAGGATCTGCTCCCATAGTCATACCACCGATAGCATCAATACTAAGCCCCTCAGACTGGATACGCTCACGCACAGTCTTCCAACCTAGCTTTCCGATGAGCTGCGCACCTACTGGATCAAGAGCCGTAACTCGGCAGTCGATATAGAGGTCTGATGTCTTTCCAGACGCGAGGGTGAACTCACCAGTTCTAACAGACTTCTCTAGTAACAGCTTCTTTAAGTGATCATACGTTTCTGACATGCCAGAACACTCACAGGAGAAGTTATAAAAGTAAATCAAAAATCCTAGCATGCCAGCCCTCTCAATGAGTACCGTATACTAGGATTGCGTCCTAAATGATAGACCACGTCAGTAATGACGTCTAATGAAAACGTCTCGCGCTAAGGCTGCGGTACGATAACTGACTTCGAATAAATGTCACCGTGCTTCAAAACAAATGCATCAAAGTCATCAACCGAGCCTGGTGCCCTCTGCAGTGTTCTCATAGCGCTATCAGAAAGCACACATATACTTATATTAGCACTAAAAAGACGAATCCCACTAGTATCGTTAGGTGCTACATCAACACCATTCTCTAAAATAGCATTTCCTGTAATACTCAAAGTAGAATTACTATTTGCCTGCATAACTACACGTTTATAACCTTTAGTTCCATCATCATCATTGGTGTACTCAAACGTATAACTAAGCGTGAAATCATAAATGTTTTCTGCGAGGATATTCTCATCATCAGTAATACTATCACCGGTACTCACTGCCGCAAGATCATCTTCAGCTAGGTATGTACTAAACGTAACATCAGGCTCTATTCGTTCTCTATAGAGAGAATACACTGGTCTAGTACCTGAACCAGGATCGATCACATCTTGGTACACTAATCTGTATTTCACTAGGGATACATCTCCACCAAGATCAGAAGTTGTATTGATTTGGCCATTATAACGATCTGGAGTGGCTGTAAAAAAGGCAATATCGAGAGAATTATTAATCTCCATACCACTAGGTCCTAGATCTGTCCCCGAGAGTCCACTATCACTGACCGCAACCCACTCATAGCTATTACCAGTACGGACTACCATCCCCTCTAGATCTCTACCCACAGTATCAAATACCTCTTGTGCTAAACGTGAAGATTTGACTTTCTTATTAGTTGTATTCCATGCACCTACTGCCACCTTCGTCATGCCTATCAGCATACCTACGATAACCAAGGTAATCACCATTGATATAATGAGCTCAATCAAGGTAAATCCCTTACTTCTAGCTCTGGCTCTCTTTACAGCCTGCTTATCAGCTAGGTTCCTGCGTCTTATTGTAAAATTTACTTTCATTTTTAAATTTAGTTAAATGATCAGCCCTTCAATGAGCCCATAAATAGCTATCTTCTTACTGCCATGTTAACCTCTATCACTGGCACTCCAATGCTATCAAAATCCCAATTACCGCCAGTAACATAGCTAGCTTTATTCACTGCCAATTTATAAAATTCTGCTCTGAAAGTAACTACCGCTTCATCCTCAGCAAGCACTACACCTGAATTACCAAGCTTTAGATTACCAGAACCATCGTCAACAAGCTCCGTCATTTTAACTGCAAACACAGGACCATTAATCGCGGTAGACCCAAGCTCATTGGCAATCAAGTCGTCATCATCTTCATCGCCCACTTTTCTCACCGCTGTTTCTACCACATAGTCACGTCCAGGGAGCCCATCGCCTTCGTATATAGTTAGAATACCATCGTCACTTGAGCTACTTGGGTCTGCCTTATACCGATAAACCAGTACTGCTGTCGACTTACCATTAGACCCCTTAATGTATTCTATAGCCTTTTCGTATGAAGAAGCGTAAGTACCTGGTTGATTACCACGTAAGATAGCCAACTCATTGCTCAGCGCATCTTTCAGCGCAATCGCATCTTTAGAGTTAATCGCACCATGCACATTCTTCTGTGCGGGGCCAAAGATTCCGATGAATGTAGTAAGCATAAGAGTCACAACTCCCATCGCAACAGCCACCTCAACAATAGAAAAACCTTTGCGAGCTTTAGTTTGTAGATAATTTGATTTCATATTATAATTACTTTAAATGGTTTAGTAAACCTTTCTCATTAAGGTTTAAATGTAGGATCATCATCTGGATCATCAACAATTTGGTTCGGACTCTGGAATGTGGCCATTCTGCCGTTCTCGAAGATTCTAAATCCACCAGCATCACGCTTAGCATCATTAGACACATCAGGAATATCTTCCCCAGGGGTTAATCTTCCAGCTTGAACCACGAACTTTCCACCTGACAACGGAGCTCCTGACCCATCATCTTCCGCTTCGATAAGAGCACCTTCAGAATTAAATTCATACACGAAGCAGCTCACTGCTGTAGTACTTCCTGGAAAAACAGCTGTATCTTCACCTGAGTGTTCACTCAGGTTTTCATTAAAATACGTTCCACTTGGTATAATAACTGGGCGAGACACAAGCTTCCACTCTGAGACCGTATCTCCGCTAGCGACATTCTCACCGCTAGCATCTCTGCCAGTAGCCACGCCCATCATTCTCAGGTAGCGATTACGGTGATTTTGTCTAGTTTCTGCAGTATCTGCACGGCTATCTGCATAGATCACTACTCTAGTGCGTGCTCCACTAGACTTAGCGACCTGTCTTGCTTGGTCAAAGACACTTTGAGCTAATGGTACTGCTGTACTTACACCTTTAGACTTAGAGAGATTCTTAATCGCTCCTACGCCTACGCTAAGTAATGCACCAATGATAGCCAACACCACTAAAATTTCAACCAATGTGAAACCTCTCGATCTACGTCGCACGGTAGGTCTAGGCTGATTATTGAGTCTTAATAAATGCGTATTCATATTGATTCTTGTAGTTGTTAAAAGTAGCTATTTAGTTATGTTAAATGGCTAACCATCAAAAGCTATATTTTTAAAATTACGAAATTTTCATCATAAATCAAGTTAAAATGTAAATACAAAGTAACTTCAATACTCAATACACACAGTAATAAGGGTTCATTTTAATCATTTAAAGGTACTTCTGGAAAGATCCAATTACGCTGTGATGCTCACATGAGTATATAAAAAACGCCATGTGCTTGCTCAGAAATGAGCAAGCACACGGCGGATGAAGTGAATTTTTGTTAGACAGTCTTACTCTTCTAGTTCTTTAGGAATGGCGTCTGGATTTGCCGCCATTTCGTGTTCCATAGAGACACAGCTTTGGCATTCTCCGTCATCGGCGACCCACTCTGGGTTTACTTGAGAGATACTTTTATGGAGTGTCTCTTCAGCGCAGTCCATACCTTCACAGGCTTCGTCTTTGACTTTATTTTTTGGGTTATTGTCCATAGTTTTATTTCTTTTCTAGTTTACGAGCTTTCGCAGAACCTAGTAGGTCCATCGTGTATTCCTCTCTCTGCTCAGTAGGTCCGTTTTCTAAACTCAGTACACCACGTGGGCAGACTGCTGAGCATATTCCACATCCTACGCAAGAAGCACGCTTGATGTCTTGTCCGCGCTGTGCGTACCAGCGTACATCAATTCCCATTTCACAGTAAGTAGAGCAGTTACCACATGAGATACACTGCGCACCATTAGTAGTGATCCGGAATCTTGATTTAAATTTCTGAATCATCCCGAGCACCGCAGCCATAGGACAGCCAAAGCGGCACCAGACTCGTGAACCTAGAAGTGGATAAAAACCTACTCCGATGACTCCTGAGAACGTAGCTCCAATGAGGAACCCGTATACTTTTCTTACTGGTAAGGAGGCTCCACCGAGTGTGCCCCACCAGGCATCCATCCAGACCATCGCGGTCATTATGATTACGAAAATAAGAATACTATATATCATTATGCGCTCTATTTTCCAGGCTGTTCTAGATTTATTAGAGAGTTGTCTAAAGCTATCTCCTGCTGTATTTGCAAGTCCACCACAGCCACATACCCATGAGCAATACCAACGCTTTCCGAAGTAATAAGTAAGCAAAGGCGTAGCAACGAGAGTCATGATGATTCCCCATCCGAAGACGAATCCTGCCATTGATTTACCACTACTTAGAAGCGTCTCGACTTTATCTGGCATCAGCGCTTTATATTCCAATGGCCAGAAATAGTTTGGTAAGAAATAAGGCTGGTTAAGGCGCTCCATGATGGAAGGAACGATGAAGGCAAATCCAAACTGACAGAACATAATAGAGCACGTTCTAACGATTTGATACTTACTATGACGGTATTTTGCCAGAGCCTTAATTCCCATGATGAGAACAGCAATGGTATAACATGCTCCATAGACAAACCAAATATCAGCATTGCTATTTCTGAGTAGTTGACTCAATGGATCAAATATCTGAGTGATACTAGGTCTGTATTCAGTACCTGCTTTAGTGAGTGCAGATTCTTGGTAGAAGAAATAGTAAGCGGTATAGAAACCCGTAATGATGATTCCGAGTAACCAGCCACCAGCACCAACAGCGGTGAAGGTATTTTTAACCAGATTATTATTATGAATACCCGGAGGACGTTTCAAGTGAGTGCGTAAACTGTAGGTGATGCCACCTGCTACAATACCAAATAACATAGTATAAAACACCCAGCTTCCTGTGGCTATTTCTTGTTCGAACAGGGCTAGTAAAAATAACACCAGTCCTATTCCTAAAACTGAAAGGCCTATTCTCTGAATAGTATCGAGCTTTGGGTCTGGAGGGACGATTGAATGACTTTCTCTTAACATAAAATTAGTTGGCTTTGAATAAATTGATCTTGGTAAGTAGGGTGCTAAATAATCCCTTACCTACGGTCTTTGTGACTTGTTCTGAATTATCATGATTCCAATGCGCAATAATTTCGTCTTCATATTGATTGAAAAATTCTGGGTCGAAGTTCGCTCCTGCTAGCTGACTGAGAACATCAGTAATTTTAGCCTCATCGCTTAACCACTTTTCCCAGACTTGATGACGATGACGAATCCCAAAGACATTAACCCCTGTGACAGCTAAATCATTCTCTCTGTAGTTAATGCGGATGGTAATGTGCTTGTCTGGAGCTTTCCAAAAAAACGTCTTTTCTCCATCTTGTGGATCAGGCATTACTGTGCCGTAAGTCTGGTATTCGATATCGAAAAACTTCGCTGAGTTCCACCAGATGCCCGGGTTATAGTCTTGTGGATCACCACATATATTAGCAGCAACAAATGCGCCCTGAAGTTTACCTACATACCAGACTGCTTCTATCGGTCTACGTCCCTTAGGAGGAGTACGTAACTGAGCACAGTCACCAATACTCCAGACGTTTGGAAGGTTTGTTCTAAAATGGTTATCCACTAGGATTCCTCGATCAGTTTCGACCTCGCTACCTTCTTTTATCCAATCAATATTAGGTCTAACTCCGGCGGTAAGACCAACGATAGAACATTCTATTTTTTCCCCAGCTTTAGTGACGATATGCGAAACTTTGCCATCATCTCCAGCATGAATGCTATCTAGCTCGTCACCCATTCTTAAGTCTACATGATGCTCATGGATGTGATCTTCAATCATCATAGCCTCCTCTTCAGGAATAACGCTGCCCCAGAAATTTTTCTCTCGGACTAAGAAACTGACACCAATCCCACGAGTGATGAGCATTTCTGCCATCTCTATACCGATCAATCCTCCACCTGCGATTACTGCATGTTTGGCTCCGACAGCATTTTTTTCTAGCTCATCAAGATCTTGTTTAGAATAGAGTCCTTGAACACCAGGCAGATCCTGCCCAGGCCAGCCGAACTTGTTAGGAGTGGAACCTACGGCTAATATGAGATGACTATATCCAAGCTTTTCTCCTCCCTGAAGAATGATGCTATTAGAGTGATGATCTATTTTTTCTACCCAAGCACGCTTAAGGTCTAGTTTATTTTCTTTCCAGAAATGATCTTCATAAGGCTGAGTGTGTTTAAATTTCATATGCCCCATAAAGATATACATGAGGGCGGTTCTGGAGAAATGGTAGTCAGTTTCTCCTGAAATGATGAGGATTGGCACTTGGGAATCTAGCTTTCGGACTTCGCGTGCTGCGGTGACTCCGGCTATTCCGTTACCAATGATAATGATAGGTTGCATAGTTTAGTGATGAAAAAATTTTCAAGATAGATCTATAACAGCCTTCCTTAGTATTAGTAAAGGAAATAAGGATATCTATATGTAAAACTTAAAGATATCTCATATATGACTCATTATTTTACCTATCGTGATAGTTCTTATTTTAGTTAGCCAAATAGCTAGGTTGAAAATAATTATGAATAAAAAGAGCGCATTTTTCATCTTAAGAGGTAACAATATTTTACAACATTAATATTCCTATATAAGCGATGAACATTTCAAAACTAACTACATTTTCTACTATCCTAGCTGGCTTCATTTTCACTCAGGCAAACGCCCAAGACTACACAGCTTATAATGAGCTTCTTAAAAAGTACGCACAGCCTGATGGTGTAGACTACAAGTCATGGGATAAGAGCAGTAAAGATCATAAGGCACTAGAAAAAATCCTTAAAGAATGGGCTAAGATCGACGCAAGCAAGCTCCCTCATGCAGACAAAGCGGCCTTTCGTATCAACCTCTATAATGCTGCGATGGTCGACGTGGCGCTCGATAACTACCCATTAGCCACTGTGACTAAGCTAGGTGATAAGGACTTCGCTATCTTTGATGCTAATATTATCAACACCCCAGGTGGAGCTATCAGTCTCAATACACTGGAGAAGAAAACCTTACTTAAAGAATTTCCAGATTCACGCCTCCACTTCGCAGTGAACTGTGCCAGTGTGAGCTGCCCGCCACTCCGTAATGAAGCATACACAGGAGCTCAACTACAGCAGCAACTTACGGACCAGAGTGTGAAGTTCGCTAACAGCCCACATGCAGTACAGGTGAATGGATCTACAGCCCTCTACTCTGAGCTCTTTAACTGGTACGCAGCGGACTTCAAAACCAAGAATCCTGCTACCTACCTTAATAATTACAGAACAGCAAAGATCAATACCGCAGCAAAGATAGGATGGATCAAGTATGACTGGAATCTAAACCAGTCTAAATAGTCTTGAATAAATAAATATAACATCGTTTACTTCGCTGTAATTAAATGTTAGTAAATATTCCACTCTTCATCTATGCCTTCTGTAGTGCAGTTCTTATTCTATTCGGGCTGCATCACTATTTTATGATCTTTCTCTTTTTTAAGAAGAAAAATGGCATCAAAGAAGATAACCAACGTACTGAAGAAGAAAATGCGATCACGGAGCAAAATGCCCCTGCAGTGCTATCACAGATCCCGCTCTACAATGAGCCTGCTGTAGCTGAGCGTGTGATCCGTGCTGTAGCTGAGATAGACTATCCGAGGCATCACATCCAGGTGCTAGATGACTCTACAGATGACTCTACTAAATTAGTAGACAAGGTAGTTTCTGAGCTACAGGAAAAAGGGATATCTATCGAAGTATTGCGCAGAGAAGGTCGCGCAGGCTTTAAGGCAGGCGCTCTTGACTACGGTCTGAAGAAAAATGATGCACCTTATGTTGCCATCTTTGACAGTGACTTCGTACCACCGAAAAATTTTCTAGAACGAACGATCCCGCATTTCTTAACAAACAACAAATACTGCGTGGTGCAAGCCCGCTGGGGTCACCTTAACTCTGAAGAAAATGCCTTTACCCGCGCCCAGAGTGTCGGTGTGAACGGGCACTTTGTCATTGAGCAAGTGGCGCGCTCATACAATGGATACTTCCTAAACTTTAACGGAACTGCTGGCATCTGGTCACGTGAGGCTATCACTGACGCAGGAGGGTGGAATGCGGACACTCTAACAGAAGACTTAGACCTCTCATACAGAGCACAGCTCAAGGGATGGAAAATCCACTTCTTGCCTCACCTCGTAGTCCCCGCCGAGCTTCCATCCTTCTACCAAGCTTTCAGATCCCAACAGTTCCGCTGGGCAAAAGGTTCCATGCAGACGGCTAAGAAACTTCTGCCCGTAGTATGGAAATCTGGCATCCCTGTTTCTAAGAAAATAGAAGCCTCATTCCACCTCACTCATTACTCTATCCATCTGTGTATGTTCCTACAGGCACTCATGGCATTACCTATCATTTTGATCAATAAGAACTCATTTGATTCACAAGTAGTGGCATGGTTCGCGGCTCCGATGGCATTAGCAATGATAGGCCCGAGCTTACTCTATCTAGTAGCCGAACGTTGGCTGGATTCAGAGAAAGGAACCCTAAATTTTTTCAACCGCTTACCGATGCTTCTACTAATCGGTTTCGGTATCTGCCTGAGTAACGCAAGAGCATGTGTCGAAGGACTCATCGGCATCAAGTCACCATTTGTTAGAACTCCGAAGAAAGGTGATCACCAGTCGATGACTAAATTCATGGATCTAGGTAAGGGAAGTATTATGCCGATACTTGAGATAAGTATGGCGTTGCTCACCCTCGTGACGGCAATTGTTTACTATAATAAAGACTCTGCTGCTATCATCCCGTTCTTCCTTATCTACTCCTTTGGATTCGCCATGTTTGGTTACAGAAGCATCACGGGTGGCATAGAAAAAAACACTGTTAAAAAAACCGCCAAACGCTTTAAGACTTGAAGCTAAGAGAAATAGTTTGGCTTGTTCTCGCTGTAATCATAGCTGTGCTATGCTACTGCTATGCATCTTACACGCCAGATTTTGATAGCTATGGAACTCCACGAGTTATCCTAGGAGTGCTTATAGGAATAGTAGGCTTGGCGATGGTCTTCATCTTCCCTAATGTTTCTAACAAGAAGGCAATCATTCTCATTCTAGCCATCGCGGCGATCACTCGTTTAGCTATTTTCCCCACTGGAGCATCAGACGATGTGAACCGTTATCTCTGGGAAGGAAATCTCTATTCTCAAGGTATCAGCCCGTATAAAAATGTAGCTGAGCATAAGTCCTATATTCCCTATCGTGATCAGTTCTATGAGGAAATGAACCATAAGGATAAGCCCACTGCTTACCCTCCATTCGCTCTACATTGCTTTAGTATGATCAATAAAATCGGCTATAACCCGAGCAGTTATAAGATCGTATTCCTGCTGTTAGACTTACTGGTTATCGCTACCATTTTGGCATTATTACGCCACTATCATCGGCCTATTCAATGGTCACTACTTTATGCGTTGAGCCCTATTTCGTTATTATCTTTTGCTGCTGAAGGTCACTTTGATGTGGTGATGGTTCTATTTCTAACCGCTTCTATTTTATGTATGACTAAGCGATGGATCATCCCGTGCGGTATCGCTGTGGGGCTCGCCATTTCTGTAAAAGTCATGGCCGCTGTGGTCGCGCCTATCATTCTTTTGAAGACAGGTTGGAGAGGGATCATCGTAGGCATTATTGTCAGCCTCCTGCCACTAGCACTCTACTATGATGATAGTTTACAGATGGCTCAGGGTATTCTTAAATTTGGATCTAACAGATTTAATGGCCCGGCTAATCAATTTTTTGTACAGGCCCTTGGCTTCTCTACAGAGTATGCGGGGGCTCTCTGTAAAGTTCTCTTCTTTACCTCATGGGGTATAGGATTCTGGCTCTGCATTAAGCATAAATTCTGGGTAAGTATCAACCTCTGTCTGGGAAGCCTTATCTTCTTCTCCCCTATTATTCACTTCTGGTATCTCTCATGGTTACTGCCATTCATTGCTCTTCGTCCGTCACTGCCGTGGATCACCATGTCCATCACCATGCCCCTCTACTTTACTGTGTGGACGCAGTTTGAAAACACTGGTGAATGGGCTATGCCTGTCTGGGCGCGCTGGCTATTCTGGACACCATTTATCCTCGCCTGCATCATGCATCTTCCACGTCACGTGATCTCCATGTTCTATGCCATCACCCGACCTACATCTAACAGAAAAGAAAATGAGAGGTTACATTGGTCAGTAATCATCCCTACGCTAAGCATCGATGTTAGACTCAGAGAACTCATTCTAAAACTAGAGAAACAGAGCATAGTGCTGGACGAAATAGTCATCGTGTATTCTTCTGATGAAGACGTGAGCGATGAGTTAAAATCCGAGTATTTTCATATCAAAATGATCCATTCTCCTAGAGGGCGAGGGCTACAAATCAAGACGGGTGTGGAAGCTGCGCAGATGGACTGGTGCCTTATTCTCCATGCAGACAACCAGCTACAACTAGACACATTCAGTAAGCTTAATGCAGCTATCCAGGTGAATGCCGACATCGTAGGCGGCAGCCTCGGTCAGCGCTTCGACCGTCACGCTCCAGGGCTACTACTTATAGAGAGCATGAATGACTTCCGAGCCAGTTTACTACAAACTAGCTTTGGGGATCAGAACCAGTTTTTACATCGCGAGACGGCGATTAGCAATAACGTCCTCACCGATCAGCCCTTGATGGAAGACATAGAAATGAGCGACAGGCTGAGACTGCAAGGCGACACCTTACATCTCGCCCATGAGAGCACAGTATCAGCCGAGAAATGGAAGAAGAAGACGTACTGGACACGCTTCTTCACCATCGTTGGCTTCTATTTTAAATACCGTATACTGTTTTACTCAGCCCGTAAACGCGCGGACTTGAGCAAGATGTTTTATAAAAAGTATTACCTACGATAAAGGAATGCGTCTGATGTTACCAGTGAAGTAATGAGAGCTTTCATACTGCCATCGTTATCGCGGTAAGCTTTATGAGCTGCTTTCAATACCGGAGCGTCATGCAAGGTTTCGTTTCTACCCATCCAGTAGCGGAAGGCGTGGCGGACGAAGACCTGTTCTACGCGCTCACTCTTGGCTAGCTTGTTGATCATTTCAAACGCATCTTTGACAGGGCCATCTAGTGCGGGATCACCGGAGTCAATGATTCTGCCGCTAGTGTCCACTGGCTTACCATGCTCAAAGTCGCGAAAAATCCCCATGTGATTATACATCTCAAAGGTGAGGCCTAATGGGTCCATTTTTTCATGGCAGCTAATACATTGCTTTTCTCGTGTGATACGCATGCGTGAGCGTAGTGTGGTGCCCGGTTCATCTGGAAGCTGAGCATCCACTGTAATAGGAACATCTGGAATGCCACCACCTAACAGACGCTCGCGCACCCATATGCCACGGTGAATAGCGTGGTTATCCATAGCGTCTGAGTGTGAGACTAGCCAAGATGGAGTGGTGAGGATGCCGAGACGCTCACCTTTAGGAGCATTGGTAAGAATACGCTCTGCCGGCATCGATCTTAAGCCTAATGTAGGCCTTGTCATGCGGGCATAAATAGGCTCACCTGTTAAATCAGCATGATTAACTTTTGGCGTTTTTAGAACAGCCAAGTCACGGCGATAGGCCGCTGAGGTATTAGACTTGTTACGTATGTCAAAGACTTGTTTATAGAGTTCTCTCCACCTCTCGCTGCCTTTACTAGCTCTATTAGCCTCAGTGGTTAGTTTTTTCTTTTCATTTATTAGCTGTTGAGTCCGTGCGTTGGCTCTGTCATAATTTACATTCCAACTGTCGATTTTTTGTTTCGATAGTTTCGCCTCTTGCTCGGTAAACATCTTACCGTAGAAAACGATATCGTCTGGTGAAGCGACTACTTTCTGCGTAGTGAGTAGCTGATTGAGTACATCTTTATCTTCCTCAAGAATAAACTCCACGAGACGATCCGTACTGGCAGAAGCGCCAAACATAGATTTACTAAGTTGTTCAGTATCATGGTTTATACCTGCCTCCTTTAAGGCTTCAGCGTCTTTATCGTTATATCCTGCTAGATCATAGTCAAAATATTCGCGGAAAAACTGAAGCACACGTGGCTTTCTAAGCGTGTCATCATTTAACATGCGGGTAAGCTCACGCTTTACATCTTCTTTGGTACGCATCTTACCATTGACAATTGCTTTACGTAATGTGGCATCGGGCTTGATGTAGCTTAGTGCATGGTTCACCGCTAGCCCTAGTTCCCAGTCTTGTAACATCACTCTACCGTGTTCATCCGTAGTATTTCCTGTACCCAGCTCAGAGCGGAACAGTGCATCTCTATCGAGAAATATCGCAGATAGCCCTACGATTACTCCTTCTTTCTTACCTAGCTTCGCGATCGTATTTTCGACTAGTTTCATGTACTTACTGGTCTCTGTATCCGTAGGAGGACGGAAGGTGAGCCTCTCAAAGAGGTCAGCCACTACATGACGTAACTCTTCTTCTGTATACTCTTTCTCTACATCTTGGAGCAGATGATAAAGTGGGGTTTCTGGTCGGTGAAATTTAGTACTATAAGTGAGTGATGATGCAAGACCGCGGTCATCTTCTCTCTCTCGTTTGAGCTGGTGTTCCGTGGGATCATCAGTGATCTGATCTGGTGTGCTTGAAATGCTAATAGGCCCGAATGCAGCATACCTGAGCAGGCGCTGAGCTTTATCTAAGATCTGCATCGTCTCCGCGCTATTCACGCTCGCTTGGTCTGCGTAGTTCTCGATACCATGTTGATGCATGGATGACAGCACACTCGGAGTGCTCGTGATAGCGGTCACATAGGCCACGCTACCACCAGACCAGTTGATGATATTATCAAGCCCGTAATATAGCTTCAGCTCCCCTGCATGGTTCACTGGGATAGCATCTCCATGAGTACGATACCCTGGCTTGTTAGGATCGTACTTAGGTTCGGTGTTGATGAGCTCATTTAGTCTTGTTAGATGCTCGCTAGGTGTTACTCGCCAGATTCTTCTAGGAGATGCGGTAGGCTCTAACTTTATGTCCTTTGGTAGCTCATTAAAGAGCAGATCATGATCTACGAAGTTTCCTCGCTTCGCTTTCTGATGATCATGAAATCCTCCTTTATGTTTCATCAAGGTTTCCATGTTAGAAACGATGCCGTGGTTAAATTTTAGTCGTTCAATAATTTCTGGTTGTTCCTCATCTTTTGGAGGCATTTCCTTCAGAGCTACTTGAGCCCAGATAGACTTCCATTGTTCTGCGTTGGTCTCATCAAGCTGTCCCAGGTCATCCATGTTGAAACCACCTTTTTTTGAGCCATCTCCATGACAATCAAAACAATAGTTCTCTAGGAAATCGGTAGTGAAGGCTTGGTAATCTTTGATAGTACTATGCCCAGGGACATAGTTTTCCTGCGCGCTGATCGAGGAGAACGGCGATACCGCTACTATTAAAAATGTGCTGATTATTTTCATCGTTTCAGTAGAAATAAATTAAGCTAGAACCTCGCGTAGAGGGCCGCTGCTAGCGTCAAATTTCCCTGCAAGACTCTCGGACATGTTATATCTTTCAACAGTGTTCTTTCCGCAGCCAGTCATGAGTGAAGCGTAGAGAGAGTTGATAGGTCTACTTCCATCAAGTTTAGTCAGCCTACCGGTTTTAAAGGCTCCTCCTGGATTCCCTATGAGCATCATCGGCCAGGTTTTTCCTGTGGTGTGTTGCTTGTCTGCATTGTTAGAAGTATAGACGATGAGTGTGTTGTCCATCATCGTGCCGCTACCTTCAGGAACACTTTCAAGCTCTTCAATGACCTTAACGAGCATTTCCATATTATAAGCGCGGATTTTATCCCAAATTGGATTTCTATACTGCTGCATGTGGCCTAGGTTATGCCCTCGCTGCTGGATACCTAGACCTGTATATGAACCAAAAATTTGACCACGACCAGAAGCCATAGTGAGGACATTTGTAGTGCCTGACTTTAGAGTGGAGATACCTAGGTCTAACAAGACATCATGCCAGTCTGTCTCAGACTCTGGAGCTCTGTAGCGGCTGTCCACTGTAGGGGCAAATTTTCGTAAGTGATCTTCGGCGCTGGCGAGCTTATCACGGAGCGTATTCATGTCTTCGAAGCCATTGATAAACTGATTATATCGTTCTCTATCTCCAGATGGCAAAGCCTCAGCATTGCCCTGAGCTATTTGATGGATATTACCTAACAACGCGGTCTGCACGTCATGCTGAGTGCGTAAGTCTCCAGTGGCTATCCCGCCGTAGAGATGCTTATAGAGATGCTCTGGATTAGAGTGCATGAAGATCGGTTTTCCTGCACCAGAGGCAGAGAGTCGTGCTACGGTTGGCTTGGCCTTCATTGCTTCTAGAGAGTCCATACCGATGCAGAGATGAGGGAGTAAGCTCGTTGGCATAAGTTGGCTTAGATCATGGTCAATAGTTGAGCCACTAGGCAGCATGCCATCACCACTACGGTAGCCACCTAGAGCACCAAAAAAGGCGCTGTGCGTGGGGCTTGTGTGTTTGCCGTGCAGGCCTGTGATGATATGGAGCTTATCTTTGAAAGGGTCTAAGGCTTGGATCGGCTTTGGTAAAACAGCGCCGGCTAGCGAGCCATTATTTCCCGCCATTTTCGTAGGTAGGCAAGTGCGTGGGTCAAATCCTTGGTTCTGAAGAAAGAATACGACACGTTTAGGTCCACCTATGCTTCCTGGCTGAGCCACTCCCGCCTGAGCAAGCTGAGCTAAGAGTCCGGAGCTAGCACCAACACCAGCACCGAATAGTGAAGTCTTCGCTGCTGCTCCCAAGCTACCAATCAGCGTTTTCAATGACTCTCTGCGTGTTAGTTCCTTCATAAGAATTAATTTAATAAGTGATGATAGCCTCATCTAGTTACATTAAGCCTATCTATTCCTATACATACGGAGGTTCATGGCGGATATTTCATGCCAATGGCGAAATGTAGAGGAGCCTAATAGATCACATTACAGTTAACAAAGCCTCTATTAGGATAGGATGGTCTTTCCGAGTTCCAACGGAACGGGCTATGTTAGGTAATAGAGTAATAAAAGAGGTCTGAAAGACCGCGCTAAGACCGCGCTGATAGGATCCAGCATGTTCATTTTAGAGGGATAAATCACCCTAAACAACTAGCCGTAATGACGCTTACTCCCAGAGCCTACCACCAAGTACTTCTGCAGCGTGATCCAGGTCTGACTCGGTGTCTACATCACGGAGTGCTTCGAATAGCTTTAGTGAGTTTCCAGCTGTGCGTAAACGCTTAGCTGACATTTCTAAAACGGTGTCTGTGCTCCACTCGATGTCATGATACATCTCAGGGTGAACAGCTTTTACGCCAGCCATAACGTAGCCGCCATCTAAGGCTGGGGTGAATGCTACATTGTGGTCATCAAGAGCTCTGACGGTAGCTTCTATGTGAGCGGGAGTGATGGCCGGGCAGTCGGTGCCGATAATGAGTGCCTTCTTAACTCCTTCAGTGAAGCTGGCTTCAATGGCGGACTGCATTTTTAAGCCTAAGTCCCCTTCTGCCTGCCGCTGCCAGTGCGCACTGCCTAGCCATTCCGTGACATCGGCATCTGACCCTCCAGCTACGTGAAACCTTAGCTGGATAGAGTCCAGATGCGGTAGAGTCTTATCTAACAGATGCTGCACCATGGCACGGTGGAGCTTACATGATGCTTCATTTCCAATGCTGGCGCCGAGCCTGGTCTTCACCTTTCCTGGCTCAGGAAATTTTGTCATAATGACGAGGTGTGTCACTTGATTTTTACAAGCTTCGTCACTTATGAAATTTTCTAACATTGAGCAATAAAGTCTAACAGTTTATTGGTTTTGATGCGTTAGCTCATCGACATAAAGCTCAAATTTCTCCGATATCTGATCACGAATTCTTCTAAACTCATTTTCCACTTCTTCAGGAGATCCTTCTGCATCTGCAGGATCATCAAAGCTCCAGCAGTAGTGATTTTTCTCACCTTTGAAGGTAGGGCAGCAGCCTTCTGCATTATCACAAACGGTGATGACCGTCTCTACCTCACCATCGATGAACTCATCGAGATGCTTGCTCTTGTGATCTGAGATATCGATGTTTATTTCTGACATCACCTTCTGTGCTAATGGGTGGACGTAGCCGGAGGGCTTAGCACCAGCACTCTGCACATCATAGAGGTGACCTACCTTGTGCTTGAGATAGCCTTCTGCCATATGGCTACGGCAGGAATTTCCGGTACAGAGTACTAGTATCTTTGGTTTATTCATGATTTGAAAATATTTAACTCACTTTTCCTCCACAGCTACTACCTTTACCAGCAGTACAGCCGAAGCAATGGTTCGCGGTAATGATGTCTACGTCCTTCATGTCATCTGGAGCTATGTCCCAGAGGTAGAGTGGTTTTTCTTTCTTGAGCTGGTAGTTTAACATCTGGTTAAAGTCACAGTCGTAGACTTCACCTTCGTAACCGATGTTTAGCGTGTTTCTACACATCAGGCCTTCTATTGTGGCTGGGTTATAGCTGTTAGAGAGGAGTTCCATGTAGTCATCGTACTCACCACGCTCCTTGAGATACGCCGTGTAGCGAGTCACTGGGATGTTAGCGAGCGCGAATAAGCGGGTGAATTCTACGCCGTAGCGCTTCTTAAGTTCCACTTTGTAGTCTTTTTCTAAATCATCCTGATCTGGCGGCAGTACCGCATCAGTAGGATTATAGACTAGTGTGAGAGGAAGCTTAGTTCCGTAGCCAGCAGCATTTAGCTTCTTCAGCGCACTGATAGACTTCTGGAAAACTCCATCACCACGTTGGCCATCTACATTATCCTCAAGATAACATGGTAGCGATGCTACGATCTCTACCTCATGCTTAGCCAGGTACTCAGGCAGATAAGCATGCGCCTTAGTCTCGATGATGGTGAGGTTATTACGGTCGATAACATGCGCACCTACTGATTTAGCCGTCTCCACGAAGTAGCGGAAAAATTCACTAATCTCAGGTGCACCACCGGTGATGTCTACCACCTTAGGCTTATGCTCCTTGATCCATGCCCCCACTTTGTGTGCGCACTCCTCGTCCATCATTTCGGTTCTCCAGGGAGAAGCCTCTACGTGGCAATGAGAGCACGTTTGGTTACATTTTCGGCCTACATTGATCTGTAGAGTGTCGAAGGTTCCTCGCTTGAGCACCTGATCGTGCTCGCGTAGCTTCGCTTGAAAGTTAATCATTATTTTTGTTAGATTAGGCTGTTAGACCGTTAATATACTAGCAGCATCCATCAGTAGCACAGCAGTCAGAAGCGACTGTTGTGGCTTTATATTCCATGCCCTTTGTCTCTCTTGCATGACGTGTCGTGTCACGTGAGCAGTCAAATTCTACAGCTTCTTCGAGTGGTATTTCTGTGCGTGGCGCGATGATCTCAAAATGATCTTTATACGGTGCCTGCTGGTAGAGATTATATGTCTTATCACATACTGCATAGCTCTGTCCGCGCTTCATCGTGTGGCCATCGTCATCACTGACCTGGCTGAATGGACCTTTGTACATGACTGCCTGATTACGCTCTAGACATGGGCCTTCCTTACCTTTCCAGGCACGGATCGTGACACTGCGGAATTCTATTCCCTCGACAGTCTGCCACGGCTCAGAATCACGCTTTAAAATTTCAATACCATAGAAACCTGCGTCTTCAAATGCCTTCACGAAGCCTTCTTCGGTGTATGCACCACTGATGCAGCCACTCCAGAGGTATGGGTCATCTGCTAAGTGCTTAGGGATCTCTTCATCACTGACGATGTCAGAAATGACAGCTCTGCCACCCTTTTTGAGAACACGGAAAAGCTCTTCGAACATCTGCGCCTTGAGGTCTTCTTCTACGAGATTTAAAACACAGTTAGAGACGACTACGTCTATGCTGTCAGATTCCACGAGTGGTTTCTTCTGGCTCAGCTCCTTAGTGATGACGTCTAGCTCCATCCAGCTATTAGCATCCTTGATAGGCTTGACTGCTATTTCCTGTTCTAACAGATCAAGGTTTAGCGCGAGGTCCTGAATACGTCCTTTTCTAAATTCCACATTCGCGTAGCCCACCTTCTCAGCAATGATCGGTGCGTTACGGTTAGCTACTTCAAGCATGTCATCCGTCATATCAATGCCGATGACCTTACCTTCCGCACCCACTACCTGAGAGGCAATGAAACAGATCTTACCCGTACCAGAACCGAGATCTAGAACTACATCTCCAGATTCCACATACTTTGATGGGTCACCACAGCCGTAATCCTTCTCTATCACTTCACTAGGAATGATCTTTAAGTACTGGGGATCATAATCTACAGGACAGCAAAGTGCTGGTTCTGCGGCTTCTGCGGCTGCTGCATATCTATCGCGGGTCGCCTCTTCGGACGTTGATATTGTGTCTGACATAATAATTGGAATATTAAGATTATCTATATAGAGTGAGGTTCGCCCGTCAAATTTATTCCCAAAATATGAAAAGAGTTGATTTTAATTTATATTGTTTAGATATCAGATTACCATAACTGTTCTTGACTAAATGATTCATTATCACTGACATTGTTGAAGATCCGACGATGACTACGTTTAGTAAACTAATTCAAAAACCAGAAAATGCGCTTATTCTACAGGCGGACTGGGAAGGCGGGATTACGCATGTCGCTAATGATCTCATTGATAATGGGGTAAATGTGACCAAAGTAGTGCTAAATGCAGCTGATTGGATATATACCAGAAAAGAATTACCTACAGTGAGTTATGATCATCCTTTTGAAGAGTTCGAGTCATGGCTACGTTGTTATATTGCAGAAAATGGTGTGGATTGCATTATTTTGTATAATCAGTACCGACCATATAATAAAGTGGGCTGGGATCTCGCTGAAGAACTGGGGATTCAATGTGTTGTATTAGAGCTGGGCTTATTGAGACCTGATTTCTGTACTATTTACACGCGAGATTTTGACCATTTTACCTATTTAGCTGAGCAGTGGGGTCGTGTTATGAGTGGTGAAATTTCCCCAGAAAAATCTGTTGATAATCAGCGCCTTGCGAGAATGCGCACAACGGCCAAAATGAAGCAATTCGCTGCCTTCTTTTTGTTTTCTCGTTTGATGGCTATTATTTTCAGACGTTATACTCATTACATTGACCAGCGAGGACAGGGGATTTGGCATCATTTATATGCGGCGGTAGTTTCGGGGCTTCGCTATCAAGGACGGATGAAGGATGATCGCTATAATATAAAGTTTTCCTCCGAGTGGAATGGAGCATTCTACTTTGTCCCTCTGCAGGTGCATACGGATAGCCAGATCACCCAGCGCTCTCAGTTCACTTCGATCGATTACTTTATTGATGATGTCGTAGCATCGTTTTTAAAGCACGCTCCTAAGGGGACGAAGCTTGTATTTAAGGTGCATCCCATGGATCGAGGGTATAAGGATTACCATAAGAAGATCAAGGCGATCAATCAGTCTATAGGTGGTAAGAAGAGGATTTATTATGTGGATCGAATCAACCTTCCACTAGCTCTGGAACATTGCAGAGGATGCATCACTATCAATAGTTCGGTGGGGTTATCTGCATTGATCCATAGTAAAAAAACGATCTGTCTCGGTGAGGCTGCATATAATCTAGCGAAGCTTACTTATCAAGGTGAACTGGCAGACTTCTGGAGGTCAGACTTTGAGCCGAAAAAGAAGGATGTAGAATACTTTATTAATCTACTGAAGCTGACATCTCAGGCTCACGGGGTTTTATTCCAGAGGCTGTATAGCGCGAAAGGAAACTGTAAAATTATTTGGCCTCAATTGTTCTCCCATATTTTCCATAAGGAAAAGTAATAGGTAGTGGCTCTGGTTGGTATTAGATTAGAAATTTCTGTTAGGTGATGCAACGCTCGTGATAGTGCGCTCCAGCGTGCTGACAAATTCTTGGGCTATATCAGTCCATTGGCATTGGAGGATACTCTGGTGAGCTAGTGACTTCATTGTGCTATTGTCCTTATTCTGGATTGCTTTTAGAAGCTTTGAGCTTAGTTCTGAAATGTCAGCAGGGGGAGCAGTGTAGCCGTTTTCTCCATCAGTGATGAGATTGCCAGCGGCTGCGTAGCTATAGGCTACAGTGATGAGTCCAGAAGCGAGTGACTCTGTGATGACATTACCAAATGTTTCCGTCTCACTGGCAAAGAACATCACATCTGCGGATGCATAGTACTCAGCTAGTCGCTCACCTTTAAGTACTCCAGCCCAGTGGTAAGCATTTGATGAGTATTTAGCTTCCAGGCTTTTCCTCAGTGGACCTTCTCCTACGATGACGGTTTTTATATTCAGAGAGCTGTCTAAGCTCGCGATGCTCTCTAGCGCAGCTGTTAGATTCTTCTCTTTAGCTATACGCCCTACGATGATGATCACGCAGTCTGCATCATTTACTCCCCATGAGGCCCTGAGCTCTGAGGATCTTTTCTCTGGGGAGAAGCGCTCTGTGTTGACGCCTCTTCCTATCACACTAAGATTTCTAAATCCCTGCGTATGAAGAAGATCATAGGTGTGCTGAGATGGCACGATGGTGGCGTCACAGTAGTTATGGATGGCGCGTAGTATTCCCAGAATAGGGCGCTCGACTTGAGGAATGAAATAGCGCTTTAAGTACTGATGAAAATTTGTATGGAAGCCAGCGACTACGGGTATATCTAGGTGGCGAGCCACCAGCATAGCGGAGATACCGAGGAAGCCTTCTGTGGCTACGTAGATGATATCTGGTCGTTGCTTGTTCCAAATCCCTCGCAACTTAAATGGCCGAGGGTAGCCGATCTTGACATCTTTATAAAAAGGGAAACGGAAGCCAGAGACGCTCGTTTCATAGTCTGCAGAAGTCTCGCCTGTATGGATCACATGCACGGTGTGTCCAAGCTGCAACATCGAGCGAGTGAGGCGTTGAAGTGTCAGCGCTGCTCCATTGATGTCAGGAGAATAGGTGTCTGTCACTATGGTTACATTCATGTCTGTAATGATGTTTAGAGCGGTGGCAGTATGCGGTCAACCATGATCTGACGATCTTTCTCCCCGATAGTAGTATATAGTGGCTAAATATTTTCTATTGTAGCTTCGGTAGATGTAGCTAGTCTGCAGATAAGAAATTTTATGACTATCCTCATCACAGCAGGCCCCACACGAGAGGCTATTGACCCCGTGCGCTATCTGACGAACCGCTCATCTGGGAAGATGGGATATGCACTAGCAGATGTGGCAGCGGGTAAGGGACAGCGAGTCATTTTAATTTCTGGCCCTACAGACGCAAGCTTAGAGATTCCAGATGGGGTGGACTTCATCCCGGTGGAGAGCGCTGCAGATATGTATACGACTGTGGAGCGCTGGATAGGTAAGGCAGATGTTGCTATCTTCGCCGCAGCGGTGGCAGATTATCGTCCGATAGAGGTCGCGGAGCAGAAGATCAAAAAAAAGGGGGAAGAGATGACGCTGAAGCTAGTGAAGAATCCTGACATCTTAGGCTCAGCCAGAGATGTATTCTCTTATGAAGGTACGCTTGTAGGCTTCGCCGCGGAGACAGAGAATGTAGTAGAAAATGCTAGAGGTAAGCTCATCAAAAAGGGATGTGATATGGTAGTAGCTAATGACGTTTCACGGAAAGACATCGGTTTCGATGCGAATGAGAATGAAGTGATCCTCGTGTTCCGAGATAACGAAGAGCCAGTTGCCAAGGCGGATAAGCACCGCATCGCACATAGTGTGGTGGAGGTCGCGATGGGGATGGAGAAAGACAGGCAGAACAGTGTCGCTATTGATGAGCAATAACGGTAAGCATAAGCAGGGAGATAGAAATTTATGAAAGCAGTAGATATAGCCGTGAAGGCAGCAAAGGAAGCAGGTGTACTCTTGAGAAAAAATTTCGGATGTGCACTTGAGGTGGATGAAGCAAAGCATCACGATATTAAGCTAGCCCTTGATAGGGAGTCACAAGACCTCATTACTGAGATTCTATTAGGTGAGACCCCTGACTACGCGCTCTACGGTGAAGAGGGTGTTGCTGGGAACCAAGACTCAGACTACCAGTGGATTGTTGATCCCATTGATGGAACTGTGAACTACTTTTATGGTATCCCACACTACTGTATTTCTATCGCACTAAGGCATAAAGAGGACATTATCGTAGGCGTTATCTATGATCCGTCTATGGATGATCTATGGACAGTGGTGAAAGGGGAAAAGCCTTATCTCAATGGTAAAGAGATTTCCTGTAGTTCACGTACTAAGCTAGAAGAAAGCATTCTTTACGTAGGATGTGGTAAGACAGAAGACGCTCTGTCTTCAGGTCTCGAGAGATTCCGTAAAGCATCACTGCGTGCGCGTAAGATGCGCATGATGGGCTCTGCAGCGCTGGGTATGGCATACATCGCTACCGGTAGACTAGATGCCTATGTGGAGTCACGTATCTCGCTCTGGGACATCGCAGCTGGCAAGCTCCTCATCGAGGCTACCGGAGGGAAAGTAACACTCACTCCGAAGAAAGACTGCCCTGATGTGATGAGCATTATTGCTACCAATGGCAAGATCCCTATCGAGGAGATCTTGTAATGACTAGAAGCATAGTTTCTTAAAAACGAGAAAGCCCACATACGAGATGTGGGCTTTCCTTTATTAGCTAAAAGCTAACAAACAAACAAATTTGTATTATCTGCGACGTCTAAGGATGAACGCGAGTCCACCTAGTCCGAGAAGAGCTGTTGATGATGGCTCTGGTATTGCTGTTGAAAACTGTAGAGTAACTGTGTCTGCAGCTCCAGAGTTTTCAGTGAGTGTGAAGGAAGAAACTGCGCTATCAAATACGATAGTGCCGTGACCTTGGTCGAAGTTGCCATTAGCACCAGTAATCGCTGTGCCAGATGTGAGCCCTACCGCGTTTACTGAACCAACATTGCTGACTAATCCAGTAGCTGATAGCGTGCTGTCCCAACCAGAAACTAGGGAGAAACCTACGCCACCTGCATCAATAGTGAAGCTGTTATCTAGACCAAAAAAGTGAACTGCAGTAATCGTTGTGCCGGTACCACCTGCAAATGTATGTGTAGTACCATCCGCATTAGTGAAACTGAAGTTAGAAACTGTACCAGCTGATTCGGGGCTCCAAATGTCAGTACCAAGTGAAAAGTCAGTAGTGGTGGATGTGACGATATCAGTAAGGTCACTAGAAGTAGCTGAAACAGATGCTTGACCTTCTGAAAGTGTGTTTGTTGATGCCTCGTAAGTTGTCAAGTAAGCGAATGATGAGCTTGTGGAAGCTGCAATGAATAGTGTTATTATTGTTTTTTTCATTGTTATTATAGTTTTGTTGTTTGTTATGATGTTAAGTAAGAGAACATCCCGCTAGAGTGTGTTGATTTTAAATAGTAACACATATTTTCATTTTTAATTTTTTCTGTATGACAGAGCGTGATGTCTTTATCTGGCTAGGTCTTAATGGTTTTTTGAGAATAATGTCATAAGCAAAGTTTACAAAAACCACTTATCGATACTCTTAAAATAGTGAAATGAACTGAGTACTCTCACCCTTCCTTTAAAGAGCAGTGAAAGGTTTTTTCATCTATTTGCTGATGAAAGATGCAAGATAACATAAATTTATAGTGCTATGACGCAGGGGTAATGACACTGTTATAGCTAGTATGAGTGAAAAATCTTCAATCGCAGATGAGCAGTTGCTTATTAGACGCAGCCAAAGTGGAGACTTGGACGCCTTTGGTGAACTTGTGCGTATCCACCAAGTGTGGTTACGTGGATGGCTACGCGGCCAGCTAACAGACTGGACTGTAGCTGATGATCTAGCTCAGGAAACATTTGTTACGGCACTCAAGAAGATAAAACAATACCGTGGTGATGGACGCATCGAGTCTTGGCTACGTTCTATCGCTCATAATTATTTACGGAATTATATCCGTAAGCACAGAGCCGTTTCTGTAGGTGGTGTTGATGAACTACAACATTTAATAGTATGTGATGAAGGTGAGCTTGCTGACTCATCAAGCGCTTCTTTGGAGGCTCTTCGTGATTGTCTTGCTAATGTAAGAAATCCAGCTAAACGGTTGCTCGAAGAACGTTATCAGCACGGTAAATCAGTCAGGGAAATGGCTATAGACGAAGATATAGGCTATTCTGCGATGACGATGAAACTACATCGGCTACGCAAATCTCTTGCTACTTGTATCGAAAATAAACTTACTCCTTAGAATAAATGAACTCTATAGAATTTGATAAACTATTAGCTCTTGTCATAGCAGATGAGGCGTCTGGTGATGAAGTTAAGCAGCTTATAGATGCGATGAACAATGATCGGTCACTGTTACTAGAGGCTAGGTATCATTTCCAGCTACATGGTCAGCTGGGTGTCGCTTTAGAGAGTGAGTTCTCTAGAGAGAAGGCTCTATCTATGATAAAATCGGAGATCGAGATAGGGGATGCTGAGGAATTTACCCAGAGAGTAAGTCGAAAAATTCATCGCCAACTATGGATCAAGAGAGCAATGATGGCAGCAGCAGTGATGTTGATTGGTATCTCCAGCGTTTTGTTTGTTTCTCAGTTTTCAGCTAATGATGATGCTCCAGAGAATCTATCAGCAGTCGCTTCTGTGACAGCGATCAGTGGTGTACAGTGGCTTGATGATGAATATAAAGAAGGTGATTCTATTATTTCTGGTCAGAAGGTTAGGTTTGGTTCTGGCTTACTAGAGTTAGATCTTGGAGGGAGAGGGAGCTTGGTTATTGAGGGGCCCGCTCATTTAGATTTCACATCAGCTATGGAATCTGTGCTGCACAGAGGTAGTCTGGTAATGCGGGCTACTGAACAAGGGCACGGTTACACAGTAAAAACGTCTCAAGGTAGCGTGGTAGACCTAGGTACGGAATTCGCAGTTTCTGTGAACGCAGATAACTCGGTGGAGACGCATGTGATAGAGGGCTCAGTCGAGGCTATAGCATATGATGGCACCTCAGTGACTCTGAAAGCAAATGATGCTCGCAGATTCAATGAGACGAGTGGGCAGGCTATTCCGGCAGATATAGGGAAATTTTATACAAGCATGCCTCCCACTCAGCAGAAATATAAATACGCTCACTGGAGCTTCGATGAGAACGAGGGTGACCTAGCACAAGCTTCTGGTGAACTTGGCGAGTCCGAGAGCGTGAACAAAGATCTCGTTTTATACGCAATCGATGAAGGAGTGAAGCCTAGATGGACGAAAGGCATGAAAAATTCTGGAATTTATTTTGACGGTAAAGGTGGCTTTGCTCAGAGTGAATATCAAGGAATTCAAGGCGGAAAAGCACGTACTGTTTGTTGCTGGGTTAAAGTACCTGAAGACTTTTTGGCCGCTCAAGGATATGGTATTATTTCATGGGGTAAGCCAACCAAGCTTGGGGAAACATGGCAAATTTCTGTGAACCCGGATTCTCAGGATGGCAAAGTAGGGACATTACGACTAGGTTTATTAGGTGGACATATTATAGGCTCTACTGATCTCAGAGACGGGGATTGGCATCATATCGCTGTGGTTCTATACGGAGGATCTAGTCCAAATGTAGGGACCCACGCACTACTCTATGTAGATGGTAAGCAAGAAGCTGTCTCACGTGCTTCACTCCAAGAGGTGAAGACAAACTCAAGCAACGGCGATTACGGAGTCTGGCTAGGACGCAATGTAACCTACAGAAAGAACGCTCGAAATAAGAGCCGTAATCCTAAAAGATTTTTCCGTGGTGGCGTAGATGAGCTTTATATATTCGATTCTGCTATTTCAGAGACTCAGATACAAGAGTTGATGAAAAGGTAGTAAGCAATAAAACTATTCCTGAAGTAAGGCTTTATTTTGTGTCCTGCTGAGCCTCGATAGTATCCAGATAGCGTGGACGCATGTAGGCCTGTATGATGAAGCCTAGACCTATGACTATCATGAAGAGTGACAAGTATTGTCCCATTGTGAAGTCGATTCCTAGCAGAGAAACGTCCTCAGTCTCTTGTTGGCGGAAGTTTTCCATGATGATACGGAAGATCGCGTAGAAAACGAAAAACATGCCAGTGAGTACTCCGTGTGGGAGCCTGCGGAAGCTCATTCTCGTGATGAAGAGAATGAGAAAGAGACAGAGTCCCTCTCCAGCTGCCTGGAAGAGCTGTGATGGGTAACGTGGCTCTAAAAGATTACCAATCGCCTCTCTAACCATTTCATTATCGCGGATGGATTCATTGAGTCTGACACTTTGTTGGCTCATTAATGATGAATAATGCTCAAGCTCTTCAGTACTAAGGCCTGGTCTATTGAGTGATCTTGCCTCGTTTATATAATTGGCATAGTTTGGATCATGTTGAGCAGCTAGATTTTTTGCATTATCGAGTTGTTGACGCTCTGGCGCTTCTGAGTCAAACAAAGCATTCGGGAATTTCATCGCCCAGCCGTATGTCTTATCAACTCTACCATAGAGCTCGCCGTTGATGAAATTTGCCAATCTACCGAACATGATGCCGAGTGGTGCTACTACGCAGAGAGCGTCGCCTAGACCAGTCCATGAGACCTTCTTGATATAGGCATAGATGAGGGTGAAGAGCATAAGTCCTATAATTCCACCGTGAGATGCCATGCCGCCCTCCCAGACTCGGAAGACCACCAGGGGATCGCCGAGAAATTCATCCCGCTGGTAAAAAATAATATTTCCAATACGACCACCCATAAAGACTCCGAAGATCGCAGCTAGGGTAATGAAGTCGCTGGCTTTCTCACCAGGAAGTACCCAGAGCTTTTTGTTTCCTAGCCTCTGGAGTAGGAGAAACCCT
>CALJOJ010000058.1 GCA_937981665.1 uncultured Rubritalea sp.
TGATCATAAAATGTTACTAAATCTGCAAAATGAGACAAGATACGCTGAACAGCTAGCTCTGCTGTGAACCGCCTTGCTACGGAACCGTATGGCAGGTGGTGTGAGAGGGAAGTGAGGGTGACCTCACTCCCTACTCGATACCTACGCTAATCTCTGAGCATCACGTTCGCATCGTGAGATACTTAGACATCAGTGAGGAAAACTCTCCACTAAAGACTTACTTTAAGCCTTTTTTTACATCTATGTCGCGTCTCCACTTCGTCACCTCCTGATAACTAGGCATCACTCCTTCATTCACAGATTTTACAAAGCGCTCAAAAGACTTAGTAAGTCCCTCAGTAGCTCTTGAATAATTTTTAGCCACCTTTAGACCTTTATTGGCTGTAATAGCTGCATTTTTCTTATCTCCGTTCCTCCACTGAAGCATACTCAAGTTTGAATAGTGACTTGGACTAACAGATAAATCATTCCCCAGAACATAATCTGAATACAAATGAACGAGGGCTTTTTCGAACTCCTCAGAATACTGACGTTCATCGTACATGACAAGAAATCCAGTCACCCCCACGAACATTGTCTTTGCCTCGCTTTCAGGCATCCCTTCAAGCTTTTTCACCGCAGCATCCCATTGCTTACTCACAATAAGAACCCAAAGCTCCTGCATATCGATTTCAGGATGCCCGGGGTCGAGTCCTTTCAACTCGCTCATTAACCCACTCATCTTTTTTAAATTTTTCTTCTTACGAGCTAAACTGAAATTTATAACCAACTCGGTAGCCTTCTCTTTATTCTTCTGAGATGCTAAAATTATATCCGCTGCATTCTTCGCGCCTTCATCACCTGAAAGCAGACTCTCAATCAAGGAATCAGTGAGCCTAGAAACCTGAGTTGACGCTAATAGCTTCCCATCCCTAACAATGAATACATGAGGAATAGATTTCACTCCTGCAGCTGTTAACCATTGAACAGCAAAGGCAGACTCTGCGTCAGTGAAAGCAATAGGGTATGCCATCCCTTCACCTTTCTTTTTAACATAATGCTTCAGCCTATCCCTATCATTGTCCCCGTCCTTCTCCCAGACGCTCATACCATAGACACGCAGGCCTTTGTCATAATATTTATTGTGTAACTCATTAACGTGAGGAATCATCGCTACACAAGGCCTACTCCAAGTCGCCCAACACTCGAATATATAAACTTTTCCTGGTTCAAAAGATTTGGGCCCCTCTCCTTGTATCCAGTCAGCATCCCTAACAGAGGAGAGACTCAGCTCAGAACCTACGATAATAGTCGGTTGTCTTCCCGTTATAGAACCATGCCCGCCCGCACCGTGCACACCCTCCCCATGTCCACTCACAGGACTAGAGGTCAAGACCATTGAAGCTGCCATAACATTGAGACTAAATAACCGTGGATGAATCATTTTCTTACAAGATGATAGACGCGTAAAACGAGATTGCAGATAGAACCAATAAAAGAGATCAAAAGCATGTTTCATCCCTGACCCTACAAATTAAAAATTGATCGAACAACACGTATTTACAATAAACATCGAAAAATCAATTTAAACATACCTATTTGGATAGAATCTAGAAACACAACGCGTAACTATTAAATACCATTAAACATTTCATGAACTTTAAACATAATAAAATATCACTCATTCTGCTACTCTGCTCCCCCTCTATTATTAGCGCCGATGAATGGAAAACCGCGACACAAGAAGAGTGGACGGCCAACAAAGTAGGAGCTCAAAATTTTGAGTTTACAGACTCCATGGCTACACCGACTGCTAAATCTGCTGAATTCAAAAGCATCATCAAGTCATTTGCAGAAAAGCGCTCTGCAAAGTCCATCACAATAAGCCAGTCTAACACATGGCTAAACTGGAACCCTATCCAGGATCTAGGTCCTAAAAATCTCGGCGATGCTCCAGTAGCTCTTCGTTTAGGTGAAGACAACTACTGGTTATTTGGAAGACTTAAGAAAGATAAACTGCCTATAGAAGCAGCTGATGCTACATTAGAAGGCTTTGACATCCCGTTAAAATCCACCAAATACACAAATCAATTCACCGCTCCTGGTGGACTTGAAAAGCCACTTGGTGGATACCACGCATGGCAAAGCAAAGATATGGTCAACTGGGTTCATCATGGACCTATATCCGATACCGAAGCACGGTGGATGACTACTGCTGAGCAAGTAGGCAATAATACATACTTTTATTATGACTTCCCGAACGATCAGGACCCACATCTCATCATCGATGAAGACATCACTGATGGTAAGATGGGAAAGAAAATGGGCATTGCATTCAAAGACCCATCACACGGATCTGACAGCGCCATCATCCGTGATCTCGATGGTAAGTTCCACCTTATCTTGGAAAACTGGGATCCCATCAAAGCTTCAACCCGCTCATGGGATTCACCACTCGCTAGTCACGCTGTAAGCGAAGACGGCATCAAGGAGTTCAAACTCGTTGACCCAGCGGTCGACTACCGCACCAATCCTACCGGGAAGTTTGCAGAATACACCCACCCTCACTGGGTAAAAGAAGATCCGAATAACTACAAAACAAACATCGCTAAATACGAAATCCACGAGCCTGAGCAAGAAGCATATGGCGACTGGGCAGCCATCTCTATCGGAGGTCAGTATTACCTCTTTGGTGATTACGATCCAGCTAAAGACCATGGAATGAAAACTGTCTGGTTCACTTCATCAGACATTAATAAGCCATTTAAAAAATGTTCTACCATTGGTAAAGGACACCCAGATCCAGATGTAATCTTCGCTGAAAACCAGTTCTATATGGTTTCTCAAAAAAATGACTTCGTCAGCCCAGGACCATGGGTAGAAGGCGTGGAAGTCCGCGTGGGTGTAGATACTGATAACGACAAGAAAATAAACCAATGGACAGACTGGGCATCGATCAAAGAAACTTATAGCGGAATAGAAGGCTTTGCTAAGCAGGTAGCCAGAACACCAGCAAAGGCTGACCTCAGCTCACTCCCTGAGGGATTTGGATTCCAGTACGAAATCCGCATCACTGACAAAACAGCCAATGACGTGATGCCAGTACTTGATGAAGTAACCCTCAGCTTCGGCGAGTAAATCGCTCAGGTCCAGCAGATAGTATTAATCAGTTAGAAGCTGATCACGGTAACTCCTGTGAAACCAATCCGTGCCCCCCTGATCATCTGCTTGCCCAGCCTCACACTTATAAAGCTAACTGGTAAAAAAACAGCGCCGCAGAAGATGGTAAATATCGCAAAGACGTTCCATGCGAGTAGCTTTATAAACTAGATAATGATCTCATTCAGAGCATAAACGTAGTACAGGAACACTAAGGGACTACAACATCGCTAAAATCAACGCTCATTTCCTCTACCTATTCAGCAACAAACGACGCAACCGTGTCAAACTTCTCTACTTCGACCGCACAGGCATATACGTTGTTGCCAAAAAACTAGAAGAAGGAACCTTCAGCTGGCCACATCCAGAACCTCTACCAGATAGAAAAACATCTCAGAAAAACAACACGCTCCACCCAACCACATCCACACCATACGGCAAAAACACTCAAGCCCGATCATCAATCAAATAGAAACCCTCCTCACCACCAACCGAGCAAACTATCGCCCCAGCGAAAGCTGTGCGAAAGCTGTGCGAAAGCGATCCACTATGCCCTTGGGCAATGGGAACAGCTCAAGCTATATTTAGAAACAGGAATTTTACCCATCGACAACAATGGCGTAGAAAACGCCGTGCGTCCCTGTAAGCTAGGACTAAAGAACTACCTCTTCTTTGGCAGCTATGAAGGCGGCGAATACAACGCTAGCCTCTCCACCATCCTAGAAAGTTGCAAATCCACAGACATCAATCTACGCGATTATCTAGAATACGTCATAGCAGCCATCCATCACACCCCACCCACAGAGCTGACTCCAGCAAAAGTTGCCGAGAAATGGAAAAATGCTGAGCAAAAAAACAGCTTATCCCCCATATTTCATCTTAAAAAATACGGGTGAAATTGATAAAAATCGGAGCAGTAGTAACACGCAACACAAGACGAGTTCGCATCCACTTAAGCAGTGCCTATGCTTATCAGGAGCAGTTCATCCAAGTTTACCGTCAGATGATGAGCGGCTGAGCTCCAAGGTGCTGCCCCGGCACCAGAAAACACTGGAGGGAGTAGCGATAGCTGTGCCTAAAAAGGATGAAAACGCCCTCAATTGGAGCTATTCATCAAATACGCAGCCTAAACTCTAAGCTAAAGAACCAGCACCACCCCTAAACACCCTATGGTGAAATATTCGGGTTAGCGAGCAGCACTGAGGGTAGTAAAAAAATAAATAGGAATAGAGATTTCATAGAACAGGTGGTTATGTGGTGATGATGTGATTTTTCCTTTTAGACCTGCAGTTTCGCCTAGTTCAAAAGCTAAGTATACGATGACCGGACTAGGCGGGGTCTTTTAACTGATGCTATTTAATCAATAAGCGCTACGCCTCGAATGCTTGAGGCGTAGCGAGATAGATTTTAAATTAGCTTAAAAGCCCTCTCACAATAAGAGCACCTCCAAGCCAGTTGCTTGACATAGCAGACGACTGCCCGCCCCTTAGTTCTGATAAGTCACCTTGATTCGACCGAATAATTTTTTACCGACCGCATCAGCATCGCTGATCATTATATCCACGGATTGTGTTCCATTAGACTCTTCTCCGAGCGTCACTTTCGCATCACTCATTTCGACATCAGTCCATTCTTCATCCAGTACGCTTGAGCTGTATTGGAAGACCATCGTTGTATCCTCCAGGGCTGCTATACTGCGCCTGAAAGAGAACAAGCAACCATCTACCACCTCCGATGCTCTTGGTAAAATTTCTGGATCTGATTTATAAGGATCACCATTGAGCGCATATTCTAGAATATTTACTATTCCGTCATTATCTGGATCACCCATCACCGCTTCGTCTGTTAGACCATCGTTGTCGACCAGCCATTTTTCATAACCAGTTAGAACAGTATTTAATTCATCAAAGGTAATCCCCGCTATCGACGGACCTCTAGTAACGCTTCCTAAACTACGAGTCTGCCCCTCTATTGAGAAAGTCCCGCTCACATCATCATCCAGTCTCACATCGAAGAATACCATTCCCAACTCTTCGGATAAGACATTTGCTACAACGCTTAATCCATCATCAAGCGATAATCTTAACGCCGCGGGATCCCAGCGACCATTAGCGTTCACCTCATTCCCCGCCATTACCCCTAGTCGGAATGCTCTAGGAGCAGTCTCATCCACCGTGAAGGTCATCAACTCTGCCCAGAGGCCACCGGTCGTACCTTCTGTATTTACTAATCCTATCGTAGTAATCGTCCAGTCCTCTACAGAATCCGAAATAGCAAGCGTCGGGTTATCAAAATCATCATACCCCTCTTGAGCAACCAAGGTTACCCCAGACATCCCAACCTCAGTCACCCAGGAAGGAGTCCCATCACTGTTACTATTAGCGTTAACTCCATTTCCATAGAAATAATAGCCAGCCGTACCATACACGTCATCTCCGTCAGCATCCATACTCTTAGGAGTCCCCGTAGAGCGAAATGCTACAGCTTCTTCACTAGTGACGTGATAATCACTATCTCCAGCAGATTCAGGAACAGTGATGTACTGATCGATATCTAAACTATAAAGCATCGCTACTTGCTCATCTGTCATAGCCTGGTCATAGACCCTTACTTCATCAATATTACCTTCATAATCCAAATTCCCTAAGTATGTTTCAAACCCTGGAAAAGCTGATGATCCCAGAAAAACTTCAGTGAGACCTGCTATAACTCCATTATTGTCCAGTTCTTCAGTCTCAAGTTCACCATTGATATAAACTCTCATCGAACTCGTAGTTTCATTCTTAGTGAACACATAATGAGTCCACTTTTTTCTGTGATCGATAATTACAGGATTTGATAGTGATCGCGCAGGACTGTACATTGTATCACCAGACATTCTCCAGATAATACTCTCATCCTCAATAGCTATCCGGGAAATCCCAAATGTCGCAACGTTAAGCGCATTTTTCCCCCGCAAAATGTTAAGATAACGAAATTCATCTTCATCTACATATACCCACATGGAGATAGAGATTTCATCTGTATCATTAAATGCCTCCGCTGGGAGTTTCACATAAGTAGGGGCTTCATCATCCACAATACGCTTAAAGTTCATCGCTCCACCTATAATCCCGTCTGTAGGAGTAGCTCCAAAACGAGTTCCGTGATAGCCATTAGCTGATAGATCACTTATTACATCCCCAAAAGTATCGTCTAAAGGCCAATGAGCAATGATTGGCATAGTCTCAATAGTGACAGTTCTGACTTCTGAAACATCGTTCTCATAAGAGGTATAATACGTGAAGCTATCCGTCGGTTGGTAACTATCTGGAGTATACACTAAGTTAGGAGCTACTCCTGACAAACTACCAAATGCGGGCTCGCTATAATGGTAAGAAAGCGGAACAGCAGGAGAGGATGGCAGTTCAATTACTGCAGGTATATCCTGAAGAGCTTCGAACACTAGGTCTATGGCTACTACACTTGCATCATTAATTGCAAAGTCACCGCTTTCTATGACATCTAAACCATCGAAAGTGATTCTAATCGTATAGTCATCATCATTATCGACGACTGGAATAGTCCACTCTTGCCAACGTAAATGCGCTTTCACAGTCTTAATTGATTGTTGAAATTCGCCACCCTTATAAAGATCAATGGTTGCAGTCTGAGTATCGTCCCCACCGAGCCAGTTGATGGTATGTGTTTCTCCGTGGTAGAGAATAGATTGGGATGCTGGCTCTATAACGCTTGCAGCAGTTCGCTCTGACAGATGTTGTATCATAGCTATGTATTCTCTCACTCCATCACGATTATTCGCTCCAAGCCTATCGTGCTCTCCAGTATAGCCTAGGATATCTACCTGTCCGATAGCACCTCCTTGGTACAGTTGCGGATCGACAGTCGCATCCTCCCTAGCATCATATCCTGGCTCAGCGCCCATACGAACAGTTTGATACAGGTTGTCCGGAGTGGAGAAATACCCAAGTCTTGGCCCTGCCCAGTTCTGATTATAACTCATTAATGTGCGGACTTTTGTTCCAGAAGGTGTCTTAAATCTCCATCCAAAACGATCAGTACCATGACCTGAGTCGTTTAAAGTATCTGCCCAAGCATGATAACACCCCACACAATGCCCGAATTCGTGAGGAAAAGATGCGGACGAGCTACCCATAGAATTTACACCACAAACAAAACCTCTTGAAGGAACCCCAGAGCTTCCACCACCACCATTATAGATAAAAGCTTGAAAATCAGCTCCAAGAAGCAGGTACAGATCATATGACTCCATGTTAGACAAATCCCCATAAGCTGTATGCCCACTTTTAGTGTAGTCCACTTCCTCGATAGTTCCAAGTAATGCAACATAAGTATCCTCGATACCACTGTTAATAAGAACCTGATTGATAAATCCTATCCCTAGTAAAATCTTTGCCTCGATAGCGGCCTGCCCACCGACAGCGTTCATCGCCGCTGTTGAGTAGCCCAGCACACCATCTAGGACATTACTATAGTCATCATTAGCACCAGTTACACTTAGGGCAACATCAGTAATACGTGGAGTTGCCTCAAGCACTTGATCAGCCAGAGTGATATCATTTTCAGGATCTTGTTCAAGACCCGATAGACAAGTTTCACACGAACCATAAATGTCTTTGGTTGTATCCATGGTCCGGATAGCCACTGCCCCATTACCCGCCATTCCTATTTCGTAATAAGTAAAGCTATCAATCAGCTCTATAGAGCCGGCAACAGCACCATCATGAAATACAAAATGAACCTCGCTGAGTGGCTCATCCTTCACATTACCTGATAGAAGAACGGTATGCTCACCCTGCTCAACGATTTCATCAATACGTATTAAAAGAGACTCCGATGCGGAGACGTCCATAGCTAGATATTCAGCATCTGACTTGAGAAAACGTTCTACAGAAGATAGATCCATAGATACCTCCACTGCTGTCTTCGTAAGATCAGTCAAAGTCAGATCACCATTGATCCCGCTCTGTACTGCTCCAAAGAATGCCCCATCGAACACCACATCTTTCTTATAGACACGCGCACTACGCTTAGCTTTTGGATAGATTAGAAAATTACCAGCACCGCGTTGTAGTTCAAATTTCGGATTCGCGGAGAAAGCAATATTACTCCCACGTTTCGCAACGGAAGCAACAGCATCAACAATCTCTTTTTCTAACAGCGGATTAACCTCGCGAACTGAATCTCGCTCATCTACATTCACCGCACGCGCTTCAGAATCGTTATCACTATAACTAGTACCCTCACGACGGACTGAACTCTGCTTATTCACTTCAATGCTACGAGTAGAGCTTTGAATACCACTAGCTACTTGCTCGTTTACAGATTGACTTCGATTGATCGAAAATAAAATCAGCCCAACGACAACGAGGCTGAACAAAAATGTTAGCTTTAGGGAGTTTTTCATAAAAAGTTTTTGATTATTGGGGGTTCAATAAAGGTTCTTCTAATTTTTAATATTGGGGTAGATGGACTAAAAAAGTAGAGATCTTTCCTTTTTTAAAAGGTCAATTATCTACCTCAAAAAACAGGGGAAACCTATACCTTGTATCAGTTTCCTACTCAAAGGAGCACATGATATAAATCCAAGTAAATGACTAGTAATACAACACGTGTGAAATATCAACACATTTTTTTTGCATGTTTTTAAAAAGAGATACTCACACCTCGGCAGCATTAATAATATCTTCTAATGCAACAGTTTCCTTTAGCTTCGATGGAGCTGCCCCTACTTCTGGCATCGTAGATTCCTATGAAGGAGCTAATGGGCAAGGTAACTTCAGTAATAACGGCGGCACATTCCTTGGCACTCCTAATGGAGTAGTCTTTGACGGACTAGCTGGAGGTAGCGCCACTTATAACAACACTACAGGTGTGTTCACTCAGACAGGATCTACTAGCTCTGGTAATCCAGACTGGACTGTCCTGAATGGCACGGACTTAAGCGGGCTTCTTCATACTGGTGCAAACCTAGAAAATATTGGAGGGATGAATTTCCTTGGATTCGGGAAACAGTCTCTTCATCTGTGCAACCTAGACGCTCTCTAATGATAAGCGCACCGAAAGCAATTCTTCCAGACAGTGCGGGAGCGCCACCAGACATCTGTAAGCGGATAAGGCAGACTTACGCAAAACCCATCGTAGAAAAACTACACACCATTCTAACAGAACAACTACCTCATCACCGGCCCTCAAGCAGCTGTGGTAAGGCAATCAGCTACGCCCTCAACCAATGGTCGAAATTTATCCTCTATCTAGAAGACGCGATCCGCCCCTGTAAATTAGGTCTGAAGAACGACATGTTCTTCGGAAGCTTAGAGGCAGGAGAAAACAACGCCATTCTCTACACCCTCATTGAGAACTGCAAAGCAGCGAAGTGAGATTAGCTAAACGACGCTTACTCTTTAGAGCCTAAAAAAAAGTAACTGACATCGTAGAAATCCTGAGTTTCGAGTCCGTGATGCTGGATGAATTCGTGCCCAGTAGTTGCATGTGAGATGCAGCGAAGCTGCACCTAACTTAGCGAACTCTAGATCAGAAATACTAGTACAAGCATACTGTCTTTGAGACTGAGGATAAAGGAGCTCAAAGGGGGGGGCGAAAAAAGCATCATGTAAGCTAGTGGTAGTAAGGTGCCTATTTAAAAAGGATAAATATCCCTTTTAAATATGGAACGAGGCTATACGTAGGTTTATTCTTTTGCCCGAAGTGTCGTATTTTGAACATACAAACTTTACTTTCAAACTTTCAAATCTAATAACAGAATCAGCAATATCGGGAGTTTTCAGAAGCTCCCTCTAGTTAAAGATAAAAGAGAACTAGACATTTATTAGAAACCATCCAAATTCTACCTAATTCCAAGCCGTCTTAAATACGGCATATAACTAACAATACACACTATGAAAACCAAACAACTACTAATGTCTGCAGCAATAGGAACTGCAGCTATCTTTGGTCTTAACTCATGCGGAGATAAGAATGAAACTACTACCGAAGAAAAAGTCCTAATTATCTCGGCTATCCCTGATTCAAAAATTTCTGATCAAGCCGCCTCATACCAACCTCTCGTAGATTATCTCTCTAAAGAGCTAGGTGTGAAAGTAGAATTCAGTATCTCAAAGGACTACGAAGCATCAGTAGCACGTTTCGCAAATAACGAAGTACAACTTGTATGGTACGGTGGTCTAACAGGTGTACAAGCTCGTAAAAAAGTAGCTGGCTCAAGAGCTATCGCTCAAGGTAAAGCAGATCCTAACTACGTCTCTTACTTCATTGCACATAAAAGCACTGGACTTGAAAAGTCTGATACATTCCCTAAAGAGATCGCTGATATGACATTCACGTTTGGTAGCACATCGTCTACCTCAGGTAGACTTATGCCTACCTATTTCATACAGCAAGAGACCGGAATGCTTCCTAACAAGTTCTTCACCAAAGGTGTACAATTCCAATCTACAGGTGGCCACGAAGCTACAGCAAACGCAGTAGCAGCAGGCTCAGTTCAAGTAGGAGCTCTCAGCTACAAGCAGTACGAGAAAATGGTTAAAAACAAATCTCTCGATCCAGAGGTAGCTAAACTCATCTGGATAACCCCTAAATACGCTGACTACAACTTCTCGGCTCACCCGTCACTCAATACGACCTTCGGTGAAGGTTTCGTAGACAAGCTTCAGACAGCTCTCGTTAACTGTAAGGAAGAAAAAGCTCTCGGTGCAATCAACCGTAAGGCAATCATCCCAGCTAAGAACGCAGACTTTGACGGTATTATAAAGGTAGCTAAAGAGCTTAATTTCATTAAGTAATACGTTCTACTACAGATAAATTATTGCATAATTTCAATCTATCTAACATCCTTTGGGCTCATCACTCAAAGGATGTTTTTTATGACTCCCCTATTCCAACTCCATAACCTGAGCAAATGCTTTGGTGCTACAACTGCTATTGGTAATGTTAACCTAAACATTGCTCGTGGTGAAATCATTGCGCTCATTGGCTCATCTGGCAGTGGTAAGACAACGCTACTAAAGCTAATCAACGGTCAGCACATTGCCGATGAAGGAGACGTCACTCTAGCAGGAAAAAAAATCACAGAACAAAGTAACAAAGAACTACGACGGGCGAGATCAGAAATAGCCTACATTCCGCAAGACCTCGGATTAGTAAAATCCCTTAAAGTATTTCAAAATATTTTTCTCGGTAAAGTAGGTCGCATCAGCACTCTCAAGATGCTCAAGCACTTCATATTCCCTCCTAAAAATGAACTACTAACCGTTCACAAAATTTTACAGCGAGTAGGCATCGATGATAAACTTTACCACTACACAGCTAATCTCTCCGGCGGTCAGCAACAACGTGTAGCTTTAGCTAGGTCAATTTACCAAGGCGCTCAAACCATTCTCGCCGATGAGCCAATTTCCGCTGTAGATCCAGCACGTGCACGCAGCCTCATCAAACTTCTGATAGAGATCAGCCAGGAGCACAAGCTTACCCTTATCATGTCAATCCACAACATTGAGCTCGCACAAGAGTTCTTCCCTAGATTAGTTGGCCTTAAAGAAGGTGAAATACTATTTGATAAGACAACTGTGAGTCAAACTGAACTCGACGAGCTCTATCAACTCAGTAATAAACAACTCACGCAGTAAAAGACCATGAGTGAGCTCAGTAAGAACGGAGGACACGACACACCACGCGGCAAGAAACGCAGCTTTCTGCTCTCTATCCTCCTCATTGCAGGCTTATGTCTCTATGCTCTAGGCCTTGGCTGGGCAGACTTCCTACCAACTAAATATGGATTCACCATCTTAAAGGAGTTTTCAGCAGCCGCACTAACACCAGCCTTAAACTACAATCCAGATCTTTACATCCCTGAGACGGCTCCGCCTTATTGGGTAAAGATTCTCAGCTCACTCTGGCTCACACTACAGTACGCCACTTGTGCCATTTGTATTGCTCTCACTATAGGAGTCACCCTCGGCTTCTTCTGCACTAAATCTTGGTGGTCATCTAAAAATAAGCATAACACTTACCATATACCTCTGATCGTTATTCATCGATTCGCCCGCACCATTATCACCTTTGGCAGGTCGATCCACGAGCTACTCTGGGCACTACTATTCATCACAGCACTTGGCACTTCACCATTCTCGGCCATCATGGCTCTCGCTATTCCTTACGGATGTACACTAGCAAAGGTATTTTCTGAAATCATCGATGAACAAGACCTATGTAATAGCGAACATCTGAAATCCCACGGTGCACCAGCTATAAGCGCCTGGTTATTTGGCATAATCCCTGCTGCCATTCCTGATATGTTGAGCTACGCTCTTTATCGTTACGAGTGCGCTATCCGCTCGGCTTCCATCCTAGGCTTTGTTGGAATTGCGACTGTAGGCTACCACATTGAAACTGCCTTTGCTGATGGTTATTATGAAGGAGTCTGGACGCTCCTCTATAGCCTACTTGTACTGTTGATTCTGATAGAGAAGCTCAGTGGATTCATCAGAGCAAAAATTAGCTCTCCCGTGCAAATGTCTCCATCACTCCCGATAAGTACGGATTACCCATCCTCAAACAGAGAAGGGAAACTAGCTATACTGCGCAGACAAACCACTAAGCCATTTGCTCTCTCCATCATCCTCATTAGCTTTAGCATACTAGCTCTAATCGCGTGGAATACTGGTGAACCCATGTTTTCCAAAATCAGCGCAGAGCAACGCACACTCAACCTAGAACGCTTCCTAACAAAAGAGATAACACCCTATCCAGTTCAGCAATCTGGAGACTGGGCAGACGCCATACCTTGGGCCAAAAACTTATTACTAGATCCAGGTCTCGGAGCTCTGCTTAGAACACTTTACATCGCAACAGCAGCTATCATCGTCGCCTTCATCTTAGGGCTACCTAGTATTCCATTGGCAGCCAAATCATTTAATGCTGGTCACTATTCTGGCATCACACTTCGTCTCTCTCAGCTACAAATCTGGACGAAAAAAACCATCGTTCTATGCGCTAAAGCTACCCTCATGGTCACGCGCTCGATGCCTGAATTCCTACTCGCATTTCTACTACTACAGATCTTCGGCTCCACAGCTTGGCCATTGATCCTTGGACTAGCTCTGCACAACTACGGCATCCTTGGTAGACTTGGCGGAGAAGTAGTCGACAATGCTGATCCGAGCAGCTCGAAAGTGGCTATCACCCATGGGGCAAACATGAAGAAAGTTTACCTATTTACTCTCTTTCCTAGCATTTTCAACCGCTTACTCCTCTACTTCTTCTACCGCTGGGAAACTTGTATCAGGGATGCTACGGTGATGGGGATGTTAGGTATTAGCTCGCTAGGCTTCATTATCAATGATGCTTCAGCTAGAGACAACCGTGATGAAATGTTCTTCTTCATCCTACTCGGCGCATGTCTAGTCATGGTCGGCGACATCATATCAGACATCATTCGATCACGACTCAGAACTACCTAAAAGATATAAATATAACTACTTAGCCACCTCTTGAAACTTACGTAACCTCTCTAAAGCCGCTCCGCTATCTATCAGTACAGCAGCTTCAGCTACACCAGCCGCTAGATCATCCACCAGACCTGCACATGCCAGACCTGCACCTGCATTAAGTAAAACCATCTCACGTTTAGGACCTTTATCCGTACCAGACAAAACATCAATCAGAATCGTTGCATTCAGCTCTGCTTCTCCTCCTACGAGATCAGAAACCTCACACTGTTCTAGTCCCACATCTTTCGGAAGCACAGTTTCATCCACTAGATCTTGGTAAGCCCCAGACTTGAATATGTGTGATTCGCCCATCAGACTAAGTTCATCAACCATCATACCGTCGGCTGTCTTGCCGGATACTACCCATGCACTATCACGTCCGAGACGCTGTAAAATATCAGCATAAGTCTGAGCGAGATCTTCATTACAAATACCGACCAGCTGGCACTCAGGATTTGCTGGATTAAGAAGCGGTCCTATAAGATTAAAAATAGTTCTTACTCCTTCATCCGCTAGCATCTTTCTAACAGGAGCTATAGTCTTAAATGATGGATGATATGCAGGAGCATACATGAAGCCCACTCCAGCATGAGTCAGGCATTTTCTAAACGTCTCTTGTGAAATCTCCAGCTTCACCCCAAGTGCTTCTAACACATCTGCACCACCACTCTTAGAAGTGATTCCGCGGTTACCATGCTTCACCACCACCGCTCCGCCAGCGGCGATCACAAACATACTCGTAGTAGAGACATTAAATAAATCTAATTTATCACCACCCGTACCGCAAACATCGATCGTAGGTCCATCAAAATCCAGATCATCTACCTTAGGGTCAACTGCTCGCTCCAAGCAAGCTTGCACAAAATAAGTAATTTCTGCCGCGGTCTCTCCCTTCTTAGTGAGATTTCTAAGAAAATTCGCCTTTTTATCATTACATATGCTTTCATCTAAGAGCACCTCTACAGCCACTCTTACTTCTCTCTCTGATAGTTCATTACCATCCTCTAAATGTTTGATCAAGCTATCCATAACAGCTCTCTTTATAACCACAAACAGCTATCAAACACCAGCATTTTAGGAAAACTTTCTAGCTAAGGAAGCCGCCATCTAAGAAATTATAAATTCTAACTGGACGAAATCACATAGACCATTACATTCCTGTCTATGAAATCCTGTCTCGCAATGATCATTATCCTCGTTCTCTTCGCTGGTTTTCTTGGCACCGTGGCTATAATGTATTTTGCCAGTTCCAATACAGAGATTGAAAGCACTCATTAATTTGGTGATAATCCTTAGTCTATTCAGGCTAAATGGTAATTATAACTTTCCTCATTATAAATGAGCTCTGAGTCTACAGCTTCTCATTATTACTCAGTTCAGAGACCTTGACCTCTAATCATTTATATTCCATATTAGGTCTCTTCATATGTTTAAATTAATCAGATCCGCTTCATTAAAATTAGGTGCTGCTACTGTATCCCTCACGCTCTTGAGCAATCCACTTCTAGCTGAAGAGCAGTCCACGCCCGCTGAATCACCTGCGACTGAAGACTCAGAAGCTACTGAGCAAGCTACATCTGATGATAAGCCAGCTATTAATACTATCGACGTAAAAATCGACAAACCTAACGTCATCCTCATCATGACTGATGACCAAGGCTGGGGAGACTTCGGTAAGAATGGTAATAAAATTATCGAAACCCCGAACTTGGATCAACTCGCTAGCAACAGCGTGAGCTGGGAAAATTTCTACGTTAGCCCAGTCTGCTCGCCGACTCGAGCATCCTTAATGACTGGGAGATATAACCAACGTACCAAATGCCTTGATACCTACCTCGCTAGGTCGATGATGGCATCAGATGAAGTCACCGTCGCTGAAGCGCTCAAGGGAGCTGGCTATGCCACTGGTATCTTCGGTAAATGGCACTTGGGTGATAACTATCCAATGCGCCCATCTGATCAAGGCTTTGAATATTCATTCATCCACAAAGGCGGCGGACTGAGCCAGCCATCAGATGCTATTGAAAATAATGACCGCTATACCGATCCTATTTTATATAGAAATAATTCAGAAATCTCTACCAAAGGCTACTGTACTGATCTCTATTTTAATGAGGCGATCAAGTTCATTTCAAATTCTCAAACCTCACAGCGTCCGTTCTTCGCCTATATTGCGACGAATGCTCCACATTTCCCGTCTCACGATGTCCCCGCTGAGCTATTAGAACACTATAAGACAAAAGACATCCCCTCTTTATTACCAGATGATAAAAAGGATAATGCGAAAGAAATAGATAAAGTCCAGAGAGTCGCCGCAATGATTACCAACATCGATCAAAATATTGGTAACCTAATCGAATCACTAAAAGAAAAAGACCTGCTAGACAATACTCTCATCATCTATCTGAACGATAACGGACCTAATACATCCCGCTACACAGGTGACTTCCGTGGTAAGAAAAGTAACATTTATGAAGGCGGCATTCGCTCACCACTTTGGCTTCATTGGCCAGAAAAATTTAAGTCTGCTAAGACGATTACATCGAACCTTGCAGCACACATAGACATCATGCCTACCATCATGGATGCCTGCGAGTTCGGTATCCCAGAAGCACTCCAGTTCGATGGAAGAAGCCTCCTCGCAAAGTCACTCGATGATTCAGCTGAACTCGCTGACCGACCACTTATCATCCAAGCTCACCGTGGAGCTAGCTTAGTAAAGCGTCATAACTTTATGATCCGTGATAAACAATGGAAACTCCTCCATGACTCAGGCTTCGTAAATCTAAGATTAACAGAACCAAAACCATACGAACTCTATGATCTAAGCACTGACCCAGGTGAAACCAATAACCTAGCCGCAGAAAAACCAACAATAGTAAAAGAACTCACCGCTCAGTATGACGCTTGGTACGCTGACGTTACTCAAACAAGAGTACGAGACAAAGGAATCCCACTTATCATCGCTGATAAAACCAAAGAGAACCCACTCGTCCTCTCATGGCAGGAGCGCATTTCAAAGAACTGGGGCATTGACCATGACGGCTTCTGGAAAATCTACTTCCCTAAGCAATCTATCGCCGACATCCTCATATACGCAGCTCCTGAAAAGAGGCTCAAAGGCAAAAAAATTAACGCCTATATCCCTACTCTTCAACTAGAAAAAACAATCTATAAGGCGACTGCTAACAACGGTGAAAACTATGCTATTTTCCAAGGTATAAAGATTCCTAAAGGAAAGCATAACATTCAAGCCATGTTTGTAACCGAAGATGGCAGCGAGCAGATTCATGCATATCAACTACGCATCATGCACCGATAAGTTCATGATGATACCTATGCTGCGCATATTACTTGATTTCTATGCCACATCACCTTAACACCAACTCAGCATGCCTAAAGTATTTATTAAGACCTACGGATGACAGATGAATGAACGCGATTCCGAGCAGGTTGCTCGGATGTTTTTTGAAGGTGGTTACACAGTCACTAAAGACGAGTTTGATGCAGATGCCATTTTGGTAAATACCTGCTCAGTCCGTGATCAAGCTGAACAAAAAGCGCTCGGAAAAATGGGCCACATGGGCAAACACCGTCAGCGAAAATCACACGTTGTTTATGGATTTATGGGATGTATGGCTCAAAGTCGTGGAGCTGAGCTATTTGACAACATCCCCCACTTAGATGTCGTCGTTGGCACCCAGAAATACCATAAAGTATTTGAATACGTTGATACTATATTGCAACAACGACTAGAGCGCAGAATGGACGACGTGCAGCTCTCTATGATCGGTGACAATGTCTGTGACACTGGCGAGGAAGCAGGCTCACAAAACACGATTAAGGACCATATTGAGGATATAGTAAATCCATCAACATTTGTCTCCATCATGCAGGGCTGTAATATGAAATGCTCATATTGTATTGTTCCTGACACACGAGGAAGAGAACGAAGTAGACCTATTTCCAGTATTATCGATGAAGTGAAGAAGCTCCGAGACAAAGGAGTAGTCGAGGTCAGCCTACTTGGACAAATTGTGAATCTCTACGGCAGAACAGAATTTCCTAAAGTAGATGGTAAATCTCCTTTCGTCCAGCTCCTCGAAGCTGTCCATGAGATCGAGGGAATCGAGCGTATCCGCTTCACATCTCCTCACCCGATCGGCTATCGAGATGACCTGATTAACGCCTTCACCTACCTACCTAAACTCTGCTCACATATTCACTTTCCTATGCAGAGCGGAAGCGACCGTATCTTAAAACTGATGCGTAGACCGTATAAAAATGAAAAATTTATAGAAATCTGCAATAAGATGAAGGCTGCTCGTCCTGATTTAGCTATTACTACAGATGTCATCGTAGGTTACCCAGGTGAAACAGAAGAAGACTATCTAAAGACCAAGGAAACCATGCGTCAGATCGGCTTCGATAACGCCTTCGTTTTCCGCTATTCAGAACGTAAGAATACACCAGCAGCAGATATGCTTGATCAAATCGCTGAAACAGTGAAAGAGGACAGAAATCAAGACCTCTTAAAAATGGTGAATGAAATAGCCATTGCTAAAAATGAACTGCTCATAGGTACGACTCAACAAGTACTCTGTACGGGTGGTTCTAAAAAAGACCCTAATAAAATGTCCAGCAGAACCAGCCAAAATAAAATTGTTATTTTTGACGGTAATGCCGAGCGAATGAGCGGAAAAATCCTGCCAATTAAGGTCGAACGCTCTTCTGGATTCACACTTTTCGGAACACCTGTTATACACTAAAAACAGTATATCGATAAAGCCTCTAGCACACCGATAGTGTGTATTGTTACACCTTTATTAATTAATAAAACGCACTAAAGTAAAAACTTTTTTGCGTTTTTTGTGTTTATCTATGTACATGACTAATTGATTTTCAATGCATATATATACCTACACATCAACCCCAACAAAACAACAAGCGTAAAACTATAAAAAAGAACAAGTTACACAAAAAACAAAAAGAAAAATAAAATAAGTGTGAAGAAAACCAGCTCTAACTGCATCTCAATATGTGTAAGCCACGTTCTATAGAAGAATGCAGAACAACTTCAGATAAATAAATTAGCCAGCGTCGCTACTCACATAACGATATGTTTATCACAAACACTTCGCCAACCACAGAAAGACAAAGAATATGACACCTAATGATAACAACAACAGCCTTAGAATCTATCTCCGAGAGATAGCTAAAACCGATCTTCTCACCCGTGAGCAAGAAACCGAGCTGGCTGAAAAAATCAAAAAGGGAGATAAAAAAGCTAGGTCTCTGATGATTCGAGCTAACCTTAGGCTTGTGGTTAAAATAGCACAAGACTACGCGAACTACGGACTTCCCCTATCTGACCTTATTTCTGAAGGAAACATTGGACTAATGAAGGCTGTTGAACGATTTGATCCTGAAAAAGGTGGCAAACTCAGCACTTATGGCTCATGGTGGATCAAACAGTCAATTAAGCGCGCTCTAGCCAACCAAAGCAAGACAATCCGCCTACCTGTCCACATGGTAGATAAAATCTCTAGAATGCGCAGAATCTCAAATATACTAGCTGAAGCGCTTGGTCGTGAACCGACTAATTCTGAACTCGCTGAAGAACTCGGCATTCCACGCAACAAGCTAGCAATGCTAAAGCAGGCGTCACAGCGCCCAGCTTCACTCGATGCCCCTATAAGTGATGATGAAAACTCTGATTATAGCGAGATCATCGGCGATGAGAATGCTGTAGACCCAGCTCTCGCTCTTGAAAACAAGAGCATGCATAACCAGCTTGACGATCTACTCGATAACTTAGACGAACGTGAGACTCGTATCATCGGAGCAAGATTTGGGCTTGATGGGCAAAAACCACTCACATTAGAAGAAATAGGCCTAGAGTTCGGCGTAACTCGGGAACGCATCAGACAGCTTCAAAATGTTGCACTTGCTAAAATGCGTAAAAGTTTATTAAAAAAAGATCGTCCTTTACCAATAGGTTTCAACAAACTAATGTCATAGGAATTACAATTTTCAATCCATAGCGATTGGGATCGTAGGTGTGAAGAGCGGTGGACTTAGGTCTGCCGCTCTTTTTATTTACCCACTACCCTACGCTTAATATCTGATTATACCAAATTGGTGATTTTCAAAATATCTCCAGCCACCTTTTTAACTCTTTTACTACCAAGACCCTTCTTCATCTTGACTACCAGTATGATTACTCCGCGAGTAGACTTCACTGATACAAATTCAAAAAAATCTTCTGCTGATAATCTCAACCTAATATTTCCTACTTCGCCATCCTCTATAAGCATCAGTTTACTCTTCTTCATCGTATCTATCGTAAATCCAACAAGATGCTGATTCTCCAGACTAGAATACAGTACATCACTATCGCTATCGATCACACAAATCCCGTTAGCCTCTACAGAATCAGTTAGTAGCTTATCAATATCACCGAAAGTCCCTATCCCTTTATTATGAATAGCAGGAACACTTACAGGATCTTTATCTCTAGAGCCAACATTAACCGGTACAGCATGAATAAAACGGTCACATAAAGTAGTATTCTTGGCTTCACCTAACTGCGCACTCGCAACTGAGTCAGAAGACTTTCTGGGATCGAGAAGTCCTACTGAAGCAGCCCTAGCGCTAGCTGTTGCTAATAAGCGTGATTTATCTATTTTCCTCTCATTTGGTAAAGTATCTGCCTCGCTAGCAGACACGGCATCACACTCCTTCTTAAGCTTTTCTGGCTGATTAGCTTCTACAAATTCTTCAGCACCGAAGTCACCGTCATCATCTAGCTTTGCTGAAACCTTGGCAATAGAAGCTAGCTCATCCGCTAACTTGCGAACTTCCTCCTCATTGATCCATGAATTAATTGAGTCCATAGTATTATCTTTTCTTTAAATTATCCGTAACCGTTAACTTCTCCTCGACCTCTTTTCGAAGCAGATCAAATTCCTCTAAAACTCTATAGCCCTCCTTTAAGACACCTACTGGCAGTCCCCTAGCGCTCGCTTTAATAAATATATCTTCTCTAGGGATTTCCGCCAGCATCACTAGCTTTTCAGGTAGTACAGATCTAAGACCATAGCCTGCCTCAACACTCTCTCTGAGATTTCTCTGCACCATAGTCAGAACCACACCTAATATCTGCAACCTAGGGTTAAGAACCCTTACCTTCTTTAGAGCTTCTAACATTTTAGGCATACTGCGTATCCCCAATGGCTCAGCTTGCTGCGGGACTAACACCGCATCTACTCCCATCAGAGCCTCTTTCGTCACCCCAAAGAGACCCGCCGCTGTATCCACAATACAAATATCATATCCTGCTGTTTCAGCTTCTTTAAGAAATGACTTTACTCCTGCTTCAGTCGATGGAGATGGTTCAAAACCATTGGACATATCATAGTCGCTACCTTTACCAGCTGGCACTAGTGAGAGAGTCTCCATACGTGTAGGCACTACCACATTTTTAAAGCTTAGATCCTTATCACTCAAATAATCAAAAAAGCCTCTAAGACTTCTCGTCTTACGAGTCAATGACAAGCCCACAGAGCCCTGAGGGTCAGCGTCTATGATGAGCACCTTGCGCCCCGCACGAGCGAAAGCGTACGCCAAATTAATCGATACCGTGGTTTTACCCACCCCACCTTTCTGACTTGAAATTCCTATTGTGATCACGTCCTGAACACTATACATCAACTCACAACTGAAAAGCCTAATTTTCTCAGGAATATAGATTCTTTTCATTTCTCACACCTCTGAACTTTACAGCTCATCATAGCTAACCCATCTTAACACTAATATGTCACTAAGAGAGCTACCATCTGTCGAAAAACTCGCTAATTCACTTAATCATTCCGTTCAGCTACCAAAGCCACTCATCATCGGCTTTATTCGTCGGGAGATAGATCTATTCAGACAGCAAATTCTCGCTGGCTCCACAATCACAGCAGAAGAAATACAAGTAAGCATCTCAACAAAACTTAATGACTTCGCAGCCTCAAAGCTACAACCAGTCGTCAATGGCACTGGCGTACTCATTCATACGAACCTCGGTAGATCACCTCTCGGCACCACTGCTGCTGATGCACTCAGAGACATCGCTACCGGGTACTCAAATCTAGAGTTCAACCTCCCGGAAGGCGTCCGTGGCAAGCGCGCTGGTTATCTAGAGACCGCACTTGCATGCCTGCTCAATGCTGAAGCCGCCACAGTGGTCAATAACTGTGCTGCTGCTCTTGTCATCATTCTCAAACATATGTCTAATGGAGAGAAAAATGAAGTCATCGTCTCTCGTGGTGAACTCGTCGAAATCGGTGGAGGTTTCCGTATCCCAGAAATTTTAGAAACATCAGGAGCTAAACTCGTAGAAGTAGGAGCCACTAACAAAACTCATCTCGAAGACTACCGCAAGGCGATCACAGACAAGACTGCTCTCATTCTAAAAGTACACCGCTCTAACTTCTACATTGGTGGATTCACCGATGAACCAGAAGTAACCGAACTCTCAGCACTTGCGCACGAGTACCATATTCCGCTCGTGGAAGACATAGGCTCAGGAGCCATCATGAATACAGACGAACTAGCGCCTATTAATCACGAGCCCACCCCTCAAGATGCTCTTAAGAATGGCATAGATCTAGTTTGTTTCTCTGGAGACAAGCTTCTAGGTGGACCTCAGTCTGGAATCATCGCAGGTAATGCCGAGCTCATAGCAGGCATCAAAAATGAACCCTTCTTCCGTGCAGTACGTTGTGACAAACTCATCCTTACGGTCCTCCAAGAAAGCATTGATGAATACCTCCGAACTCAGTCAGAACCCAGACAGACAGACGTGCCAACACTGCGTAGTTTAGCAGAACCAGTAGAAAATCTCCGCACTAGAGCAGAAAAAATGTTAGAACAAATCGGCAGTATTTCTAAAGCAACGATAACCATCACAGAATCTATCGCTACCACTGGTGGAGGAACCATGCCGACCTCACAGATACCATCCATCGCCCTGGAAGTAAATCCTACTGGAATCTCACTCAATAAGCTTTCACGTTCACTCCGCACAGGTGCACCTGCCATTGTTGGCTACACAGACAAGGGCATTTTCAAGCTAGACCTTCGCACTATCTTCTCATGGCAAGATGAAGCTGTAGCAAGTCAACTTAACCACCTATTATCTTCATAAACAACTTAACTCAACTAAGCCTATGAAATTCATATTAATCACTTCACTACTATGCGTCTCTTCTCTCTTCGCCCAGACTACTGAAGTCAAAACTGAAGAGCAATCCACTACTGCCGACGAGTCACAGCCTACTGAAAAACGTACAGCCAATGACATTACCATCGAGATCACTAATCAGATCAAATCCATTTTTGAAGCTAGTGCCTCAGCGAAAGATGAAGCCTCTGCAAAAACAGCGCTCACCAGTATCAAGAAAAATACTGAAATCATCCTCAAGCTTAAAACTGATCTAGAAGGCACTGACAAGCCTACACAACAAGAAAAAAAGCTGTGCGCAGTGAAAATGGTAGAATTTGAAACTACTATCTCTGAGATAATCAAAGCCATGTCCCAGACATTTCAAGAAAACACAGAAGAAATCAACGCACTCATCGAGCCCCCGATCACCGATTGTAAAGCAAAAATCGCCCCAGCCATAGCACTCATCAACGACTACTACCCAAAGGAAGAAATGGATAGATACATCAAAGAACTTAAAGAAAAACAGTAAAGGTAACCTCCGCCAACCTAAATTAGCCCGAATTAAATACTTATTATTTATTTCTAACAGATTAGAAGTGGGCATGAACTGTCGGACGCACACCAAGGGAGGCAATTTATTTTCAGCCATTGAGCATTAGCAGAAGATCGTCTAAAGAGAAGTAGGTGTTCTCAAGCTTAAAATGTTATAGATTGGGAAGCTTTCCGTCCAGTTCTTGAGGAGGTGACAGGCTACAATGTCAAAGACTGGAGCAAAGGAGGTAATCTCCCGTTTGATCCATTGCTAATGTTTAAAATACTAATTATCCAATTCTATCACGGCTTGAGTGACGAAGACAAAGGATTTAACAAGAAAGTTAGTCGGATGAGAGTGAGGGGTGAACATGTCTTTGGTAGGATGAAATGCATGGGATCAGACCTCTTTCGGCGAATAGGACTGAAGAGAGCGAAACAACACAATGCTTTTTGTAATTTAACCTACAATATGGATCGCTACGCCTTCTTAGTTTGTTAAGCCTCCTCATGAGGGTTTACCCCCTAAAATCACAGCCAAACAAGATAAAAAACACCTAAATAAAAATAATTTTTTTCTGCTTTATTGACAATACCTCACCTAACACTCACTAATATAGAAACATGACTACTTGGAATGATCAATTTCTCAACCTTTTCCGCAGCTGCCTAGATAAATTCAACAGTGGCAACAAAGACTTCAACAGCTACTACACTGACGAAGATCTAGTATTTCTAAGCTCTATCGGCTATAAGCCACGCGAGCTATTTGACTTCGTAGAAGACCTCGGAGCGGAGAAAACTCCATCAGAATCCACTGCCCTACTAGTCGCCTCTGTTAGACGTGACTACTTCTTCGCCGTCCAAGATCAGGTTCATTCAGAAAAGGAAATCTCTTCAGATGACCTACCTACATTCGGGGACACACTCACAGAAATCGTCTACCTACCTCGCATCCTTGTCAAAGCCCGAGCAAAACTCAAAGGTGAACTAGACCCTGACATCATGTTTGGCTGTGGTGGCGATAGAAAATTCCTCAAAGACCACGGAAACATCCCAATGGCTGACTTCCTCCGAAACGTCTGGGCAGCTGGCACTGATGACCTGAAAGTAGCTACCTACGTCAAAAACTATTCAGCGAAATAGCTTAGCTCTAACAGCACACTTAGCTATCCCTAACACACCTAATATACCATCTCAAATGAAAGACTATAACGGAGAACAAATTCTCGTCGTAAAGCGCGAGTTATTTGACAAACTTGGCGAATTCCAAGGAATCAACACAGACGTAGACAGCTACCACGCTGCACTACTAGCTCCATCTAACAACTTCTTCACTGACCGTGCAGCAGCAGAAGAAGACCCGACTCACAAGCAGATCATCCCATACGCACTATTCCACTACAAAGGAAAATTCCTCAACTACGCACGTGGAAAATCTGGTGGTGAAGCGCGCCTCCATGCCAAGCGTTCACTTGGAATCGGTGGTCATATTAACCCAGTAGACACCCGTGAAGATAACCTCGGAATGGGAACCTACATGGCTGGTGTAGAGCGTGAAATCTTAGAAGAACTCAACGTCAAAGGATCATACACCCAAAAGATAGTTGCTATCCTCAATGATGACTCAAACGAAGTAGGTAAAGTCCACCTTGGGGTCGTTCACCTTTTCGAACTAAACTCAGACGACGTCACTCCAAACGAAGATGCCATCGCTGATCTCAAGTTCAGCAGCATCGAAGAACTCCAAGGAGAAATGCGAGACTCACTAGAATCTTGGTCACAGTTCTGTGCTGATATTTTAGAAGACATCACAGAATAAATAAGATTTATACAATTCACCATAACAAATACCATAGGCATCCGCAGAACAACCTATAATGAAAAATTTACTACCTCTAACTCTTCTCACTCTAACTAGCTTCAGCCAGGCGCAAAGCCAAGCAATATTCGAAGATCCAGTCCGCATCCACGCTGACGGACAACCTATCAAGATAAACTACGGATACACATACCCTGCGTCTATAGATCTAGATAAAGATGGGCTAAAAGACCTAGTAGTCGGTGAATACCGCAATGGAGGAGAACTCTACTTCTATAAAAATATAGGTGCTAAAAACGCGCCTAAATACGCCAAAGCTAAAAACCTGATGGTGGGTAACACTAATCTCACCGTCCCTGGAGTAGGTCATTGATGCTCAGGTTCAAATCCACAGTTTGTGGATCTAGACAACGACGGCGTGCTTGACCTATATAGCGGATCATACTCATGCGACTCTTCAAAAGGACTTGCTCCAGTTCAATTTTTTAAAGGTAAAAAGCATGATCCATTTAACTTTGAAAAACCAGTTCCTATTAAAACGTTATCAGGAGCCTTACCTGACCTCAAGGATTTCAAAAAGCTCAAGAGAGACACTAGTAAATACAACGTATACCAATCAATAGACCCTGGTATGACAAAGCCTCACTTCGTCGATATCAATGGAGATGGAAATTTAGACCTGATCTACGGAGAACAGAATGGTAATTTAGTCCAGTTTCTAGGAACTGATACCAAAGGAGTTAATAACCTTTCAGACACAGGAGAAGTACTTAGAGACGTAGACGGTAATTTATTGAAGCCCGGTGATATATCGAGCCCTCACTTCACGGATTGGGATGGTGATCAAGATCTCGACATCATCTCAGGAACTGGTGAAGGAGGTATCTATTACTCTGAAAACATCGGAGACGTCAATACCCCTAAATGGAAGGCATTCACAGAGTGGCTCCCACCTATCACAGGAGATGACGGTCCTAGACCAGAACACCAGAACTCACGTCATAAATTACAACCATCGACCAACACCACCGTCCAAGTCGTAGATTACAACAATGATGGTAAACTAGACTTGCTAGTGGGTGACCACGCTAGGTTAAACACACCGGTAGAAGGTATTTCAGATGAAGACTACCTGAAAAAGGAAGCTGAATACCAAGAGATGCGGATGCTAAATGGACCTACTTTAGACGCTAATCGAGAATACTATCGATTAAAACGAGCAAAGGACCCTAAGGAATCTAAAGAAGTAATAGCCGCAGCACTCACAAAATATAGAGAACTAATCAGTATTAATCGTGATAAAGCCAATGCGTTCAGAGACAGCTTCAAAACATCAGAGCGAACAGGCTTCGTCTGGCTCTACCTTCAGAAATAATAGGCCTAGAAGTGGACTCCTTATCGTTGCCAGTAAACAGAAGTAGTACCGCAAAACGGAGCCAATAGCATATTGAAAAATCTTTCTGTTCAAAGTTGCATTTAACACCAAAGAATAAAAACAATGAAACGTAAAAGAAGACATCTCAGTACTGAATTTAAAGCAACTGTAGCAAGTGAAGCTCTCAAGGAAGCCCTAAGTAATACTATTTCTAGTTTGAAATAGAGCTTAAATGATTTCTAAATAGCGTTTAGTTCAGAGCGAATATACGAGTTGCTAAATAATGAGCGGAAGCCTTGCGCTTTGCTCCACCATTCTTTGAGAACCTCCTCGATCGCACTTTCTAAGTCCTCAAGCTTATCCCAGT
>CALJOJ010000059.1 GCA_937981665.1 uncultured Rubritalea sp.
CTCCTCTGCCCAGAGTCTAAATCCACCATCAAAGGCCGCTGAATTATTCACTCTCCGTGCATCTTCAGGAAACGGGTTGATCTCCTTCGCATTTCCTCCACCGATTACTAAATCAGTCGCACAGAATGCATGTCTTAGAGACTTAATAATGCGTAACGAATGCTTCAGCCACTTTTCTTGCCCCATCGCTTTCTGTCCTTCCTTACCTACATAATCTTCTATCGTGCGCTTCGTCTTCTCATAGGGTAAATGTCCACACTCAAGCGGCACAATAAATCCATCGACGATTAGCGTAGTACCCATACCAGTGCCAAAGCCTAAGAATAACATTCTCCCCCCCTCATAAGATCCATAAGCCTGCATCGCAGCATCATTCAGCAGCTTCACTGGACAACCAAAAGCCTCCTCAAAATCATAATCAACCCAGCCTGAGCCCAAGTTATGTGGCTTTCTAGTCACCCTTTCATTTCTTACTACACATGGAACTCCTAGCGAAACCACATCGTATTCCCAGCCAGCTTCCGAGATCCCAGCTTTCACTAATTCTACCATCTGCTCAGCAGACATACCCTCAGCAGATGCAATCTTAATACGCTTCTCAGCTCCAGTGACGATTGCCTTAATGCTAGTACCACCAACATCGATAACCAATACTTTTAAATCTCCTTTAGCTGACTGCTTTGTTCCCATAGAGCTTTTTAAATAGATTTGAAGCAGAAGACAAATGAAAAAAATGGCCTCTCCCTGTTTGATAGACGGATCTACTTTTAAACTGAATCTTCTTCTTTAAAGATCATAAACTGATCCCCGTATTGGAAAACCACTGTGGTAGCCTTTTTAGGGAAGAAATATCTCTTCAGAGTTACTAGTATGAACAACGTTAAAATAGCTCCACCTCCTATTAGAATACCTTTTGTAGCGAACTTCTCAGTCAGAAAACCACAAAGTGTTCCGAACCAGCCAAGTCCACTAGCTTGCTCTGTGAAGCATGAGAAATAAGTCAATATCATTGTCATGATAAACACCAGTATAGCCATCCCCATAGGAAAGATCATCTGACGCTTCTTCGATAATGAACTAACCACTACACCGTCTAACTCGGAGCTGAATAAAGTTTCTACTTCTTCGTAAATGTTTTTAGGCAGCTCTACTGGGTAACTTTCCTTTTCCCCGTTCACATTTGCATCAACGATCATCGTGCAATCACAACCGACAAAACGAATTTTCTCGATGTGTTCCGCCTTTACTCCCCATACCGAATAATGTTTCCAGTCTAGAGTGATCGCACTATAAGCCACCTTCAGTGTCGTGTTCTCTCGAGAAGTAGCGAATGCTTTCATACATACTCTGTATCTGACAAATTTGGCATCAAGTAAAGCGCAGAAAAAGAGGTCCACTAGGAATAAAGATGATTACAGAGAAATAAATATGGACTCTTTCTAGTAACCTCATCGAGCATTAATAATTGGTTTTGCTAGTAATAAAATTTGCAAAATTTAATCTTAAGGTTGAAGATATGTATCTACACTCTTATGCCATTTATTCGTATATTTTTCACTTTCCTGTTATTATTTATTACTACATCAGTAATCTGGCTTGCCTCTAGTAATAAGCTATTCAGCGCGGAGATCGACACTTCAGATAACTTAGGCCGCTATATGGGGTATGGCGTTGGCATTCATGCATCTGACGTGAACTACCTACAAGCATTCGATGACTTGGACCCGGAATTTGTCCGGATGGAATTTGGTCCAAGATGGGATAATCTGGCGGAGAAAATACCTACAGGAAAGTCCGTGGAAGATTATTTTCAATATTTAGAGCGTAACTACAACGGTGACTCACCGGAGCGTTCAGTGGGTGCTAAGCATGCGCATGATTTCCTAAGAAAGCGCAAAATCAAGATCATCAAGATTCACTTTGAACTACCCTACCACTGGCGAGCCAAAGATGGATCTAACCATTTTAAATCAGAACACATTGAAGACCTAGCCAGATTCCACACCGCTCATCTCAAATACCTTAAGCACATTGGTGTGACAGTCGACTACATGGAGTTAGCTAATGAGCCTGATGGTCTCTGGAATGGCCATATCCCACCACTCGACTACGCTCGCTTAGTTCAGCAATGTGATCAGTTATTCGAAGAGCATGGACTAGGGAAGGTTCAAATTTTGGGACCAGGACTAACTTTTATCCATCTACACAACACACCTGCACCTTACTTCGAGGCACTCAAGGAAATAGGCCCAAAGCATCTGGATGGATGGTCCACACATATCTGGGACGAAGCCGAGTTCACTAGCTCTAAGCCAGAGTATACCTACGGAATTTGGAAGCCATTTTTCGAACAAGTCGAGAGGCTAGATCCTGACAGAAACATGCCTTTGTTCGTAACAGAATACGCAAGCGATATCACCAAGTTCGGAAAGAAAGAATGGGTCTCACCACGAGCACAACGTGAAGACACAGTCGTAAACACCTGGCATAATGCAGTGCGCGTGATCGCTAACTCCATCACAAACTTAAACCGAGGAGCTAATGCGCTCGTTCTCTACAGACTGAGCGATACTCACTGGCATAAGACAGGCTGGGGAATGATCATGCCAATAACAAAACACCATTTCGAAGCTAAGCCCGTGTACCATGCCGTTACTCATTCATTGAAGAAATTACCTCTAAACAGTAACATCCTATCACCTCTTTGGTACAAGCATGATGACCCGATTACACTTAGTATTCTTCATCAAGAAAAGGAAGACAGACTCTATCTCATCGCAGCTAACTCTACCGAGACCCGACAAACAAAAAAGATAAAACTCGGTTCTCAACTGAGCAATCTAACAGTAGAAAACATCTCTAGCCTCATAGAAACCGGAGTCACAGATGCAGTAAAGTTAACTATCAAAGACGGTATTCTCAGCATCGAAATGCCCCCTATCTCGATTACGCGTGTTCATTTACTCTATTCCGAGTAACTGAACTTCAAAAATAAGCGTAGCATTAGCTGGTATCATACGGCCAGCACCGCTCTCACCATACGCCAACTTAGAAGGGATGACGAACTCATAGGTAGACCCTACCTCCATGATCTGTAGTCCCTCTTGCCAACCTTGGATTACCGCATTAAGAGGAAATGTCGCCGGCTCTCCACGCTTGTAGCTACTATCAAACACTTTGCCATTTGATTCCAATTTACCAGAGTAATGGACCTTCACATTATCACTGATCTTAGGTTTAGCTCCAGTAGCAGCTTTAATAACACGGTATTTCAGACCTGATGCAGTCATTTTGTATTCCTTTGCTAGAGCTTCAGCTTTCTCAGCTTTCTCGGCTCCACTAGATTCTGCAATCGTGTTGAACGTCGCAGATAGTGAAATGATCGTTGTCATGAGGAGTTGTTTCTTCATCGCTTTATAATGCTCTATTTTTTATTTAAAGGAAGCAAAAGATTTCGCCAGACCAAAGCCTATTTCAAGATACGTCTCAGCACTTTTGTTCCAGTGGTAATGTTGACCTCCACTAGGAATGGGGCTGAGTTTAATATCCTTACAATATGATTTTGTATCAACGACAGCCACATTTCCCTTGAACTCTGGGAAGCGTTTGAAATCAGCGATAGCTAGCTGTGCTCTCTCTATCGGGTGAACAACGTCTAGCTTGCCTGCTATCGCATCCCGCTTCGTCGGCATACCAGTCGTAGCTACGACTACTGGGAAATCACTTTTGAATTCCTTCCGAAGATCTTTGATAAGGTGCGCGAGATTAGCTGTGTACTCAGAAATGAACTTCTTATTTCCACGATCATTCCAGCCTTGATGCCAGGCCAGACCAGCAATCTCATAGCCGGACTTCGCATCGTATTTTGGATAATGCTTTTTCAAGTTCTGGAGTACTTCATGAGTGATTCTCACTGTCTCTTTATAAGAGAAACCAGTTTCACCTCCCGCACTCGGCGGGCGAAAGTCCTTACCTAAGCTCTTACCACCCCATGCCGTTTTTATCAGCAGAATCTGCTGTCCTTCTCCTGCTTGCCTTTGAATCTGCTCACCAAAGCTCAACTCCGGCCCCACGAAACCAGCTTTCACTCCGTAACCCGCTGTCAGGTTTCCCGTTAATACCTCTCCTGCTTTATTTTCGAAATAAATCCAGACATCTTCTTGCTCAGCGATCTCACCTTCTCCATCTGTTAGAAACGCATATTTCTTTTTATCCCCATGAGCGATACAGTGCTCCAATGTTCCAGGGGTGTCCTCACCTTCTACTATTCCTTGGCCTACCATATTAGATTGACCAGCAAGAATATAGACCTTCAGAGGACCCTCAGCCTTTAAAGAGGCAATAAGCCCGAGCTGAGCACAACAGAACAACAGGATGTGTTTAGAAAATTTCATAGTTACCCCATCAACCTACGCGAAACATCACATCTACCAAGTAGTAAAATGAAGTTTTCACAGGATAAAAAAACCTTAAGGGAACCTCTGGTAGCACCCCTTTTTCAAAAACACTTTGATTTTAGGGAAAACTAACAGATTTTGCTTACATTATTTCACTATCTTGAGTGATTCTAGCTCAATTCCACCTAGTTTTTCGCAAATTTCCGATGATTTAGCCCATTTGAAGATCAAGGAAGTTCATAAGGACAACTTAATCTGTTAGATCAGAATTGAAAACCTAAAAACTCAATTCGTGACGGTTGCCAGAGGTTCTCTTAACTACTATCTACTAAAAAATAAACGCCGATCACAGCTCAAGTAAATGCGATGCGAACGACATCATATTAGTACTTTATAAGAAAACATTAAGTTAACTAGATTCTCTTACCTGTTTGGGACTATTGCTTAATTCTCTCTTCTTCAATATCGTAGACATCAAACCAATGATAGACGACGCTTCCCTTCGGAAGGTTCTCTGGGATGTAGCCTTCCATGAAGACCTGTAGCTCAATAGGCATTTCGCTAATACGCTTATAACGTAAATCGTTATTCCATTGAACGATCTCTTCTTGGCTTTGATCCTTGGAGTTCTCCGTGATCCACTGAGCCACTGCTGCGTCATCCGCGCCTGTAGCGACGAAGTCTTTGAATACTGAGGAATCGATTCCTGCGAAGTCGAAGAAAAAGTTATCGAGTGGGCAGTCAAAGTGATATTCACCATTAGTACCAGCTACTACAGCTCGGCATTTATCTAGTGCACGAGCAGCTACTACGTAGCCCGCAAATGTTTCTCTCGGGCTTCTTGGGTATTCTTTTGTTAGATCTAATGATTTCATAATATTTTTATGTGTTACGTTGTAATTCTTCACGTATGAGTCTCAGGACAAAATCTAATTCCTTGAAAATGAGCATTTAAAAAGTCAGTTTTATGACTCCCCAAGAAAGCGTTTCTTGTAGCGCTTTGGAAGATTTTTAAGATCTACTTTCAGCAAGCAATAGATCGCATTATTAAAGCTCTCCTCCACCTGAAAGGACATAAATTTAGCACCAAGACTCACGTAATAACGGATGAGTGGAGGTATAGCACGGTGATCTTGCTCCAGATCCAGAATCACTCTATTAAGCTTGTTTAGTCCTTGGCTAGCCCACGAGTCTGAGATCAGAGCATGATGCTGTGTCTCAGCTGCGAATGGCACTTTAGCGCGGACACTATTTCTGAGTTCAGTCTCCTCACTGTGATACCTATCTAGCGTATCCACTAAGATAGACTGACTAAGAGGAGTGAAAGATGCCGAAATAGTCACTGAGCCATAAAGCACATAGCAATTCTTCTGAATAGCGGCATGGCCGATCCCCTTCCACAGCGCATCTAACATCTGCGGGTTTTTCTGGTAAGATGGCAGCACGAACGAGCGGCTGAGTTCCATGGCATTTCCTAGTTTTTCATAAAATTTTGGTTGTATCACAAAGACATGATCTAGATACATTCCCCCTTTCCCGTGAGACTCTAAAATCTCACTCGTGAACCCGAGCCGATAAGCTCCTACCAGACAGTTCTCGACCTTATCCCAGAGCAGTAAATGATCATAATACTCATCTTCCATAGAGAGGTCTATGTCCTTTCCTGCCCCTGCTCCTATTGCTGCGAAAGTCACAGCCCTAGCAGCTCCGATGAGTTGCATCACAGCAGGAGCCTCTGTGCCTTTGAATAAATACACAGCAAGCTTATCTGTATTAAAAAGCTGGTGATCCTGATCTAGCACTACTAGTTCAGCCAGTACTTCCTCGCTCGGCTTAAGTCTAGCCTCCGCAGAAGCAAAGCCAGCAAGCTCATCTTCAGAACCTGCACCAGCAAGAGGCATCGCAGGCAAACTCGGCTCCGTAGCTTCAAGCACCATCATACATCTTGCATAGAGCTCTTCTGCCACATCCGAAGAAGCTCGTAGCTGATCCACCTCTTCTGGAGAATAAATAGCCGCTAGAAATATATCCGTAGACTGAGTAATCGATAAAATCATCAGCCCTGCGCTCGGACTGACATGTGTGAGAACTTCATCATCCCAACCACAGTCAGCAGAGACATGCTCACCAATGAAACAAACACTATACCCATGAGAATACCGAGCATCTTGCACGCATCTATGTAGCTCCTTCTCTATCAATTCTCTATCAAGCTCTTCTACAAAGGCATTAACCATGAGAGTAACAGAGTTATCTAACTGAGCTAGAGTCGCTTTAAAATTTGCAGTCATAGTAAGTATCGGCATTCATTACTAAGAGACATTCCTTGAGCTTTTATTCTCAAAGTTTACTCTCACCAGAACTAATCGAATAAAACCAAAAATCACAAGCTCGGCAAACAGAAAATCAAGTCATCACAAGCAATCATCTTTAAAGTAGCTGTAGATTATTCCACAATCTGTTTAAACTTATTTCTAAAAGCGTCCCCCTCAGCCTGCTGGTTCTTTATTCGCTGTTGAGTCTCCGCAGCGTTCTTTTCAATCATTTCATCCATCCAGTGCTTTTCTTTAGCAGGCTTCTCAACAGGAGCTTGTACGATAAGGTTCCTACTATGAACTACCTGCTCACGTAGATCCGCCACATCTCCACGCGCCTGTATCAGACTCATAATGAGATAAGTGATCACCACACCTAATAAAAAGGCGAGAATCAGAGGTATAGTTTTCTTAATCGTTATCATTTTGAGGAAGTCGTAATTGGTCCTACCTTGTCTTGCCTCAAGGTTAAGTAATCTTAGCACAGGATCAAGATTTTATATAGATAACATCGCTTCAACAACCTACTTCTAACCTAAACTTTAGCGCAATATCCATCACTCTAGATTCATCATTCTAGGTCAGTATCTTCTTTCCCTATTTCTAGTCTTGCTCATCTGGCCGTTCTTCTCTTAACTGCGTAGCAGGTCACAGGATCTACTACTTCTAACACACACATATTGATATGAAAATTCTTGTCGCATACTCAGGAGGTCTTGATACTTCCGTTATTCTTAAATGGCTTAAAGATAAATACGATGCTGAGATCATCGCATACTGCGCTGATGTCGGTCAGGCTGAAGAGCTAGATGGTCTTGAGGCTAAGGCGCTCGCTACTGGTGCTTCTAAATGCTACATTGGTGATCTCAAGGAAGAGTTCGCAAGTGACTTCATTTTCCCAATGTTCCAAGGCAACGCGCTCTATGAAGGTCGCTACCTTCTTGGTACTTCTATCGCTCGCCCGTGTATCACTAAGGGGATGGTCGACGTAGCTATCGCAGAAGGCGTAGATGCCATCGCACACGGTGCTACTGGTAAAGGCAATGACCAGGTCCGCTTCGAGCTTTCAGTAGCTGCACTCGCTCCACACATCAAGTGCATCGCTCCATGGCGTGATGATGAGTTCCGCGCTGAGTTCCCAGGTAGAGCAGAAATGATCGCGTATGCTGAGGAGAAGAATATCCCTATCAAGGCATCCATGAAGAAGTCATACTCAATGGATCGTAACCTCCTCCACATCTCTTTCGAGGCTGGTGACTTAGAAGACACATGGCATGATGCTACTGCAGATTCTGACAAGGACATGTACGTTCTCTCAGTTTCTCCAGAAGATGCTCCGGACAAGTCTCAGTACATTCAGTTCCTCTTCGAGAAAGGTGACGTCATCGGTCTTCAGACTGAAGGACTCACCGAACTCATCGCTGAACTAGGCGACTTCAAGACAACTGGTGAGCAAGACGGTTACACGCTTCTCACACCATACGGAGTCATGCGCGTGCTCAATGCACTCGGTGGCAAGCACGGCATAGGTCGTGTAGATCTGGTGGAAAACCGCTTCGTAGGCATGAAGTCTCGTGGAGTCTACGAGACCCCAGGTGGCACTATTCTACTCGCTGCTCACCAGGATTTAGAAACTCTAACAATCGACCGTGAAGCACAGGCACTCCGTGACTCACTCATCCCTAAATACGCACAGCTCATCTACAACGGCTTCTGGTACGCACCGGAAAGAGAAGCACTACAAGCCCTCATCACTAGCACACAGCAGACCGTAAGCGGTGAAGTGAAACTGAAGCTCTACAAAGGCAACTGCCTCCAAGCTGGACGCAAGTCACCATACTCACTCTACGATGAAGACGTAGCTTCCATGGAAGGTGCTGAAGACGGTAAAGAAGAGGCATACAACCAGAACGACGCGAGCGGATTCATCGCTCTCAATGCTCTGCGCTTGAAAGCAAATGCTAAACAGAAAGAGCAGCTTAATAAGTAATCCATCGTCGCATCTCCGCCTATTTTTCATCTATTCATTTGATCAAAAAATTCTCCATCACACTCGCTATCTACCCCATATTGCCATTCGCAACGTGGTGGTTAAAGCATCATGAGAAATTCGCGCTCCGACGGGGACGTAAGCTCAGTGATGAAGAACTTCTTTGGTCTCAGAAAATAGGCATCAAGCATGCCGACAAAGTAAGGATCTTGGCTATAAACAAGATCCCTACTCCATTACCTAGTTTCATCGAGAACTTTCTCCAACATCGTGGTTTCCCAGCAGGTAATGCCTCAGGCATGTGCATGCGCTACGGTATCTACGCTAAGGAAACTAACGCACACAGTAAATTCCTAATCGCTCACGAACTCGTCCATACCCAGCAATATGAACGCCTCGGAAGCATCTGGGCATTTTTAAAAGCATACCTCCAGGAAACCACACTTCTTGGCTACATCCACTCTCCTCTCGAAAAGGAAGCCAATGCTACCGCAGAGGCTATCCTCAATAACGATTTCCCAACCACTACATAACCTAACAATAACGTGTCTATATCTATCGCCAGTGCCTCTGAGCTCAATGTCTCCTACTCATCACAAACCGTCTTAGAAGGAGCCACCCTAGCTATCCATGAGAACGAGCGCATCGGACTCGTTGGCAGAAATGGCTGTGGAAAATCTACTTTCCTTAAAATCATCGCTCAAGTTGAGGTCCCAGATTCTGGTGAATATTCAGTCAAGCGTGGACTCCGTGTTGGCTATCTTCCGCAGGACTTTGAGCTCGATGAAGATGCTAATGTCATGGAAGCTGTCCTCACTGGTGCTCAAGACATCATGGACATGATGACCGAATATGACAACACCCCACCAGAGTCTAATAAAGGCGCTGAACTCATGGATCTCATCAGTCACCTCGATGGCTGGAATCTAGAATCACGAGCTCAGTCACTCCTGACAAACCTTCATGCACCTGACAATGACCGCATCATCTCCACATTATCTGGTGGTGAGAAACGCCGTGTCGCGCTATGCCGCGCACTCCTCGGTCAGCCAGAGTTACTCATCCTCGATGAGCCTACTAACCACCTAGACACAGGCTCTATTGAGTGGTTAGAAGTCTTCCTTTCCCGTTACACTGGCACCTGCCTATTCGTCACACACGACCGATACTTCCTCGACCGTATTGCGAACCGAATAGTAGAAATTTCTGGTGGAAAATGTGTCGCCTACGAAGGAAACTACACCGACTACATGATCACTCGCGCCACACGCATGGAGCAGGAAGCAGTCAATGAACACAAACGCCAGCGCTTCCTCAAAAAGGAACTAGAGTGGGTGCGCAAAAGACCATCAGCACGTCGTACTAAATCACGCGACAGAATGGACAAGTATTTCGAAATAGCTGACCAAGAAGCACCAGAGCAAGAACTAGACATCGACCTCATCATCCCGCCAGCACCGAAGCTCTCTAACAGAGTCGTAGAATGTGAGAACATCTCCTACTCCATCGGCGACCGCACCCTCTTCAAGAACCTCGACTTCAAGCTCGAAGGCGGAGAGCGCATCGGTGTCGTTGGTAAAAACGGAATGGGCAAATCCACCCTACTCAAGACCATCCTCGGCCAGCTAGAACCCGCAACCGGCAAAGTCATGCTCGGTGCCCGTGCAGATATTAACTTCGTGGACCAAGGCAGGCTCATCATCGATGACCAAAAATCCATTTTCGAAGAAGTCGGTGAAGGATCTGAGAACGTTAAACTCGGCGAAGAAACCATTGGCCTCCGCCAGTACCTCAAGCGATTCCTCTTTGATGACGATCGCATCAACACCAAGATAGCACTCCTCTCAGGTGGAGAACGTTCACGTGTTCTACTCGCTAAGATTCTCAAACGTGGCGGTAACGTCCTCGTTCTCGATGAACCGACAAACGACCTCGACCTCAACACCCTAAGACTCCTCGAAGAAGCGCTAGTAAACTTCGCTGGCTCAGTCCTCGTAGTCTCACACGATCGCTACTTCCTCAACCGTGTCTGTACTGGCATCCTCGCCTTTGAGGACAATGGCGACCTCCACTTCCAGCCAGGATCATATGACTATTATCTAGAGAAGAAGTCTGAGCGCGATAAGCAGCACGCAATCAATGAAGCCGCTTTCAAAACTCCAAAACAAGAACCTGCTAAGCCTAAGAAAACAGGCAGAAAGCTCAAATGGAAAGAAGAGCGCGAGCTAGAAACTATCGAAGTAGATATCCTAACAGCAGAAGAAGACGTCACCGCAAAAGAAGCCATCCTCACACATCCAAACTTTTACAACGACCATCCAAACGACTGGCAACAGTTCGAAGAACAGCTCAACGAAGCCAAAGCCAATGTCGCAACACTCTACACCCGCTGGGAAGAGCTAGAAAAAATCAAAGCCGACGCAGCAAGCTAACAGCCAAACCTTTATCTACAGCAAACACACGCCCAAAGTTCCGTGCACTCCGTAATTTCCGTGGTCAAGCACGGCAAGTCAAAACACAAGCGCACAAATCAAGTCTCACCTAATTCTAAGGTTCAAAAACAGTCCACCAAGGTTTCACCTTCCACCATTAGTGAAAATCCGTGGCAGAAAAATCCTGTATTTAGAGAAAACCAACCGCAAGCACGCGCGCATCTTCATCGGCTGCGATGAGTGATTCAAGAGTCTCCCCTGCATTCCACTCATGCGCATCCATCGTCTGCTCAACCACCTGCCAGATGTCCGTGAAGCCTATCTTGCCTTCCACAAAGGCATCGACGGCAACTTCATTCGCAGCATTTAGCACTGCGGGTAAAGTTCCACCTTTCGTTCCAGCTCTCACCGCGAGATCTATCGCCGGGAAAGCATCTCTGCGTGGTGCTTCAAACTCTAACTTCCCTAGCTCAGAAAAGTTAAGAGGTTTTAGATCATTTGCCAATCTATCTGGATAAGTCACTGCATACTGAATAGGGAAACACATATCCGTAGTACTCAGCTGAGCAAGGATACTCCCATCGATAAACTCGACCATAGAATGCACGATACTCTGTGGATGCACGATGACATCTACACGATCCATCTCTACATCGAAGAGCCAGCGTGCCTCAATCATTTCCAGCCCCTTATTAAACAAGGTCGCGGAATCAATCGTGATCTTACGTCCCATCTCCCAAGTAGGATGTTTCAATGCTTGCTCTAGCTTCACAGACTCTAGTTCCTCAATCGGCATCATTCTAAACGGTCCACCAGAAGCAGTCAGAATAAGACGTGAAATCTCATCATTCTGCGCTTCACTAGATCCTCTATTATCGAGACATTGGAAAATAGCGTTATGCTCACTATCCACCGGCAAGATATTGACACCCTTCTCTCTCGCAGCCCTCATCACGAGTTCCCCCGCCATGACTAAAATCTCCTTACTAGCAACTGCCAGATCCTTGCCAGCAGCAATAGCAGCAAAAGCAGGATGAAGACCAGCAATCCCGACAATAGCGACCAAAACCATATCAGCACCCTCAAGCCTAGCTAGCTCGATAAGCCCCTCTAGTCCCACATGAACCTGCACATCAGCTGGGATGAGCACGCGTAGTTCTGCTTCCTTCTCAGGATTATAAATACCGACATGCTTCACACCAGTATCCTTCACCTGCTGAGCTAGAGCCGTCACGCTATTAGCCGCAGCTAGACCGACTATCTCCATCCTCTCTGGGATCTCACTAGCCACCCTCAGAGTGCTTGTCCCGATGGAACCTGTAGAGCCGAGTAAAACTACTTTTTTAACTGACATAGCGTGATTTTTTTTAAGGGAAAATACAATGCTTACTGGATAACCCAAATAATATAGAAATAGAGCGCTGGAGCTGTGAAACAAAGGCTATCGATAAGATCCAGAGCACCACCGATACCAGGTAGAGTCTGACCACTATCTTTAGCCTTGAGACTACGCTTGATAATACTTTCAGCAAGATCACCCACTACCGCAAGCAGAGCTAGGATAAAACCAAGAATCACCACATGATGCCAGCCACCAAGAACGCTCAGAGCATCTGGTAAGAGAGCATAAAGTCCACAACCTGCAAGCTGAGCCCAGAAGAGAGCACCTACGAATCCTTCCCAAGTCTTGCCTGGGCTGATGTGCGGTATCATCTTGTTTTTACCGATCAATGAACCAGTAATATAAGCACCCATATCAGTGAACTTCGTCACAGCCACGACCCAGATGATCAGCCATTTCCCTGGGACGCCAATACCCTCTTCAGCTGGCGAGATGAAACATAGTCTAGCCATGAAACCAAACAAGTAAGCTATGTAAAGAAACCCTATCACCGTAGAAGCCACACTCACGAGTGACTTATCGTCTTCTACTGGATCTTTCAGCTGGATAGTGAATGCACTGATCACCACGCCAGCGATCGCTGCCCCACTGATTACCGAGATCTTTTCCAAGGCCGCTGATCCTTCACTAGCTAGCAGATAGCCTACTACTAATAGGTACAGAGTACTGGAAATGAAGCCAAACTTATAAAGACACGGCGAACCCGCCTTCTTAGCCATAGCGAAATACTCTCTACTGGCAGCAGCTCCAAGTAACACCATGAAGCCAGCAAAGGCCCACGGTGAATCACTCAGAAACATCCCAGTCACAATAGCCCATAGCAGCAAGGTGCTGAACAACCTCTCAGCAAACACCTTAGATTTTGATTTTTTCTCACTCATAAGATCCATGAATCAAACCTCATATTCAACGTTTGGCAATGACAATCCAACATACGTCTCAAAGAGGGAGCGTAACAACAAAAAATAATATACACTCTACCTTCTAACAGGTCGATTGGCTTGAGGCTCTCTAGATGCTTATTCCACTAGTGATAAAAAATCGCTAAACAAAAATGCACTAAATTATTGGCATAAATGAGTGAAATCTAAACAAGATCCAGCTAGAAAACTCACCATCCGCCGTTTTGAGATTTCCTCAGACTGGGAAATAGCCCTCCAATTTTTAGACAAGGAGCATTTTTAGGAGCAGGAAGCACCCCAAGCTAAATCCTCAAGCCAATTTCCCTAGGGTCGTATTTTGAACATACAAGCTTTGCTTGCAAACTTTCAAATCTAATAACAGAATCAGCAATGTCAGGAGCTTTCAGAAGTTCCCATAAGTCAGATCACGATGAAGAATAAACTTAAAGAGCAAGTCATCCTCCAGCTAGAAAAAGACCTAGCTAGCCTCAAAAAAGCCGCCGCTGAGACTCACTCCGTCTCCACTGGTGATGAGAACAAGCAAGAAGGAAAGTACGATACACGAGGGATCGAAGCATCCTATCTAGCCGATGCACAGGCTGAGCAGGCCAAGCTCATCGAAGAAGGCATCTTCAAGATCCAGAACCTCACCCTACCCGACGAGCCAGAGACTGCCATCCTCGGCTCCATCATCATCCTCACAGACGACAACGACAACGACCACCAGTTCCTCATACTCCCAGCAGGCGGTGGCATCGAACTAGAATACGAAGACCAGCCTCTAACAGTCCTCACCCCAGAGTCCCCCGTTGGAAAAAAAATCATCCACAAAGCCCTCCTAGACAAGATCGAAGACACCCCCATCGGAACCGTCTATCTATCAGAAATCTACTAACTCACCATGTCTCCCAATATAATTTCAGACGGATACGAAATCCACCGTAAGGTAATCTGTCATGATCGACTAGAGATACTACGACAAGAAGCTGATCGAGTAGCTGACCAAGCAGGCAAAGCATGTGTCAGACATTTAAGATCTCACTCAACTCTGTTCGACTCCCTCAGCACCTCAGAAGAACTACTCTCACTTCTCCCCAAGGGAATGCACCCAGTACGCAGTATCCTATTCGATAAAACCGAATCTGAGAACTGGCCAGTACCATGGCACCAAGACCTTACCATTGCCGTAGTAGCAGAAAAGCAAATAGAAGGCTATAGACCTTGGTCACACAAAGACAGCTCACCTCATGTGCAGCCTCCAGTTTCCTTACTAGAAAGCATGATCACTATCCGCCTCCACCTAGATGAAACAACAGCCACCAATGGAGCACTTCGAGTCATCCCGCAGAGCCATAATAAAGGCAAGCTCAGCACCCTCGCTCTCAGAGACTACAATAAAGAAGAAGCCATCACATGCACTTGTTCCCCTGGTGACGCCCTCCTCATGTCACCGCTGATCCTCCATTCATCAAGCCGCTCTAAGCATCCTAACAGACGTCGCGTAATCCACTTCGAATACGCCCACCAAGAATATTTAGACGAAAACCTGCAGTGGCACGAAAGCTGATCTCTACAATCTATGCCAAACTTTAGAAACTTACTCATAGTCATCCCATAGCCTTTTAAGAAGGAGCTATGGTGGAAGAATCCCCCGCATGAATAGCCTTCTTAAATCGTCTTGGAGCACCTTTATAACGAAGGCCAAAGCTGCCAGGCACCTGTTAGAGAAAAAGCTCCAGAAAGTAAAATCCCAGGCACGATGATCACCCCAGCTCTGGCTACCGCTTTGATTATCGATAAACACTGTGACCACCTACCTCACTACCGTCAGTCGCAACGATTTTTTAGAGAACAAACCGTTAAGCTAAGCCACAAAACCATCAACTCATGGGTGCACCAAACAGC
>CALJOJ010000060.1 GCA_937981665.1 uncultured Rubritalea sp.
TGTATGTATTGCCCGCGGACATCGTCAAAGCCGTCCATGACTTGAAGGTGCCGGACGGCTACAGGAGGGAGGGTTGCCGCGAGCGGTCGTTCATGTACTCGCCAGGAGTCTACGTCGTCCCGTTAGCGGATGAGGACCACAAACATAAGTACTGCTGCATGGCGGACCCCTCGTGCGGCAAGAACAAGACAACGGTTCCCTGCAAAAAGGGCGACCGCAGCAATGTGAACACCCACCACAAGAGCAAACACAGGCTGCGCGAAGTGGTTGGAGCTGGGGAGGGTGAATAGCACAAACAAGCGAAAGGGAACATCCAGCGGAGCTTCGAGGCGAGCAAGAATTCCTGTGCTGAAACGAACAGGTGTGTGTATTAATGTTCGAGGCGAACTCAAACTTGTTCTCGAACACGTCAGACGGGTCCGGGCAAGGGCATGCTAAAACGTATAACATAATATATTATCAATATAGTATAATATCGACAGCTCGCCATCCATTTTTGAAACGCAGATAAGAGGGATATACCAAAACCAAGTGAAAAAAGTTGAAAAAAATATCGCGTGTTGCAAATTCGTCGAGAAATCTCAGCCCACCGGTACGTTTTGTGGACTTTGTAGGACTGCGATGTCGTTTTGCCTTTTTCTCCGGCTGCCCTAATCTGGGCAGTGAAGGGAAGAGAGGGAACTGGTATCTGGTCTCACGCGCTCGTTGGTTGCTCATATTACTTGCCCCCCAACACGTACCTTCCAATCGCTTTTGCACCGTGTTTAGTGTATATTTTTCAGAGTTCGCGAGCTATTGCTGCCAAGATGGTGATGGAGAAGTTTTGCCGCTCGGCTTCTTCTCGTTTGGTTCGACGTGGCAGGAGCTGGTGGGGCTGCTCACATCCAACACGACACACTTTCCGCCGCTTTCTTCTCGGCGCATCAAGCACCTCCTTGTGGAGACGTACGTCGCTACGAAGAAGGTCAGTGGTTCGTGGTTCAGTGGCGGCACTCTTGTTTTTGTGGTGTTATCCTGCGTATCGTTCACATTTTTGGGGTCTAAACTCTCCCCTCTCTGTTGTCTCTTTGAAACCAGGTAGGTTTCTGTTGTCGTTTTGAATCATATCAATAGTTGGACATTTACATACGTGTATACATACGTTGCGCAGTTGAAATACATCGTGACGGCTGTCAGCACGACCAACCGAGCGGGCCTGGTGGAGTCCAGTTTAACATGTCAGTTTTCTGATTGCCACATGTCGGCATGTTTTATGTACGAGTATTTCCCAAAGTTTTTCTGCCGTGGGCGTTCGTCCCACCTCCCGAATAGGCGAGGGTTTGTGTACGTGTCCAATGATGTACATATTCATTGAATCCGTATACATATTTTTTCCCATCGAAATCCTGCACACCCGGTGTCCGCCCCGACTCGATTGTTTCTTACCTGTAGACCCAGGCTACGGTAGGGGGGTCCCCTTTAGGGGCCTTTATTTCAGTGGCTAGGGGTCACTCGCGCGAGTAACCCCTTTGTTCTTATGCAATCTTACGTTTTCTTTATGTTTTACATTGACGAAATCAATGCTCAATGCAAAGGTGATCTAAGCTGCGCCAAACCAAGCGCTTAAACCGTCTTCATCCGTAGGATACAGAGCTACTCGTGAGAGTGGCTCAAATGGGGGTACCCCCCCTACCGTAGCCTTGGTCCACCGTTCTTTTTCTGGGGCGGGAGCCTCGCTTGGGAAGCGAGCTCTCTACGAATATCATATCATCGTTTGTCATCTTTCCTCACCCTGATTTCGAGAAAACAGAACAAGTACTCTTGAGGTGAACCCCGATCCACAATATCCCATCAATCAACTACATACAGGTGTGTACACAACACGCGCAAAGAAAAAGCGTAATTTTTTCGAAACAAGAAGGTGTTTAACCTTTAAGCCACCCCACGGTAGGGTATGAGTGCAGCATCATCATCAGATCAGTCCCTGAGGTCCTCACATGAGGAGGAGCTCAATCTCTCACCCGAAAAAGGACTTCGAAGGTATTCGGACGCGAGCTGACGATAACGGAGGTGCACCACTTTTCCCCCGAGGTTCCTCCCTTTGGGAGCTTTTAAGACCTCTCCCGCAACAAACCATTTTTGAGAAAAACAAAAAACTGCGCTACCGGATGGAAAGTCCCACATGGCCTCGCGGTACACAACGAGAAGACCATGCTAAACAAAATGTCGTAATTTCCGGCGGTTTTGGGTTAAGGAGCCCCGTCGTTCAGAAAATATTTCAGACGAAAACTGCTACTTGTACCTCTATCATGGCACGCGTCTTCGTTCCCGCAACCCGACCAAGCTTCTATGCCTTAGAGTCGTTCGACGATGATAGCCCCCCCTGCAATATTTCTTTAACGAAATCGCCGGTTGGTTGTGAAAGCGGCTCGCGGCCGTGTCACCTGAAACTCGGCGACCCTTGCCATCCCGACGGTCATCGTCCGATAGTCTTTTGCAAACAACAAAACATATGAAGATTGATTGCGTTTTCATACCATTCCTCCTCGTGCCGAGAAGTCGTGAACCTTCGATAAAGAAAATGGCCGTTTTTTTAGGGGGGCTGTCGAAGAATCAGTCCTTAGTGTCCTAAAAAACAATATGTAAAACAACTTGTGAAATTACTTGACCAATGGCCAGCCGGTAGTTACTTGCTTGAGGAGCTTACTCGGACAAATACACTACTATTAGTTAATCCAACAACTGCGACCCCTATCGTGGGACGAGTCCTACTGTTCGTCCATTTCGTGTTAAGGAGGCATCATCATTGACTCGTGCTGCGATAGAAGAGGTGCGTCACTTTTTTCGTAATACTACGTGTACCTCACTTTACGAGGAGGTTAAGGCATGTCCTTCTTAACCCAAAATTGGATGTGGGGACAAAAATAAAACTGCTATATATATGGTCCTTTATTTGAGACAAAAATAATTTGGAAAAGGAAGCACAGGCAGATGTGTTAAAATTGCGGAAGAAATAGGCAAGCTGTAAGGCGTGGGGAGTTTGAATATGAATATTTACTCAAGATGGCGGAAGAGAAGATGGAGTTAATATCTGAAGCTTATGCGCAGTGTGAGCTACCTGCGGATGTTGACTTTTATGCGGTTAATGAAGTGCTTTCTGAAATGCGTAGCTATATTTATTAAGGTTGATCTAGGAAATTGCTAATTTAGTAGTCTGTAAATATAGTTATCTAGATGTGAATTAGCGTTCTAAGTTCACAGAATTAACTGATTATAAATTGTATGTTATTCATTTTTTTACTCTCTCATGGAGGTGTTTTTTTGCGCTCTTAATGAGACATGCTTGCAATAGTAAATAGCTGCTAATTATCTCAAAAATTAGCTTGTGAAATTTTTCACAAGGCTATACAAGACGACATCTAAGCAATATAATTCATGGCTAATTACTTTCCTCGTTGGACAAATATACTACCGCTCAAAATCGCAGTTTGCATTGGTGCAGTTGCGATTGGCGCTGTATCCGCTTTCACTTATTATGCTACGCCTAAGGCTCAGCGAGTTGGCTATATGCCGGATCAGCCGATCCCGTATGACCATGAGCTGCACGTTACTCAGCTTGGGCTAGATTGTCGTCATTGTCATAGTTTTGTTGAGAAGTCAGGTCACGCAAATGTGCCTACTGCTAATACTTGTGCTAATTGTCACGTAAAGGGAGGGATCAAGTCTGAAAGCCCTAGACTAGCACCGCTTCTAGCAGCTATCGAGTCTGGTGAGCCAATTAAGTGGGTGAGAGTCCATAAGTCTCCAGATTATGTTTATTTTAATCACTCTGCTCACTTAGGTCGCGGAGTCTCTTGTGTAGAGTGTCACGGTCAGGTAGATGAGATGCCAATCGTTTATCATGCTAAGAGCTTGAGCATGGGAATGTGCATCGAGTGTCACAGAGCCCCTGAAGATGCGCTTCGTCCGCTGGAAGAAGTGTTCAACCTCAAGTATGATGCAGCAGATTACATCAAGAAGAACTTAACTGCTAAAGAGCAGGTTGAGGAGTTCATCAAGGGTAAGGATTTAGGTCTTGATCTTGCTAAGACTGACGACGCTCAGAAGGCATTTGGTCTTATGCTTAAGCATAATTGGAAAGTTCAGCCGAAGGAGAGCTGCTTCACTTGTCACAGATAATTTTTTACACACACTTTTAAATTTAACTTTTCGCTAGAAAATGAGTAAACGCAAATGGCATCACCCGGAGGTTCCTGCAGAGGAACGCGCAACTAAAGTATGGCGCAGTGCCGGAGAACTAGAGGATACTCCTGGTCTCAGACAGTGGGTAGATAAAGAATTTCCCCGTGCATCTGAAATGATGCGTGATGAGGAGGATCAGGAGAATACACGCCGTTCATTCTTAAAGTTAATGGGAGCGTCAACTGCGCTTGCTGGTCTTGGGCTAGCATCATGCCGTCGTCCTGAGTCACTTATTGTTCCTTTCGTGGATTCAGTAGAGTGGACTATCCCTGGTAAGCCAACTTACTATGCAACTTCAATGCCTTCAGCGAATGGAGCTGTTCCTCTTGTGGCTACAAACCACGAAGGCCGCCCGACTAAGCTGGAGCCAAACAAGCAGAACCCAGATGCTAATGGTGTGGATTCACACACACAGGCTTCTGTTCTTGATCTTTATGATCCTGCTCGTTCACGTTATTTCCTGTCAGCAGGTGAGTCTATCACTCGTGAAGACGCGCTTGCTAAACTAGCTGAGTACACTGAGAGCGGAAAGTTCGCAGTGGTAGTGGGTGAAGATGATTCACTCACAAGAACTGATCTTCTTGGTAAGATCAAGGCTAAGCACGCTGGAGCAAAGTTCTACAGCTACGAAGCACTCGCTGGCGCTGGTAAGAAGGCTTCTGATCAAGCTATCTTCGGTAAGCATGCAGCTGTAAAAGCAGATTTCTCAAAAGCAGCTAAGATCCTTTCGATTGATTGTGATTTCTTAGAGCTTGATAAGCAGGGTGGACTGAAAGCATTTTATGATCACCGTCGTCCAGAAGGTGCTGACTATGCGAATGATCCAATCGCATATCAAAGTAAACTTAATAGACTTTACTGTGTAGAGCCTACTTACTCTGTAACAGGAGGCATGGCTGATCACCGTGCGCCACTCGCGCCAAGTCAAGTCGCAGGATTCATCGCTCATCTCGCTAACCTTCTAGGTGTGGGGCCAGCTCCAGCTGAAGCATTTTCAGGAACAAAGCTTAAGTGGGTACAAGCATGCATCGACGACCTCAAGGCAGGTGGCGGTATTGTTCTCCTTGGTAGCCGATACGATAAAGAGCTCCACGATGTGGTGTATCTCATTAACGAGAAGCTCGGTGCGTATGCAGTAGGTGCTCTTGTAGCTCGTAAAAGTAAGCAACACGCTGAGTTAGGTTCACTCGAAGACTTCGCATCTGACGTGGCTTTACATGATACTGTAATTTTAGTCACACCAGCTAACCCATTCTACGAGAATCCTACTATAGGTGGTAAGCTCTTTACTGACATAGTGAAGGGCAAGAGCGTGGTTCACTGGGGAATAAGCACGAATGCTTCGGCGAATTCAGCTTGTCTCCACATTCCAGCAGCTCATTATCTTGAGAGCTGGGGGGACGGATTCACTGGTGATGCTGGTCATTACTCAGTGGTTCAGCCAATGATTCTACCACTTTATAATGGGATTCAGGAATTTGAACTTCTCCTGGCACTTGCTACAGGTGAAAAGCTGCATGACTCATCTGATGCTAAGGCGGTTTCTCCTGCATACAATGCAGTGAAGGAAGTATTTGCTAAGCAGGTAAAAGGGGACTGGAATTCACTTCTTAGACTCGGCTTCAATGCTGACTTTAAATACGAAGTAGCAACATCCGCAACTAAGCCAAGCTCAACAATCAAGGAGCAGAAAGCTCCAACGATCAGTGCGCCAGACATTATTTTCGCAACTGACTATGCTGTGCTTGATGGACGTTACATCAATAACTCATGGCTTCAGGAAGCTCCAGATCCTATCTCTAAGCTTACTTGGGACAATGCAGTCTATATGTCACCAAACACAGCTAAAGCACTCGAACTCTATGATGAGATCGTAGAGCTTGAGCAGAAAGAGAAAGCATGGTGGGCAAGTCTAGGAATCGCAACTGATACGGATGTAGAGACTACACCAGTGTCAGAAGACGGTGAGGGACCAAGTCTCTTCGGGCCGATGGTGAATCTCACAGTAGGGGACAAGAGTCTGAAGGCTGTAGTGATCGTTGCTTTCGGAATGGCGGACAATGTGGTTTCAGTGCCACTCGGATATGGTCAAGGCTATGATGAGCACTGGAAGGACAACTTTAAAGGTAAAGAGATCAAGTTCGAAGCAAATGCTAAAAACGTTTCTTCAGTAGGTGTGAATACTGGTTTCAATGCGTACGCGCTGAGAACTGACAGCGATTACTTCGTGTCAGGAATTTCTATTGAGAAGGTCGAAGGTAGCCGTTACAAATTAGCGAGAACACAGGAGCACCACTCTATGTATGGACGTGCGCTTGCTCGTGAGATTTCCACTATGGATACAGCTCCAGATGGTCACGATCACCAGAAAGACTACGCTGAGCAGCTTGAAAATGTAAGAAAGCAGGGTATGGACTCACACATTCCTCAGAATGTGGATCAGTACAAGCCAGTGAGTAATACTAAGGATGAAGACGGTAATGACCGTAAGCACCTTTGGGATAAGTCACATCAGTGGGCGATGACTATCGACCTCAGTACTTGTACCGGTTGTAATGCATGTCTTGTTGCATGTCAGGCTGAGAATAATATCCCAGTAGTGGGTAAAGTTCAGGTGGCTATGGGCCGTGAAATGCACTGGATCAGAATGGATCGTTATTTTGCTGAGACTGCAGAAGATGAAGCGTCTGAAACTGTAGACTCATGGGAAAATCCTATCGAGATGATCCCGAACCCAGTAGCATGTGTGCAGTGTGAGAGCGCTCCATGTGAGACAGTTTGCCCAGTGAACGCAACAGTTCACTCAGAGGACGGACTAAATACAATGGCTTATAACCGTTGTATTGGTACTCGTTACTGCGCGAATAACTGCCCGTTCAAGGCGAGACGATTTAATTTCTTCGACTACAATAAGCGTAACCCACTTCTCCATAAGAACCTCTACAAAGGTCCATTTGGTAAGAAGCAGCAAGGCGACGCCAAGTCACTTCAGCGTAACCCGAACGTTTCAGTCCGTATGCGTGGTGTGATGGAAAAGTGTACCTACTGTGTGCAGCGTCTCCAGTCAGCTAAGATCGATGCTAAGCAGAATGTTAAGAAGGCGGTTCAGAAGTCTGGTAAGCCATCTTCAGAGTTCAAGGTAGATCATGAAATGCTCATGGCACCTGCTAATAGCGTAACAGTAGCTTGTCAGGATGCATGTTCAGCTGGAGCAGTTGTCTTCGGAAACTTACTTAACATGAAGGATGGAATCCAGAAGACTAAGGCTCTCAGAGATGAGGACAAGGATCTTCCGGCACACGTCGAAGGTCAGTATAAGAACCCAAGAACTTACGATATGCTCGCGTATCTCGGTGTTCGACCAAGAACATCTTATATGGCTCGTGTGAAGAACCCGAACGTGAAGATGCCTGATGCCAAGAATGTTGGTAGAGCAACCATCAACATGCACTAAGCTGCGAAAAGCAAATCATTTAGACACTATCAAATTTTAAGAATTTAAGAAAATGGCAGATAACGAAAATAAGGCAGAGGAAAACGATGGCAGCATCACTCTTCCGGTATTTGAGCGCGAGAAGTTAATTCTCAATAACCGCTCGTATGCATGGATCACCGACCGTATTGCGGGGATTGTGGAGAAGCCACAACCTCTACTTTGGTGGTTACTATTCATCCCATCTGCGCTCATCGCGCTTATTGGTGTAGTAGGTGGTCTTACTTATCTCGTATCCACTGGTGTGGGTGTATGGGGGAATACAAACCGCACGATGTGGGGGTGGCCGATTGTTAACTTCGTTTTCTGGATTGGTATCGGTCACGCTGGTACATTGATTTCAGCGATTCTATTCCTGACGCGACAAAATTGGCGAACGTCGATTAACCGAGCGGCGGAAGCGATGACAATTTTCGCGGTATGCTGTGCGGGTATTTTCCCAGCGTTCCACGTGGGTCGTGTATGGATGGCATGGTTTCTAGCTCCTATTCCGAATGCGAATGCGATCTGGCAGAACTTCAAGTCACCACTCCTCTGGGACGTGTTTGCGGTATCTACTTACTTCACGATCTCGCTTATCTTCTGGTATCTCGGAATGGTTCCTGACCTCGCGACAATCCGTGACCGAGCTAAGCCAGGTATCCGTAAGTTCTTCTATGGTCTCTTTTCTCTCGGTTGGAGAGGTGGTAACCGCCAGTGGAGTCATTATGAAATGGCATACCTTCTACTCGCAGCACTTTCTACACCGCTCGTTCTTTCCGTTCACTCTATCGTTTCCTTTGACTTCGCGACATCTACTGTCCCGGGTTGGCACACTACGATCTTCCCGCCATACTTCGTGGCTGGTGCGATCTTCGGTGGATTTGCCATGGTAATGACGATCATGATTCCTGCTCGTTCTATCTATAACTTACACGACATGATCACGATGAAGCACATCGAAAACATGTGTAAGATCATTCTCGCTACTGGTACTATCGTTGGATATGCCTACCTCATGGAGCTCTTCGTAGCTTACTACTCAGGTGGTAAATATGAGATGGAAGCATTCAAGCTCCGTATCACTGGTCCATACTGGTGGGCTTACGTAGTCATGATGTTCTGTAACGTAGTTGCACCACAGGTATTCTGGTCTAAGGCATGCCGTGAGAACCTCTGGGTGGTAATGGGCGTATGTATGCTCGTAAACATCGGTATGTGGTTCGAGCGATTCGTAATCATCGTGACAACACTTCCACGTATGTGGCTCCCAGGTGACTGGAAGTACTATGAGGCATCAGATGTTGACGTTCTTACCTTCGTTGGAACGATCGGAATGTTCCTTACTCTCTTCCTATTATTCTTACGTTTCCTACCATGTATCAACATCGCTGAAGTGAAGTGGACACTCCTGGAGAGTGACGCACACTTCGATGACAAGCAGGCACATCCTGACGAAGGAGTCGAGACTGAGGCTGCTTACCAGTACGAAGTTGATGGCAAGGGCAACCACCGCAATATGGAGTGCTAAGCCACTTACTAAGTAATAAAAATTTAAATAACAACTAACCACATCACAAGACAGTGAGCACATCAGTAAAAAGAGTTTACGGTTATCTAGCCGAATTCGAAAGCGCATCAGCCCTCTACAAGGGTGCTGAGAAAGTACGCGATGCCGGATTCAAGAAATGGGACTGCTATTCATCCTACCCAATTCATGGAATGGATGATGCGATGGGAATGAGACGTTCTATCCTACCTTACTTCGTATTCTTCGGTGGATCTACTGGTCTACTTACAGGATTCAGTTTAGCATACATCACTCAGGTAGTTATTTATCCTACAGTGGTGCAGGCAAAGCCAGCGAATATATTCACGACGTCCGCATTTTTCCCAATCATGTTCGAGCTTACGATTCTGTTCTCGGGATTTACGGTTCTCTTCTGTCTTCTCGGCCTCATGGGGCTACCTAGACTAAACCACCCGTTGTTCGCTAGCCGTCAATTTCACCGTACTACCGATGATGGATTCTTCATCGCGGTAGAAGCCAGAGATCCTAATTTCTCACCAGAAGATACGAAAGCACTGCTAGAAGAAGCAGGGGGAACAAATATCGAACTGGTAGAAGAGGAAGACTAATTTTTCATTACAGATAAAAATTTAATATCATGCGCTACTTTTTTCTCATATACGCACTCGTCATCGTGTTCGTCATCAGTACCTTCGGATTCAGAGGTGACAAATTCAAGAAACCACCTATCCGCATCTTCCCAGACATGGATGAGCAGGACTACGTGAAGGCTCAAAAACCAAATAATTTCTATGCAAATGGAATGAGTGGTCAGAAGCCGGTTACTGGTACTATTCCGCAAGGCCACTCGACTGATCTTTCAGTTGAAAGCGAGCTTAAGGGGTATGGTAACAAGGAGACATATCTTCACACTGGTAAATTCAACGATAAGAACTTCGGTAAAGGTTTCCCAACTGAGCTTGAGCTCGAAAATGCGGAAAACGTAACCGCTCTACTTACACGTGGTCAGGAAGTATTCGGCTACAAATGTTCAGTATGTCACGGTCTTTCTGGAAACGGTAAGGGGGCAGCTAAAGCGAACGGCTTCATTCCTGATATCAGTAATCTCCGTACATCTGAGCTAGTAGAGGGAGCGCTCTACGATGTGATCACTAATGGAAGAGGGAACATGGGCCAGATGGGTTCAGATCTCTCACTCTATGATCGCTGGGCAGCAGTTGCATACGTCAAAGGACTCCAAGCTAGTGCTAAGGCTGACTATAATAACCCGAAGATCAAAGAGATTTTCGATGCAGCTAATAAGTAAGACAATTTCAAACAATCAACACACACACAATTTAATCTAACAGTCCCATGGCACATCACGTCACATCAAAGGACCTCCCATTACACGGGGAGAAGGTAAAGTCATCAGATCTTGCCTTACCTAAACTCATCTCACTCATCGTCTTCGCAATAGGAGCTGTGATTAGTATTATCTTATTTAGTTTGGATAGTACTTCAGATGGATATTCATACTCTTGGCTCTTCGCCTTCATGTTCTTCATCTCTATCACACTTGGAGGTTGCTTCTGGGTGACTCTTCATAACGTGACTAACTCAGGGTGGGGTGTTTCGGTGAGACGTCTCATGGAGAATCTCGGATTTGTTTTCCCATTCATGGCAGTGATCGCAATTCCTCTTATGGTCCCTTCTGTTCAGAATGACCTATACGAGTGGATGCAGCATCACCGCGATGTGAACCACGAATACGTAGATGAAAATGGCGAGGTCCATTATTCTGATAGAGAAAATGCTAAGGCTGCTGCGAAAGAAGCTGCAGGTGTGGAATACCATAAGGACTACTTACAGATTCAGACTCTTGATGAAGCCGGTGTTGCAAAAGCGGATCACGGTGCATACTCATCTCCTTACAAGGGAGCTTTCAAGTCTGACCATAAATCACTCCTTTACTATAAAGCTTGGTACATGAACTTACCGTTCTGGTTAGCTCGTGTGATCGGATTCTTCGTTCTACTAGGTCTAGGTATCTGGATCCAACGTAAACTGTCTACTGACCAGGACACAGACCCTAAGCCGACATGTGAGAGACTCATCAAGACACGTCAGCTTTCTTGCCTCATCATGCCGATCTTCGCAGTAGTGGCAACATTCATCGCTCTCGACTTTATGATGGCGCTTGACTACAAGTGGTTCTCCACAATGTACGGTGTTTACTTCTTCGCAGGTTGTGCGATCAATTCAATGGCAGTTCTCATCCTGACACTCACATGGCTCCGCAGTAAGGGGTATCTTAAGATTGTGACGAGCAAAGAGCACTACCACATCATGGGTAAACTTCTTCATGCATTCGTTATCTTCTGGGCATACGTTTCCTTCTCACAGTTCATGCTCATCTGGTATGCGAACATCACTGAGGAGACTACTTACTTCATCCTTAGAAATACTGATGAATGGTGGTATGGAAGTATTTCACTCACATTCCTTCACTTTGCGTTACCATTTGCACTTCTTCTTCCACACTATGTAAAGAAGACAGTTATCTTCATCGTTCCGATCTGTGTCTACATGCTCATCATGCATGCTGTGGATCTCTACATCGCAGTCATACCTGAGCGTGGAGTATCGCTCACGCATGGTAAAGAACTGTTCGTCAGTCATCCAGCGTACCTCGGTGATATCGTAGCGTTCATCACAGTCGGAGCGTTCTTCGTCTATGTCTTCTTACGTAATATCGGTAATACTAACACATACCCGAACAGAGACCCTCGTCTTCTAGAGTCAGCAAATCTTCATAACTAATTTAATCAGTATTTAATCTCATGGAAAACAATCTACGTGATACACCACTTCGCCGCTTCAACACCTTTTGGTGGGGTCTAGGACTCTTCGTGGCATTCGGTCTTGCTATCTTCATTATCAAGAATTTCGTCCAGACCGATGAAGTGTCTACAGCTGATACTGCGCGTGGAAAGGCTCGTATCATCAAGCTTGAGCAAGTTAAGGCTGAGCAGTCAGCTCTTCTTGAGTACAAGAAAGACGGAGACAGCGTGCAGCTTCCTCCACATGCGCTTTTCCCAATAGCTAGCGAGATCAAGCTTCTCGATACAACACCAGCTGACTCAGGTGTAGTTCACGGTAAGTAATACCTAGTCATTTCAAATTTCATAATTTAAGACAACCAACCATAATTTCATGTCTACAACGAACAGTTCAAACATAGAAGACACGCAACTCAGAGCGAATATTGACCGCTCACTGCGTCATCCAGTGATGTTCTTCTTTACCAGCGGCGCAGTATGGCTTGCTATTTCACTTCTTCTGGGAATCATCGCGTCAGCGAAGACTCATTCACCAGAATTTCTAAGCTGCTGTTCATGCTTCAATGTAGGTCGCACAATGCCGGCTCACATGAGTACTCTTATCTACGGATGGGGAGCACAGGCTGGCTTCGGTGTGATCCTTTGGCTGATGTCTAGACTTTCACGTCAAGAGTGCAAGCAGTCAGGTCTTATTCTAGCAGCTGGTCACGTCTGGAATATTTTCGTAGGAATCGGCACGCTATGTGTCCTTCTTGGTGCCGGTACTGGTATCACATGGATGGCATTTCCTAAGTCAGTCATGATCGTTCTTTGCCTTACTTATTTCCTTATCGGAATATGGGCTCTGATCGCGTTCCGAGTTCGCCGTGGTGGTCACATCTATATTTCTCAGTGGTACTTACTAGCATCAGTATTATGGTTCCCATGGATCCTTCTGTCTGGACTAGCATTCACCCACTTCTACCTCGGTGATGGACACCCACTCATGGTAACAGCATCTACCGCTTGGTTCAGATCTGCTATTATGTTCCTCTTCTTCACTCCTGTAGCTGTGGCGAGTGCTTACTACATCACTCCTAAGGTGACTGGTCGTCCGGTATATTCTTATAGTCTTGCGATCTTCGGATTCTGGGCACTTGCGATTTTCGGACCATGGGCTGGAATGCAGCGTATGATGGGGGCTTCTATACCAGCATTTATTCCATACTTAAGTGCAGGTGCAGTGATTCTACTCATTATCCCAGCGATCGCTCTTGTGATCAATGTACTCAAGACGGTAAAGGATAGCAGTGAAACAGTAGCTAACTCACCATCACTAAAGTTCACCATCGCTGGTGCAGCAGGGATGCTTGTCTTCACTGTGATGAGTGCATTCATGTCTCTTCCTGATGCGCTTAAGTTTACTCAGTTCTCTATCGCTCAATACGGTCTTGAGCTTACTGGTATTTTAGGATTTTTCTCCATGTGTATGTTCGGTGCGATCTACTTCATCGTTCCTCGTATCACGAACCGTGAGTGGATCTCTGCTACGATGATTACTCAGCACTACTGGTTATTTATTTATGGAATTGCCTTCATTTCAGTATTCTACACAGCACTTGGTGGATTCATGCATGGATATATTCTAGAGATGCCAACAGAAGATCCTAGTGCAGCAGTGGGTAGACTTTTCCCATATGCAGTAGGTCTCACTACTGGCTTTGTATTCATCCTATTTGCAGTCTTCATGTTCTGCAGCCATTTAATGCTCATGTGGCTCAGACTGGGTCGTCGCAGTAATCATCCTACACTTCTTGCAGGTCACGCATCACATTCATCACCGCATGGCCCAGAAGGAGACATCGAGAAGCTAGAATCAGCTAAGTAATCACGAAGCCCTATTCTACTTTAATATCAATTTATCACTATAGTTTAACCATTTTTCATTAGAACACGATGACAGTTAAGACATTTTTTATCGGACTTATTGCCAGCTTTGGTCTTCCATGGCTCGTGATGCTCGCAATTCCTTTCGGAACGATGCGTTCATTATCAGAACCTCAGTACGATGAGGTGAATGATGAGCGTACTGATTTTTATCAGCCACTCCGTACAGGTAGTCTAGAGACTGGTTCTCTGATCTATCGCCAGGAAGGCTGCATGACTTGCCACACTCAGGTGACTCGCCCTTCTTACGCAGGTGCTGATGTCTTCCGTGAGGGACAGGGTGGTACTAGAAATGATGCTGAGCGTGGTGATACACGTCGTATCACGAATGCTTGGGACTTCGAAGGTGAGTACATGGCTCCTATCGGTGATAGTCGTATCGGTCCAGATCTTGGAAACTTCGGTAATCGTGTCGATGCACTCGCACTAGAGATCAACAAGAAAAAAGCACTTAAGATGGGCATCGCGCTTATCAAGGAAGATAAGTCACCAATGACAGCTCAAGAGATAGCTGCTGCTCTTGGCCGTAAAGCCTTCGATAAAGAGGCATACGTATACAAACATCTGTATAATCCACGTAACGAAAATTTCGAAGATAAGGGGAGAGAGAGAGTTTGGTCAGTTTGTCAGGCTAATCCACAGTTTTTCACGAAGGTAGGAAATTTCGGTCAAGGCGCTAAATTCGCTGTTGATATAAAATGCGACCAACAAGTAGTGCCAACTGGTGACTGTAAGTCACTTGTAAACTACCTCATCAATCTCAAGAAAGATGGAGCTGTGCCATATGCGATGCAATATTCACAAACTAAGCAGAAAGGTGCTAAGTAAGTCTTGTATATTTCCTGAAATATCATCTTTAACATTTCTTAAACACTACACAATCACTCAACAATATGTCTTCTCAACCAATAGATCCGAAAAAGCCAGATCTGGAAGAATCCACCAATGTAGCTGAACAACATGCTGAGGTAACTCGTGCATCATCTGCTGCATCACGCGAGCAGCAAGTACGTGAAAATGGTCTCGAGCCAGTTTCTGTATGGGTATTCATCACAGGTAGTATTATCGCAGTCATTGCAGGTAGTGTGCTCTTCAGTTCTAATAATCTTTTCGCATACAATGACTTCGTAAAAGAGGGATATATCCAGGCTGAAGATACTACAGGTCCACCACCTGTGCCACAAGGTGCTGTCGAGGCAGTCTACATGGCTAAGGGATCAGCGACGTATAAGAAATGTATGGGGTGTCACCAGCCAGACGGAAAAGGTAATGTGAATTACCCACCGCTAGCAGCTTCTGAGTATGTCACTGAGTCACCAGTCGCCCTACTTATGGCAGTAGTAAATGGTGTTAAAGGACCTATCACAGCAGCAGGAGTAAGTGTGAATAGCCAGATGGATTCTCAGCTTAATAAAAGCACAGATAACCTTGAAATGGCAGCACTAGTCTACTACCTACAGAACAGCTTCGGCAACAATGTTGGCAAAATTTACACACCTGATCAGATGCAGCAGTTTAAAGACCTCAATGCTAAGCGTGCAACAGAGGGATACACTACTGAAGCTGAACTTGATGAGTACAGAAAAATCCAGGTTGAAGGGGACTTCTTCGAACCTGGTACAGTCATCAACAAGAAGACTGGCGAAGTTATCGAATAATACCGGCTTTCAAGATTTAATTTACCACACTATATTTAACAACAAACACATCTAATAGCATCTGTTTTCAGCTAGAAAACGTTTACTATTAAACCACACATACACTCTTATTATGAGCGCTGACCATCACGATCACCACGATCCTCCATTCTGGCAGAAATACATTTTCTCTACTGATCACAAAATGATCGGTATCCAGTATGGAATTACGGCATTACTATTCTTACTTTTCGGATTCTTCTTAATGATGATGATGCGTTGGAGTATTGCATATCCTCAAGAGCCTGTTCCTACATGGATGTCATGGGTATTTACTGATGAATGGAAAGCTAGATGGCTCACTGCTGGTAAAGTAGAAGGAGAGACATACAACATGTTCGGTGCGATGCACGGTACAATCATGGTTTTCCTTGGAGTTGTACCTCTCGGATTCGGTGCGTTTGGTAACTATGTGACACCACTCCAGATCGGTGCTCCTGACATGGCTTTCCCTAAGCTGAACTGTGCATCATATTGGCTCTACGCACTTGGTGGTATCCTCATGTGTGCTTCATTCTTCATGGAGTCAGGTGCTGCAAAGTCAGGATGGACGAACTATCCGCCATTATCATCGTTTGCTGATTCCCAGCATCCGAATCAGTTCTTTACCGGTCAGACTCAGTGGTTACTGGGTCTCGTACTACTTATCTCATCCTCGCTATTAGGCTCAGTAAACTTTATCACCACGATCATTAACCTTCGCGCGAAGGGAATGACATGGATGCGTCTACCGTTCTTCGTATGGGCGATGCTTGTTACTGGTTTCCTTCTTCTCCTAGCATTCCCGCCACTCGAAGTAGCTGGTATCATGCAGTTAGTTGACAGAACAGTAGGTTCATCATTCTTCCAGCCGTCTGGTCTAATTACGGATTCAGGGGCTGCTGATTATGCAGGTGGTGGATCACCACTTCTCTTCCAGCATCTTTTCTGGTTCCTCGGTCACCCGGAGGTATATGTATTACTTCTTCCATCCATCGCATGTGTGGCAGAAATTATCCCTGCTAATACTCGTAAGCCACTTTGGGGTTACAAGTCTATGGTATACGCGGTTCTTGTACTTGGATTCCTATCCTTCATCGTATGGGCTCACCACATGTACCTCACTGGTATGGGTAGTTCAGTATCTACATTCTTCCAGACCACTACTGTTTTGATCTCAGTTCCATCTGTGGTTCTTATCACCTCACTCCTGATTTCACTTTGGGGAGGTTCTATCAGATTCACGATGCCAATGATCTGGGCATGTGCATTTCTACCAATGTTCGGTATTGGTGGACTCACTGGTCTTCCATTAGCATTCAACCTTGTTGACCTTCACCTTCACGATACCTACTACGTGATCGGTCACTTCCACTATGTGGTTGCTCCTGGTATTCTCTTCGGTCTCTTCGCAGGTATCTACTACTGGTATCCTAAGATGTTCGGTCGTTTCATGAATAACACTCTTGGTCATCTTCACTTCTGGCCATCACTTATCTTCATCAACCTTGTGTTCTTCCCAATGCTTCTGCAGGGAATGGCAGGCTTCCACCGTCGTTGGTATAATGGTGGTGATGGTTACATCGCTGCTGAAGGTTCATCTGACGTATTCGGTAATGTTGTGAATGAGTACATCGGTCTTAATCAACTTATGTCTTGGTCAGTATTCCTTCTCGCTCTAGCGCAGATTCCATTCATTATCAATTTATTCACTGCTTGGAAAACTGGCAAGAAAGTAGAGAACGATAACCCATGGGACGCTACTACACTTGAGTGGGCTACACCTACGCCTCCAGGACATGGTAACTTCGAGTTCGATGTGGCTGTTTATCGCGGACCATACGAGTACTCTCGCCCAGACTGTGATGAAGATTTCTATCCACAATGGCATGAGCCAAAGGAGCAGACATCTTCTGACCTAGACGCAGGTGTATTACCTGACGATAAGCACTAATCCTTTTTACCTAGTAATTTTAAAATCAACATTCACAAGACATGGAAATCCCATATATCGTAAATGCCCGTAAAGATACGGGTCTAAACAACTCAAAAATAGCAATCTGGCTGTTTTTGGCTTCCGAGGTGATGCTCTTTGGTGGGCTATTCTCATCATACATCTTCCTGCGTATCTTTGCAGACTATCCTTGGCCAGAGCGTGTACTTCCTGTCCTTCCTGGATTGTTAAACACGTTTATCCTTATCGCATCATCCGTAACAGTCGTATTTGCCTGGGCTTCACTCAAGCTACGTAACTGGAAAGCATTCAAAGGCTACATGAGCTTCACACTCGTATGTGCGGCTATCTTCATGGTCTTTAAAGGCTTCGAATACAGTGCTAAGCTAGGTCACCAGAACGTTCAAACTACAGATTTTACTAATGTAGAAGGTCACGTTCATTATGATGATAATGACAAAGCTGATAACTATTATTCAGTGGTTACCAACGAGATCCTTTTCGATCTTACTAGTTATTATGACCAGTATCTAAATAGAATTACTAAGCAAATCGGTGATAAGAAGGTGACTTCTGCGATGGATGTAGTGATCAACGATTTTGATGGTGACAAGCTTATTCAAAAACCCCTCGTCGCTAAAGATACAGTTCTTGATATTGTTGCTGATGACGGTGAAGAAGGTTCACTTCGTTACATTCTCGCTGAAGCGAAAGATTCATATATCGAAACACGTGCTCATAATGAGCAGGTGAGGGAGTCAGCTCTTAGACAAGCATGGAAAAATGTTCGTTCTAATGAAGGTAATAGATTCACAGCGGTTACAGATCTTACTCAGTATGATCAAGCACAGAAAGACGCAGCTAACGAAGAATATGGTAGAATCGTTGAAGCTGGTGATTTTGGATCTATCCTCAAGAATTCTGGTCTGTTTAAAGTAGCAGTAGATAATGCTAAGATAGACATCAAGCCATCATGGGGAAGAATGTCAGAGAAGAAAGAGGGAGCTAAGACTGGTGTTTCTCTACTCGACCAAACTGTACTTGCAGGTGTGGCTGGAGATTCTTCAATCGTCCTAAATGTTGATGCAATTGATCACAGACATCTTGTGATGAAAGGGCGTGAGCGTGAATACTCACAGGATAAGATCAATGCAATGATCGAAGACTGGTATGCTAATCTCGGTGATAGCCAAGGTGCAGATCAGCTCAGACAATACTGGGGAATGCACAAAGAATGGCGTGAGCTATGGACAGCTAAGTTACTCAAAGACTACGGCACAGACGAAGACGGAAAGGCTAACAGAGTTCCTATCGATATCGAGCTATACAGAATCACTTGGAAACAGATGGTTTCTTATAAAGCGATCATGGATGGTAAAGATGAAGAGCGTAATACAGTTACTCTGGATAACGTGAAGCACTTCGAACCAGGAATGATTGCCGGTTTCACTGGTGCTAATCATAGTAAATTCAATCCTACTGATGATGACCATAATGTGATCGCAGCTACAGCTTCTTTCCCTGAGCTTAAAGTGGCTCGTGAAGACATTCGTTTCGAGTCAGTATTCTCACCTAAGATGAATAACTACTATGCGATCTACTTCACTATCACTGGACTTCACGGTCTACACGTTATTGGTGGGGCACTCGTACTAGGTTACTATCTCTTCTTCGGACGTAAGATGTATGAAGAGAATCCTGAGTGGTTAGCGAACCGTGTTGAGGTTGCTGGTCTATTCTGGCACTTTGTTGACTTGGTTTGGATCTTCGTATTCCCGATCTTCTACCTCATGTAATCTTAGAACTAAAATCACTAAACAACTTTAAAATCACGATCTATTATGGCTGATTCACCAGAAGAAATTAAAAAAGCAGTTAAGCTGTACACCATCATTGGTCTAGTACTCTTCGTTTGTACTGGACTGACAGTAGCTGTGGCTACTATCCCAGCGTTGGACTTTGGCGCTCACGGGTTTGATATGGCAGATGCCATCATTGGTCTTGCTATTGCGTCATTCAAGGCGAGCTTAGTAGCATTCATCTTCATGCACCTGAATCATGAGAAGAAAATGGTCTACTGGATCTTCTTTGGCTCACTAGCGTTCGGTGTGGCTCTTATCTTGCTCTTTGCATTTGGATTCTTAGATCCGATTACTTTTGATGAAATGTTACCTAAGAAGGTTTCCTAACATCTATAACACACCCACATTATGTCACTTCGCGCATTTCACCTCATCTTCATCTCATTCGTTTCCTTGTTCTGTCTTGGAGTAGCGGTTTGGTCTTTGTATGTGGAGAGAGATAGCACTGACATAGCATTTAAGATACTCGGTTATTCATGCCTTCTTGCCGCTATCTGCCTACCTATTTACGGAGTCAGATTTTATAAGAAAACAGTTAACTATAACTCATAAGATAATGATCTCACAGACACTCCATAACATTCTCGCATGCCAAGCATGTAGAAATGCTTATATTGACGAAGGTAAAGACGCTGCAGGCTGGGCTATCCTTTTCATGCTCTGTATCATTATCCCGATGATCTCTGCAGTTGGCTTCTTCATCTATAGAATAGCTAAACGTCAGAAGCTAAATAGCACTACCGAGTTCGACGACCCATTCCTTTCAAACAACTAGATTTAATACACGATAACCAACCATGTTTATGCAAAACATATTTAACACATTAGCCTTTTCACCAGCGGAGTGGATGGGACTTCCGAAGAACTATTCAGTCCACGGTGATGCTGTGGGGCACATGATTGACGTGGTGACATGGTTCATGATCGTTCTATTCATCGGCTGGACACTATTTTTCTTATACACACTAGTAAGGTTCAGAGCGAAGAAGAACCCTAAGGCATCCTACTATGGTGTACAGAGTCATCTATCTACTCACCTCGAAGTAGGTGTAGTGATCGTTGAGGCAGTTCTCCTTCTTGGTTTTGCTATTCCTCTATGGAGTGAGAGAACAGATGATTTCGATCGTGTTCTTAATGAAGATCCAGTTCGTGTCCGTGCGATTGGTTTTCAGTTTAACTGGAAGTTCCACTATGCAGGTACTGATGAAAAGTTTGGTTATATCGACCGTACACTTGTTTCATCTAAAGGTGATGCATGTATCGTGCCTGATGATAAGAATGGATTTGATGACTTCGTTTCCGATAAGCTAAGAATCCCAGTAGATAGACCAGTGATCCTTCAGGTTACCTCTACTGATGTGATTCATAACTTCTCTATCATCCCAATGCGTATCCAGTCTGATGCATTCCCAGGTAAAGACATTCCAATGTGGTTCACACCTAAGGAAGAGATGGAGACGTCTGTAGTCTGTGGACAGCTCTGTGGAGCAGGTCACGCTAACATGGTGACCATTATGACAGTAGAGTCTCAGGAGTCATTTGATGCGTTTCATTCTCAGCGAAGCAAGGAATCAAAAGCTGAGTCTGTAAAAACTGCAGCGAAGTAAATCATAAGCTGTACACAGCTTATGAGAGTGTTTTAGTGTCTATTGTCCCAGGTCAGTAGATGCTCATTAGTGTCTTTATTGGTTAGTGAATTTTTAAAATATGAGGTGATCTGACAAATATAGTGTGACAAACTCATTTTTTGTGTTTACAAAAATAGATACATTAAAAAGCAACCAAACTTCTTTTCACTGTATGCAAATTCTTCCTATAAAATCCAATGAGCCTAAGAAATCGGAAGTGTCCCCTGAGTCGTTAAAATAGGCTGTTGGTTAATTGTTTGGTAAGCGTCTTAAAATTGGCCGTCTAGTTAACTCCTGAAATTGAGATAGGCTTCGCGGTCTATGATTTATTTATCTTCATCCGCATTAAAAATCCGAGTCATCCTTCCTCCTGTCGATATGCGTAAAAGCTTTGATGGACTCACTGGAGTCCTACGCGAGTTTAGCATCGCTAATCTCAACGCTCAATTCCTCTACGCTTTTTCTAACAAAAGACGCTTACGTTTCAGGGGAACTCCGATATTTAAAGAATGGGTTTTAAAACGGAAGGCCGCCGCCTTTACCACCCATTTTTTTCATCATGTCTTCCATGCCTTCCATGCCGCCCATTTGCTTCATCATCTGTTTCATTTTGCCGCCTTTACCGCTGAACATTTTACGCATTTCGCCGAATTGCTTGAGGAGTTTGTTTACCTCGATGACTGTGGTTCCGCTACCGGCAGCTATGCGCTTTCTGCGTGTTCCTTTGATGATCTCTGGGCGTTCGCGTTCCTTCTTGGTCATGGAGAGTACGATGGCTTCCATGTGAGCCATTTTCTTGCCACCTATGAGGTCAGTAGGGATTTGCTTCTTGAGTTTCTTCATGCCCGGGAGCATGCCTAGGATACCATCGAGTGGACCTAGATTCTTGATCATGTTCATCTGGTTAAGGAAATCATTGAAGTCAAATTTACCACTCTGCATCCGCTTGGCTGCATGCATAGCGTCTTTCTCATTGATCTTGTCTGCCATGTTCTCGACCATGGAGACGATGTCTCCCATATCGAGGATACGACCAGCCATACGTTCTGGGTGGAACTCATTAAGGTCGTCTAGTTTCTCACCCTCACCGATGTATTTAATTGGCTTGCCTGTGACGGCTCGCATGGATAGGGCTGCACCACCACGGGCATCACCATCGAGCTTAGTGAGAACAATACCTGTGATGCCGACGGCTTTATCGAAGTGAGTGGCGACAGAAACGGCTTGTTGCCCAGTGGCTGCATCAGAGACGAGGAGCGTTTCTTTGGGCTTGAGGAACTTGTGTAGATCCTTGAGTTCTCCGAGTAGCTTTTCATCGATCTCTTGACGACCAGCGGTGTCAAAAATAAGTACTGTGCCATCTTGGATTTCTGCCCACTTGAGTGCTTGTTTTGCTACTTTTATGAGATCTTTCTCACCAGGCTCAGGTTTGAAAATAGGAACATCTACTTGCTCAGCGAGAGTCGCTAACTGCTCGACAGCGGCTGGACGGTAAAGGTCACAGGCGACGAGGAGTGGCTTGCGACCTTCTTTCTTGAGTCGTTTAGCGAGCTTAGCAGAGGTGGTGGTCTTACCCGCACCGTTGAGTCCTACCATGAGGATACGTGCTGGTGGGTTTAGGTCTAGTGGAGATTGGTCGCCACCGAGTAGGGCAGTGAGTTCATCATGGAAGATTTTGACGATCTGTTCACCGGGTTTAACGGCCTTGATGACTTTGTCTCCCATCGCTTGCTCCTTGACCTTGGCCATGAAGTCTTTGGCTACTGAGAATTCGACGTCAGCTTCTAGGAGTGCTAGGCGGATCTCACGGAGAGCATCTGAGATGTTTTTTTCGGAAATTTTGCCTTGGCCTCTGAGCTTTTTGAATACGCCTTCGAGATTGTCTGAGAGTGAGTTAAACATAGATTTTGTAGTTAGGAAATTTTAAGTGATACTGAGAAATAGTTGCTGGTATGGCGATGAAACTTATGGAAGTTATGGTGCTATTTTTGGGGTGTAAGCGGCATTTTTGTCAATGATGAATGTCCATTCCATTCTGGGCTGGTAATCGGATGTGTCTGTTGTCTTCCAGAGTACTGTGGTGGTACAGTGCTCTAGTCTAAGCGGGCGATTCACCTTCCATGTGAATGTCTTTGTCGCAGTATCAAAGCTAGCTGGGACGTTACCGAAGCCTGCTACCTTCATGATGAGTGAGCTTGGATCTAGATTTTTAACGGCTGATAGATCTGCTGTGATACTAGGGAGGCGGTCACCTGTAGTCGTACCTGGGGCGGGTGATACAGGGTGTGGTGTGGTTTTCTTAAGAACTAAACCATGGGTGCTTTCTGAAATAGCATTGGCTGAAAATGTGATCGCGCGTTCGAAAATGTAGTCGTGCTGGTCTTCGCCGAGAATGACGTAACGCGGGATGAGCTTATTATTAGTAGCGCGTGTGACCTTTCCTGGCTTTACTGTGAAGAGGTGTTGGTAGCCGACTTGATCAGCTATTTCGAGCATTTCTGGTTCATGGTAGCCACCTGGGTAGACATAGGTGATGATTTCCTGGCTGAATTTTGCTTCTAACAGATCTTTAGATTTAGTGAATTCGTTGAGAATAAATGCATTAAATTCATCCTCTCCTTGTTTCTGGTATTTTTTAAAAACAGATGGTCTTGGGTGTGAGACTGAGTGAGAGCCGATCGTACAGCCGTGCTTCATCATTTCCTTGATCATGGTAGACTTCATGGATCTACCACCAACATCGATGTAGTTGGTATAAAGGTAAACCGTGAATGGGTAGCCGAATTCCTTAAGCACTGGATAGGCGTCTTGATAGACGGAGAGCCAGCCATCATCGATGGTGATGAGGATGGACTTATCTGGGATAGATTTTTTTCCCTGTTTCCAGAGGATGAAGTCTTGCAGTGTGATGACGTTTAGTCCGAGGTCCTTGATAGTTTGCATCTGCTCGCGAAATTTACTTGGGCGGATGACCATTTCCTGTATCTCTCTAGTGCTAGAAAAATCATGATAACCGAGAACGGAAACTCGAACGTGATCCACAGCGGGGGGAGTATCAGTAATTGTCTTATCCGCTTCGGGAACCACTGAGTTCTGAGCTAGAAGTGAAATCTGGCTCATTAGAAGTACGGCTAGAGTGATGTGTTTTTTCAGACTTAACATGAAGTAATAGGATGCTGAGAACCATTGCTAGGCTCTGTCTCAGAAACTAAACTTCTGAGGGGAGAATGCAAGCGAGGAATCTATATTAGAGGTTGCCCGTGTTTGATTAAAAAATGCGTCAGATTATAACTAGGCGTTGCCATGTAGTGGTACTCACGATATATAAATCCACAAGATGGATACACAGAATAACAAGAAGCCAGTAGTTTTAATCATTAGAGATGGATGGGGAGTGAACGCTGGCGGCAGTGAGACTGCGACGAAAGATGGAAATGCTGCAGAGCTCGCAGCGACTCCATTTCATGATGAACTGTATCAGAAGTACCCTAAAGGAATGGTGAGCGCATCTGGGCTGGATGTGGGGCTGCCAGACGGGCAGATGGGAAATAGTGAAGTAGGGCATCTCAATCTTGGTGCGGGCAGAGTGGTCTATCAGGAGCTTACCAGAATCAATAAATCCATCGCAGACGGCGAAATGCCAGACATCGATGTGCTTAAGAACGCCTTTGAGGTGGCAAAAGAGAAGGGGAAGAAGCTCCACTTTATAGGTCTGGTTTCTGATGGCGGGGTGCATAGTCATCAAGATCATTTGGCTGCCTTTGTGAAAGCTGCTGCTGATGCAGGTGTGGAAGATATTAATATCCACGCGATCACTGACGGGCGTGATACCTCACCGACTGGAGGAGTAGGTTACATGGAGAAGCTCGAAGCTGATATTTCAGGGACTAATGCAAAGATAGCTACTGTGATAGGTAGATACTATGCGATGGATCGCGACACCCGCTGGGAGAGAAATAAGCTAGCTTGGGATGCTATCGTTCTAGGTCGTGGTAAACGATGGACGGGGAATGCGAGCGAGGCAGTAGCTAACGCTTATAAGCTGGATGAGACAGATGAATTTATCACCCCTTATATTTTAGGAAATGTAGATGAGCAGCGTATCAATGATGGTGATGTGGTGTTTTGGTTTAACTACCGTGCAGACCGAGCAAGACAGATATCTAACGCATTTCTAGACGGCGAGGCATTTGAAGGTTTTGATAAAGAGGTTTATCCGAAGACGCATTTTGTCACTCTGACTGAGTATGATTCTAAATACAGTTGTGAAGTGATGTATAAGGCTAGCTCTATGAAAAACGTTCTTGGAGAAGTGGTCTCGGCAGCTGGTCTGAAGCAGCTTAGAATCGCAGAGACGGAGAAATATCCACACGTTTCTTACTTCTTCAATGGTGGAGAAGAGGTTCCATTTCCAGGAGAAGATAGATATGTAGCGAAGTCACCACAAGTGGCAACGTATGATCTACAGCCTGAGATGAGCGCGCCAGAAGTTACTGAGACACTCGTATCTCGTCTCAAAGACTACGACATGGTGATTCTAAATTTCGCTAACCCGGATATGGTAGGTCACACGGGGATCGTCCAAGCTGCGATGAAGGCATGCGAAGCGATAGATGATGGAGTGAAGGCTGTGGTAGAAGAGACATTAAGACTAGGTGGGAAGCTTCTCATCACCGCGGATCACGGTAACTGTGAGAAGATGATCAATGAAGATGGTTCACCACATACAGCGCACACGACGAACTTAGTACACGCGATCTATGTAGCTGAAGATGCAGGTTCAGTGAGCGTGAATGACGGCATATTGGCTGATATTTCACCTACATTATTAGCGATGCTTGGTGTAGACCAGCCTAGCGAGATGACTGGTACATCATTGTTGTCGTAGTGATTGATTTTAGCCACTATATTTAAAGTTGGAGTATAAGTGGTCTGGTAATCGTTCCGCGCCGCGTGAGGACTGGGATCGTGATGCAGGGCTTCTGTATCATGTCCATGGTAACTTGAAAAAGGTCTGGACCAATTGTATGGAAATGCAGATCGGTGAGACTGCTGGGGGCTCGACTGAGCGAAGAGGTTATCACACCGGAGACCTTTTTGTATTAGGTAAGGGACTTTTAGCGACCACACCTAAAGAAGGTAGATATTATAAAAAAGGCGGTAAAATGGTAGAGGCCAAAAGCGTGCCTACCGAGCTCGGTAAAGAGAAGCCAATGGGCGAGTGGAATGAAATGGAGATCCGTGTAGAGGGAGCAAAGAAAGTGACTTTTATTTTTAATGGTGAGGTGGTTCATGAAGTATTTGACATGAAGCATGAAGTGGATGGGGAAAAAGTGCCTCTAGATAAAGGCCGTATTGGGCTCCAAGCCGAGTGGGCAGAAATTCTCTACAGAAATATCCGCATCAAAGAGATGCCAGCACCGTAGAATAGATTTTCTCCAGAGATGAGATTTTTAAAAAGTAAAAAGCCTAGTGAGTGTTCTCGCTAGGCTTTTTTTATTAGATTGTTATGTGATTTCTATCCCTTGATCTCTAATAGCATTTGCGCGTTGTTATCAAATCGTTTCAAGAAGAAATTGAGTCGTTCCATGGCTTCTTCTGGTCTGTGTCCAGCTAGGCCTCTGCGGATCAGATTTATTTTATGGAGATGAATCTCTGGAAGAATGAGTTCTTCACGACGCGTGCCGGACTTGAAAATATCTACAGCGGGGTAGATGTACTTTTCAGCGATTCTACGATCGAGTACGAGTTCCATGTTACCAGTTCCTTTGAATTCCTGGAAGATAGCATCATCAGCGCGTGAGTTAGTGTGAACTAGAGCACTCGCTACGATAGTGAGTGAGCCTGCGGTACGTGTGTTACGAGCTGCTGCGAAGAGTCTTCTTGGCATCTCAAGCGCGCCGGAAATAATGCCTCCAGACTGGATGCCACGGCCGCGTCCTCCTTTGTCTCCACCCATTTCTGCGTTATACGCACGAGCGAGACGGGTGATGGAGTCCATAAGGATGAATACATGTTCACCAGCTTCTACTAGGCGCTTAGCGCGTTCTATGCATAGCTCTGCGATACGGCAATGGTTCTTAGGACCGGAGTCGTTAGAACTAGCGAAAATTTCAGCATTCGGTAAGGTGTGTCTAAACTCTGTAACTTCTTCTGGGCGCTCATCTACAAGCAGAATAATGAGATGCATCTGTTCCTCATATTTATTCTGAATAGCTTCAGCCATATGCATCATGAGCGTGGTCTTTCCTGAGCGTGGTGGAGAAACAATCAGCCCTCGCTGACCTCTGCCAACTGGAGCGATGATGTCTAGTACTCGGGTAGAGAACCGGTCAGCAGTCGTCTCGAATGAGATTCTTTTATCAGGGTTGATTGCCTTGAGCTCTTCGAAGTGAGGGAGCTTGCGGGCTTCATCAGTGGTTTTGCCGTTGATAGTGTCAATTTTAGTAAGCTGAAGACCGCGAGGTCCTTGCCTAGCTTCACCATGGATCCAGACTCCGAGACGGAGTCCATGAGCTCGGATGAGATCCGGTGTTACGAATACATCATCAGATGCTTGTTCTAATCCTTTATCGAGAACGCGAAGAAAACCGAAGCCTTTAGGAGCGAGTTCAAGCATACCATTCACTGCGACTGGCTCGCCAGTGAGTTCCACTTTTTTCTCCTTTTGGTTCTTGTGACGGCGGTTGTTATTCTTATGGTTCGGCTTATGACGGTTATTATTTTTGTTCCCGTTATTTTTACTATTACCGCGCTGATTTTTGTTGTTATTGTTTTTCTTATTCTGTTGATCTTGCTTGTTTTGATTTTGCTGGACTCGACCTTTACCTGGTACTCTGCCACGGCTATGATTGTTTTGTTCTCGTTTTTCAAAAGAATCATTCTGAGGAGAATCTTGCTTTGGCGCATCGGACTGTGGCTCAGCTTGTGGTTGAACTTTTTTTTCAGCTTTTGGTTTGACTTTAGCTTGAGGTTTCTTGTCGGTCTTTACCTCACTTGGAGCGGTGGACTCTTTAGGTTCTGCCTTTTTGGCTACTTTTTTAGCTGCTTTTTTAGCCGTTTTTTTTGTAGCTTTTTTGGCAGTTTTTTTAGCTTTAATAGGTGTTTGAGAGTCTAGTGCAGGTTTGTTATCACTCTGATTAGAGTCTGCTGATGTAGTGTCGCTCATGTAGATTAATGGCTGGTATAATTAAAAGGTAAGGAGATGATGATGACGTGCGTGATTTATTTTGCTCAGAATAATGATAGATTAACTACGGCTCACACAGAATGTTTTTCGAATAGGTGAGGGGGCGTAATGAATTCATCTAAAGAATAAATCATTTTGGAGGTAGTTAAGATCACCTCCAGTCGTTCAACGCCATTATTACTAGCAAAACTTACTGGCTTGGCAAACTTTTTTTTATGATTGTCAGATAGATCGCCTCATTGTTGGATAGCAGACGTGGCTTCTATTGAAAGTGTAATGATCAGAGCGTCTGCCGGAAGCGGTAAGACATGGCAGTTGGCTAACCGATATATCGCCTTATTGGCATTGGGGGTGAAGCCTGAGAAAATTATTGCTCTTACCTTTACTAAGAAGGCTGCTGGGGAGTTTCATGATAGGATTCTCACGCGTCTTGCTGAGGGAGCTAAAGATGATGCGCACGCTGCGGATCTGGCTGAGGCATTGAAGTCTACGATTATTGGTGATGATAGTATGCCGGCACTCGTGGATGGTAAGGTAGAGCTGCCGGATATGAATGTTGATTTTTTCCGGGTAAAGCTAAAGCAGGTGGTGGAGGAGATGGGGCGTCTTGCTCTTTCTACGCTGGATAGTTTCTTTGTGAAGCTACTTAGAAATTTTGCCTTTGAAATGGGGATGTCTGGCTTTGAACTACTGGAAGGGAATGACTTAGAGGTAGAGAAGATGAAGGTATTTGCGGATCTCTTTAGTGTCTCTTTTTCTTCTGGTACTGAGGTGACTGAGAAAGGGATGCAGCAGTTCGTGCAAGCATTTCGCCAGACCAGTATGCAGGATGAGGGGATCAATGTGCATGGTAAGTTAGGAGATTTTGTAGATAAATATCAGCAGCGCTGGCTAAAAAATCCAGATGAGCGGAGCTGGGGCAATGAGGCGACGATGTGGCCTAAAGGATTACCCAAAGGTGGTGGAGGGTATGCTAAAAAAGCGCGTAGGGTGCTGGGCTTATTAGAAGCTGAAGTGCTGGATAATAAACGTTACACGAAAGCGCTAAAAACAGTAGCTGAGGTGCTTCAAGATAGAGATGGGAAAGTAGGGACTCCGATAGCAGTGAAAGGTAGACTGCCGATGCTCTTAAGTGGCTTACAAGATCTGAATGATGGGGAGTTTCATGATGTTTATTATAAAAAAGAAGTGATCGTCTGTGGGGATCTGGCTGAGGCTCTTTATGATCTTCTCAGCACTCTAGTGGTAGATGAGATCCGTAGTAAGCTAGAGCGCACCCAGGGGGTCTATGAGGTGATCAGTGCTTATGAAGAACGCTATAATAAACGAGTGCGTGGACAAGGTAAGTTAGGGTTCTCTGATGCGACACTTTTACTCTCCGGACATGAGAGCACAGGTCTGTGGGATAGTGCATCTAAGGAGCTGGTGGAGTTCAGATTTGATGGAAAATTTGACCACTGGATGCTGGATGAGTTTCAAGATACTAGCAAGTCGCAGTGGGAGGTGATTCGTAACTTAATCGATGAGGTGGTGAATCATGTGGAGGGAGATAGATCACTCTTCGTAGTAGGCGATACCAAGCAGGGGATCTATGGCTGGCGAGGCGGTGAGCCTAAGTTATTCGATGATCTCGCGGAGCGCTATACTGAGCGGCTAAGTGAGTACCCAATGGATAAATCCTACCGCTCAGCAGAGAGTGTGCTGGCATTAGTAAATGAGGTCTGTAATCCTGCTTCAAAAGGGATGCAGAGCTTTCCTCCTGATGCGGTTAAACGCTGGAAATTTCAAGAACATGAAGCAGCACGTGCTGACCTAACTGGGCATAGTTGGGTCTGTGAAATGGATGAGGTAGAGGATGAGAGTATGGAGGATATGCGTCAGCGCTGGGTGGGTGGGCTGGTGAAAAAGTTAGATCCCGTTAGACGAGGTTTAAGCTGCGCTATTTTAGTACGTAAAAATGACCACGCTAGTGAGTTGGCTAATTACTTGCGGGATGAGCATCCTGATGTGCCAGTGGCGGTTGAGAATGAACTTTTAGTGGGTGAGGAGAACCCTGTTTCAGCAGTATTGGTAGATGCGTTTCGTTTTCTTTGCTACCCGCAAGACAGCTTAGCGTGGTGGCACGTGCAGATGAGTCCATTTGGTGAAATATTTGGCGGTGATCAAGATGCGGGTAATATGCGCTCAGTGTGGTATAGATGGACGCGCGAAATTTCACAACGTGGTATCGACACTGTGCTGGCTGAGTGGTGTGATGCACTCAGCCAGCAGGCTGACTTATCTAAGTACAGTACTGGTAGGCTCGCTGAGTTACGACAGGCGGCGGCTGGTTTTATTGCAAAAGGTGGAGGTCTAAAAGACTGGCTTAATGAGGTAGTAGTGTGGAAGCAACGTGAGGTCACTCGGAAAGGTGTGGTGCAGATAATGACTGTGCATAAGGCGAAGGGGCTTGGATTTGATACGGTGATTTTGCCTTATCTGGATAACTCAGCATTCGATAGTGAAGGACGGATGAGTGTGTTAGATAGTGAGACTCGTGATGGAGTGAATCATGTGATGATGGCTCCGGTGAAGGATGTTAGAAATGCGGATGCGGTACTTAAACAAGAAATAGAAAAGTGGGCGGTGGAGCAGTGCTATGAGCAGTTCTGTGTGCTCTACGTGATGTTGACTCGCTCCGTTCACGCTACGTATTGTTTGTTAGATTCAAAAAAAGATAAACCTGATGATAGAAAGCGTAACGAAGCGGACTGGATCCGATCTTCAGTAGACGGAAATGCGGAGCGCGATGAGAGTCTAGGAGAACTAGCGGGACGTGTGATCTATGAGCACGGTAGCTGGGAATGGTTAGATGAAAAACCTCTTAAAAATGTGTCTGATGACGCGAAGGAGGAATCACCTAAACTAAATCCTGTAGAGTCTCGTCAGAAGGAGGTGATTGCTGGTGATAATAAGCCAAAGCAGTTTGCTAAGATGATGATGGATCGTGGTGGGCTGGAGTATGGAAACCTAGTGCATCAGTGCTTTGAAAGCATAGAGTGGTGGACAGGTGACCTGGAGTGGAGTCAGGACAAAAGAGTGAGAGGACTCGTGTTAGAATGTATGCAGAGCCCTTCAGTGTTGCCATTTTTTGAAGCCAGATCGGGACTGAAAGTTTATCGTGAGCAGGCTATCGAGTCCATGCTAGACGGAGCCTGGGTAAGTGGTGTGATAGATCGTCTCGTGGTGGAATGTGATGCTGAAGGTAAGGTCTTAAATGCAGCCATAATAGATTTTAAAACCGATAAAGTAGAAGATGCAGATGAATTGGCGGTGCGTTATGCTGATCAGTTAGATCGCTACCGTAAGATGATCCGCCAGACATATTCACTGAGTGAGGAAAATGTCTATGCCTTGATCCTCTCAACTCACTTTAAAAAGACAATAAATCTCTAGCAGAATGTTAGAGGATGGAGTACGAATAAACTATGAAATCAAAAAAGAAACACAGAGGTTCTCAAGAGAAAGACTTTACAGGTGGCAAGTCACTCGCGCCACAGTGCGACTACGTGGAATCAACGGGTGATAAGGAGATAGATAAGAAAGTACTGGCTCTAGCTGAAGAGCTTAGCTCTGGTGACCGGGGATGCATGTTAGCTGAGATGATGATGAATGCTGTTAAGACTGCTCGTGGAGTGGTGACTGATGGTGATTATAAAATGATGAACCGTACTTTCAAGGAGATGCGTCATGCTAATGAAGTATTCGCGCCATATCGTGATAGACGAAAGGTCGCGGTCTTTGGCTCTGCGAGAACGAAGCCAGAAGAAGATGAGTATCAGACGGCTGTTAAATTTTGTCAGCGCCTCACTGAAGAGGGTTATATGACGATCACTGGTGCTGGTCCTGGGATCATGGCGGCTGGTAATGAAGGAGCAGGGAAAGAAGATAGTTTCGGGCTTAATATCAATCTACCCTTTGAGACATCTGCTAATGAATTTATCGATAATGACCCTAAGCTTATTGATTTTGACTACTTCTTCACCCGAAAGCTTTCTTTCGTAAAAGAAGCAGATGCTGGTGTCGCATTCCCAGGTGGCGTGGGTACTATGGATGAGCTCTTTGAAGCTCTGACATTGATTCAGACAGGTAAGGCTACTGTCTATCCGATCGTTCTCGTCGATGCAAAAGGAGGTACTTACTGGAAGTTCTGGATGCAGTTCATGAATGAGCACCTTATGCGCCTAAATCTCATCTCTGAGACTGACTTCGCGCTCTTCAAGATCACTGATGACATTGAGGAAGCAGTAGAGGAAATTGTTCAGTTTTACTCAAATTTCCACTCCTACAGATATGTCGGAGATAAGCTAGTATTAAGAATAGAGAAGCCTCTAACAGAAGCCTCGCTTGAGAAACTAGCTACTGATTTTAAGGATATTTCCAAGGATGGAGTCATCGAGCAGACGACGGCTCTTAAAGAAGAAGTGTACGAGGATGATCTTGCTGATATGACACGTATCGTGCTTCTGCATAAGCGTAGAGATTTCGGTAGACTACGCATGCTGATAGATGCCCTCAATGTGGCTGAGACAGTTTAATTTCACTACTCTATGGAGGTAGACTATTTGATCATCGGTCAGGGACTCGCAGGGAGTGCCTTGGCGATGGCTTTGTTAGATCAGGGTGCTAGCGTACTGGTGATGGATCGTGAAGATTCGCATTCTGCTAGTCGTGTGGCGGCAGGTCTGATCACTACCGTGGCTGGTAAAGGTATGAATCCTAGCTGGCGGCAGAGTACTTACCTGCCAGAGGCGAGGAGCTATTATCGTGAACTCGAACGGGCTTCGGGTGAGATTTTATTTCATGAAATGGATACGCTGCGTTTGTTTGAAAACGAGAAACAACAGTGTAAATTTTCTGATAAACGCGAGCTGTTAAAGCAGTGGGTGGATGACGCTGATAAGGCTGACTATGAAGGCTGGAAAGCCGATTGTGGAGGCTTCTTAATGAAGCACGGTGGATGGTTGGATACTCAAAAGTATCTTAAGGTGATTAGAGATATTTTAGGTGATGCCTACCGTGTGTCAGATTTTTCTGAGCAGGACTTGAAGTTTGAAAATGATGCGGTGAGCTGGCAAGACGTGAATGCAAAGCGTGTGATTCTCTGCCAGGGCGCAGCTGGTTTACGAAGCCAAAATGGCAGCATCGATGAGAGTTTGTTTGCCTACGTTAATCATCGTTGTAGTAAAGGTGAAATCCTCACTGTAAGCATCGCTGAGGCAAATGAAGACAAGATCATCAATCGAAACGGTTGGATGATTCCGATCGGTGACGGGCATTGGCGTTGTGGTGCGAATTATAATTGGGACGAGTTCAGTAAAGGGGGGACTGAAGCGGGTAGAGAGTATGTAGAGATGCAGATCCAGAGCTTAACAGATAAACCTTATGAAGTATTAAGTCACACTGCTGGAGTGCGCCCTATCATTCGCAAGAGTCAGCCTTGTATCGGTCATCATCCTGAGTACCAAAAAGTCAGTTTTTTTAATGGATTAGGGAGTAAAGGGGTGATCACAGCGCCAAGTGTGGCTTGTCATTTTGCTCAGCATCTAGTGCATGGAGCGGGGATTGATCCTGAGTTACTCATAGAGGAGGGGTGAGTGGAGAGAGGCGGCTGCTATGCGGTAGTCTTGTTACTTTAAAGTTAATGATCCTTGTAGTAATGATGTGCATGACAATAATTGAGTCATCACAAATTACCTAACAAGCGAAGCTGGATGAACCTCAACTAACCTCATTCTATGAGTGCGATAGCTGGAGGTTTTTTCATTCAGGCTAATGAGCTAAACTCAATGTGTGAGAGTATGCTTCACTGTGGACCAGATGGAGGTGGACATTTTCAGTATCGGGATTTCTCAATTCCTTCATGCTGCTACCACTAGATCTAAGAGACTGGGGTGGCCTCAGAAGTCATGGTTTACTTCGTTGTCGGAGCCGTTGTCCGCATTCCGCTAGAAAGGTTTAAGGTCAACTACGTGGATTAGGAGAAAAGCAACATTCGCCCTACATGATGCTCGCTTTATTGATTTACTGCTACTAGAATGGGATATTTAGCTCGCGCAAAATTGAGCTGGCAACTTACCGAGATGTTGCCGTTCGGTACTTAACTGCAGACAAGCATCCCGACCACGACACGATCTGTAAATTCAGCTCAAACTATGCCGCAAGATAAGAAAGGGCTCCAGAAATAGATTTTATGAAAGAATCTCTTTCCGAGAGACTCTTATAAAAGTTAAATAAAGTTAACAGAGAGATTGACACTCGCATGATCTGAGGTTACCAACTGCCACACTATTCAAGGCGGAGTAGCCAAGTGGCCTAAGGCATCAGTTTGCAAAACTGACATTCGTGGGTTCGAATCCCACCTCCGCCTCCATTACTTTAGTATCAAAAAAAATTGCATCAAAAAAAACTCAGCATTTTTGCTGAGTTTTTTGGTTTTTAAGAATGTTGTTTTTTCTAGTATCTAGAGCTTGTGGCCCATGCGGTTTTTTTTGGTTTCTAGGTACTTTTCGTTGTCCGGGTTTGATTCCTGGCGGATGGGTAGTTGTTCTACTATTTCTAGTCCGTAGCCTTCTAGCCCGATCATTTTTTTCGGGTTGTTGGTGAGGAGTTTTATTTTACGGACGCCTAGATCGTGGAGGATCTGAGCTCCTACACCGTAGTCACGGAGGTCAGCGCCGTAGCCTAGCTTCTCGTTAGCTTCGACTGTGTCGAGGCCTTCTTCTTGGAGTTTGTATGCCTTTATCTTAGCAGGGAGGCCAATGCCTCTGCCTTCTTGGCGGAGGTAGAGTAGGATACCTCCGTCTTTGGAAATCTGTTCTAGTGCCTGATGGAGCTGGCCGCCACAGTCGCAACGACGTGACATGAAGACGTCACCAGTGAGGCATTCTGAGTGAACTCTAACGGTGACGGGCTGGTCTGGATCTATTTTACCTCTGACTAGTGCGAGGTGGTGGGACTCATCGATGTCTATCTCGTAGAGGTGGCAGTCGAATTCGCCAAAGTCTGTGGGGAGCTTGATGATTTCTGTGCGGTGGACGAGTTTGTCGTGATTGCGGCGATGTGTGATGATCTGGGCGATGGTACAGGCTTTGAGATTATGCTTTTCTTGGTATTCACCTAGGTCACCGACTGTGGCCATGGTGCCGTCTTCGTGCATGATCTCACAGATGACACCCGCTGGCTCTAAGCCTGCTAGGAGAGCGAGGTCAGTGGCGGCTTCTGTATGCCCAGCGCGGCGGAGGACTCCACCTTCTGCTGACTGGAGTGGGAAAATGTGACCGGGCTTTACGAGTGCAGCAGGCAAGGTGTTTGGATTAGCCAAGAGCTGGATGGTGCGAGCACGATCTGCGGCTGAGATGCCTGTGGTGATGCCCTCTGCCGCGTCTACAGAGATTGTGAATGCGGTCTTGAGAGCTTCTGTATTTCTACGGCTCATCTGCGGGAGCTCGAGATTTTCAGCTTGTTCAGTGGAGATGGGAGCGCAGATGAGTCCGCGTCCGTGGCTCGCCATGAAGGCGATGATCTCGGGAGTGACCATGCTGGCAGCACAGACGAGATCTGCTTCGTTTTCTCGGCTAGGGTCATCTGCTACGATGACCATTTTACCTGCTGCAATGTCGGCGATGATTTCCTCGACGGGACTAAAATTGATTAAGCTCATAGCTGTGTGAACCTGTTACGGAATGGGAGAAAAATCAATGATAATCAGTGAGGGGGAGTAGTATCAATGTATAGGTGATGAGGTGACTCGTATTTAGATCATCTTGAGGCAGGGCGATTGGCTTGCCTTTAAGTAAGAAAAGGGTTCTATTCTCTGGATTCTGGGCGTGTTTTTTGCTAATAAGTAGGCGTGCGATATGTTGTACAACGTTGGTTTCAAAAGCTTTTACCAGAAAAATTGGTAGCTAGTCTCACGCCGATGGTGCTCAAGGAACTCAGGCAGGGCTTGAGGCGAGGCACGTTTTTGATCCCTTTTATGGGGATTCATTTTTTTGCGATTGCTTCATTGGATATGGAGTTTTTTACCGATGTTGAGCTAGCCTCGAACCAGTACACTGGTGTGATGCAGATTGGGTTGTTTTTTGAGTACACTCCATTTTGGTGGGTAGTGGGTGGGATATGTATGGTTCTGATGCCACTCGGAGGGATAGTATTGATGGATCAGGAGCTGGATGAGGGAAACTACGAGCTATTACATATGACTGAGCTTAGTCGCTGGCAGGTGGTGATAGGTAAATTATTGTCTATATGGGGTGTTACTTTATTGACTTTGTCTTCATTATTGCCGTATTTGATCGTACGTTATTTTGTAGGTGGAATGGATGTATGGCGTAATATAGCACTGATGATGACGGTGGTGATGGCATCGGCTATGGTGGCTTCTGGGGCGATAGGTGCGTCTTCATTTAAGAACCCGTTCGCAAAGATAGGTGTCTTTTTATTATATTTATTATCGATGGCTGGTAGTGGTTCTATTGTGCTGATACCGTCTGCATTACAGGCAGGAAATTGTGGGGTTTTTTATCATCTCAATGTGGTCGCTTTTTTTCTTTGCTATGTATTGCTGGGTTTAGTTATTGCGCGGTCGAGGATACGGCTGGTGTTGCATCAGTATGAAATGAAGCCAACTTGGATGACTTTGATCCTACTAGTAGCTGGGCCTATGATTATTGGGATGAGTTCACTCTTTACCGCTGGTTGGTTAGGCGGGATAGGCTGTCTATTTATTACTTATATGGCTCGATATGTGGATATTTCTCCGCGAGCGCCTAGCTGGCAGGCATTGCCTAAGCTGAATACTCCACCGGCGAGATCTGAAATTAGTAAACTAGGGCCAAAGGTTTAGAGGTTTTAATCTGCGGTTGACTCATTGTTGATGTGACCTTGATGAGTAGACACAAAAAAGCCATCTGGAGCTTTTTCAAGCTAACCAAATGGCTTAGATGTGGGTTTTCAGTTTGTTTGTTTGCCGATTATTGCTTTTGGAGGGGTGGGTAATTGTTTTCTTAAAGCTTCGGGAGGAGGGGGGATCTGTTTTAAAAGTTTTGGGAGGGGGGGGAGGGGGGAGGGGGGAGGTCTGTTTGTGTTATTAAATTAGGTTTATTTTGGGGGTGTGCTTTATAGGGAGTACAATGTTATTGCAGATTTTTTTGTGTTATGGGGGTGTTCTTAATTTGGGGTGTTTTTTGCTTACACTGCTTTAGACAGGCACTAGTGAAATTTAGTCACAAGATTATGAAATAAATTACTGAAATTTCTATTTTGTGTGTAAGTCATTCATTATTAGTGGTTTTATTTACGGTTAATATTGTGACTCACTGTTTTCACTATACTGATCTGTGGTAGTGATGTGTATTACTGTATTGGTATGTTGTTCTAACATACGTATTTAAAAATAAATCCTAATATGGGAATCTATAGCTTCCTCTTATTTTTATAGATGCAGGTACTTGACCTTATGAGCTTGCTGGAGATGATGTGGGCATGACATCAACAACTGATTCTTCAGTATGCCCTACTAGCCCACGAGTGGAAGTGAGTGGCATTCCTTATTTCGCCAGAATGTGCGACAAGATCCGTTCTCATGCTCAAGGTGAACTTCACGCTGATTATCTGCCTAATCTTGGTGGTGGCTATGATAAGTGGACTTGTGAATATCTTAAGGTAGGTTATACTGAACTAGTAGATAAAGTGAATGAAGGTCTGAGCGATGAAGCGGCTCTAGAGTGGGCTATGGAGACTGGTGGAGCCCGCACGCAGCAGGAGACTGACTGGTGGATCAGCTATATGAAAAATAGAGGTTATAATGATGATCTTGCAGATATTTTAAACCAGCGTAAGGATACTGCAGGTTATGGAGACAGAGCAGATATAGTGAGCTTCTTTGATTTCATTGATGCTGACGAGGGAAGAATGTAGTTTTTTCTCTGAAATCCTACTCACAGTTATATTTTATAAACGAAAATGAACGAAATCACACTAAACTCGCCACTAGATATGCACCTTCATCTACGTGATGATGAGATGCTGAAGTTAGTAACTCCTCTAACTACTGAGACATTCGCTGGCGCAGTCATTATGCCAAACTTGGTTCCACCAGTTGATAATCTCGATAGATTATTAGAGTATCGTGAGCGTATCACAGCGGCTCAAGGGAGTGATGTCTTTGCCCCGTATATGATGTTGTTTTTCCGTCAGTATACTGAGGCCGAGCTAGCGGCTGCTAAGGATCACATGCTAGGTATCAAGCTCTATCCCGCTGGAGCTACGACAAATAGTGAAGCAGGGGTGAAGGCTCTTGATGCGGTGGAGCCTACTTTTAAGATGATGGAGGAGATGGGGATCCCGCTCATGGTACATGGTGAGACGCATGGTTTTGTGATGGATAGGGAAAAGGAATTTCTTGCTAGCTATGAATACCTAGCGAAGAAGTTTCCTAAACTACAGATAACAATGGAGCATATTACGACTGCTGATGCAGTAGAGCTGATGGGGCGCTATGAAAACCTGCGCGCTACGGTGACGCTTCAGCATCTTATCATCACTCTTGATGATGTAGCTGGAGGGATGCTAAATCCTCATCTGTTCTGTAAGCCGATCGCGAAGCGACCAGCAGATAGGGAAGCGTTATTACAAGCTGCGCTAGAAGCTAACCCAAGCCTTATGTTCGGTAGTGATAGTGCGCCGCACCCTCTGAGTAAGAAAGAATGCTGTGGCTGCGCTGCAGGTGTATTTACCTCACCTCTAGCAGTGGCGAGACTAGCTCAGTTGTTTGATAATCATGGTAAGTTGGAGAATCTCCAGGCATTCCTTTCAGATAATGCGCAGCGACTTTATGGAGTGACTCCACCAGAGAAAAAAGTGGTGGTGCAGAAGCAGTCCTTTGAGGTACCAGTTGCTTATGAAGGTCACGGCCAGACAGTAGTTCCTATGCATGCGGGTGAGACGCTCGATTGGGCAGTGACCTCTATTTCTTAAGTGGAAAATATTAGTTAGTGATGAGTTCAGGAGTTATAGATAAGCGCGATAGACCATTGAGAGATTTAAGAATATCGGTGACGGATCGATGTAATTTCCGCTGTCGCTACTGCATGCCAGTAGAGGTATTTGGTGCTGGTTATGAATTTTTGCCGCGTGCAGAGATTCTCAGGTTTAGTGAGGTTGAGAGACTAGCTCAGAGGTTTGTAAATCTAGGTGTGAGTAAAATCCGGCTGACTGGTGGCGAGCCATTACTTAGGCGTGATCTTGTGGTTCTGGTTGAAAAGCTGGCTAAGATCAAAGGGGTGGAAGACATCGCGATGACGACAAATGCTGCATTATTAGCTAAGCATGCAGCGAGCTTAAAAGAAGCTGGGCTGCATCGGGTGACGGTATCATTAGATGCTATCGATGCAGAGATTTTCGGTGAGATGAATGGTGTCGGTGTAGGTCCAGATAAGGTGATCTCCGGTATAGATGCAGCTCTTGACGCTGGCTTGGGAGTCAAGGTGAATGCGGTGATCAAGAAGGGAGTAAACGATACTGAAGTGCTTGCGCTGGCGGAGTTTGCTCGTGAGAGAAGGATCTCTGTCAGAATGATAGAGTACATGGATACTGGAAATGTGAATGGCTGGAAGCTCGATGAGGTGGCAGCATCGCATGATCTATTAGGAGAACTGAGGAAGGGAATGGATTTGCAGCCATTAGAGCGAGCACTTGGAGAGACTGCCGAGCGATACGCGATTGATGGAGAAGAAGGTTTTGAGGTTGGGTTTATTAGCTCTGTGACTAAGCCATTTTGTAATGCTTGTAACCGAGCTAGGCTCTCAGCTGATGGTAAAATATTTACCTGTTTGTTCGCCTCACAGGGGCTGGATGTAAAAGAGCTGTTGAGAGATGGAGCTAGTGATGCTGATCTGGATAAGGTACTTGAAAATCTATGGTCGGTGAGAAGTGATAATTACTCTGAACGGCGTAGTGAACTGACTGAGGGGTTACCAAAGGCAGAGATGTCATATCTAGGCGGGTAGTTGAGGTCTGTATTTTTCTACCACTAACTTACTCGCTTGTTCCACTTTGTGATGATGAGGATGGAGAGCATGATGCAGGTGGTGGTGATGAGGCCAAGGACTGTTAGGCATGAGGTGATGGTGCTGATTTTTTTTCCGCCCCAGAATTTCCACTGATCTAGGAATACGGATTTAGTTTCTTCTTCTAGGTCAGTATCTGCTGTGGTGATGCCGTCATCTTCCTCCTCACGGTTCATCGCATTCGTAGCGCGTGTGGAGCTGATGATTTTCATTAGGTTGGCTAGTTTTTCGTTTTTGAAATATGATGCGCAAGTCGGGTACTGGGTGTCTTCATCTCTGATTGTAATACTATCAAGGTCTTTTAGCGTACCATTGAGAGCGGTGCGGACAATTTTCTGAGTGAGGACTTTTGCCTCATTTTTGTTCTTTGCTTCAGCAGCATCTACATAGCCAATCGCTTGGGTAAGGATAGTGAGTCGTTCTTGCTGAGCTTCACTGAGTTTTGAATTACCAGTTTCTGGATCTACTTGTGCTTTGAGCCAGTTACGCTTGTCTAGCAGGACGTCTGCATTTCTGGTGTACCAGTTCTTGTTAGACTGAGTGACGATGATACCCTCGAATGCATAGCGTAGTGGCATGAGCTTAGATGGGAATGGCTCACCACCTTCTTCACGAGCTGACTCACCACCTTGGAAAAGACCGCGGTTCATGTCTTCAAATTTTACTAAAGCGCCTGCAAGTAGGAGCTGGGGGACGAGTAGTAATGGGACTGCGCTTAGGGCTGCTCGCTCTGTGCTCACACAGGAGGAAATGAGTAGAGCCATGGCTGTGCCGACTATCGCTGTTAGGCTCATCCAGGCCCAGTGGAAAAGGAACATTCCTTCTATCTCTAGCATGTAGTTCCCGATGGCGATGTAAATTCCTGACTGCAGGATGGCTAGCACCGAGAGGCTTTTAAACTTAGCTAAGACGTAAATGGCGGAGCCGTAGCGGTGGTTCCTTTCACGGCGTAGCACTGGCTTGTCACGTAGGATCTCTGTAGCACTATTCGTGAGGCCGAGGAACATTCCAACTGTGACTGAGAGGAAGAGGTACTCGATGAGGTTAAGACCAGTATCAAATTCATAGGATCCTTCTTCAGATGCTCTGAGTGTTAGACCGATGAGGAAGGCGAGTATTGGAGCTTCTAAAATAGTGGAGTAGAGGGTGCCTTTGTTTCTGAACTTAGATAGAAGTGAGCGGTGCAGATGAGTGCGGAATAGGATAAAGTGGTCCTTGAATGTGCGCTTGCGGCTCATCGGGATAGGCATATTATCCTCGGCGCGTGGTGCGTCACCTATCTGGGTATGGGCAGGGAGTTCACCACTGGCTACATCGATAAGTAGGCGGTGGCTTTCGAAGCGTTCCTGCCAGAACCTAGGCGGGAATCTACGAGCGTATTCAGTATTGTTTGATTGAATGAGATTATGAAGTGGGGTCTCGATGACATCAAAAACAAAGTCAGCGGCACTTTCCAGTTTGATGTTGTTATGGTTTTTGATCGGGATCTGCAGTTCAATGCAGGCATTTTTGAAGTAACCAAACATCTCATCAGGTGCTCCGAAGTAGGCTATCCTACCGCCTTTATCGAGAAGGAGAACTTTATCAAATAGACTGAGTACTGATGAACCTGGGCGATGTAGTGAGGCGATGACGATTTTATCGCGAGCGGTACTTTTTAGCGTTTCAGCTACGTGCTCGGAGTCCTTCGATGAGAGCCCAGAGATGGGTTCGTCGAAGAGTAGTATTTCAGCGGCTGATCCGAGATCTAGACCGAGATTTAGTCGGCCACGCTCACCACCACTGATGCGTTTATCTCCTGGAGAACCTACTTTACGGTGCGCTAGTGGCTGGAGTGCTAGTTCAGCTAAAATACTGTCGATTCGCTTGACCTGTTCTTCAGTAGAAATTTTAGGTCGTCTTATAAAGCAAGCGTGAACAAGATGCTCGCGGACTGTTAAGTTAGCATTGAGTGCCTCTTCTTGGGGCATGTAGGTGATGAATGGGGCAAGCCGCTCGCGGTGAATGTAGAGTGAGATGCCATTGAGTCTTACATGTCCGCGACTAGGTTTTAGCTGACCGGCAATAGTAGAGAGGAGAGTGGACTTACCGCATCCACTTGGTCCCATGATGCAGAGCATCTCTCCACGCGCGATACTGAGGTCGATGTTATCAAGAGCGACTCCGCCTTTAGCGAATTCATGAGAGAGACCGTCGAGGTGGAGTTCGCGGATGACGGTGCGCTCCTCATCGATGAATCCATCGGTGAATCTACAACGGATGCCCTGACTCGGGCTGAGGCGAATGAGCATGCCGTCGCCTAGTTCACAGCCTTGCTTTATGACTTGGTCACTGACTAAGACATCGCGTTCAGAATCAATGATCTTGAGCTGACCTAATGAGGTTTTTGGATTGAAAGTGATCTGAAGTACGACCCTAGCCGCAAGGCCAGCAGAGAGGAGGAGGTCGCCCTTTTTGAGGACAGCAGGGTCATTAGATGCGATGACAGTGTGCTCATTTTGATTGAGCTTGAATCTACTGCCCGTATCCATTGCTTGGCGACGGAGTGACTCGAGTGTGATTTGCTTACCATCGGGTAGGGTGAGTGAATCATGAAAGCTGAGTTCGGTCGGCTGAGAGTCGATGATGAGACTTTTCTTAGCGATGATAATGTCAGAGTGCTTGAGCACCTTGAGTGTGACCTTGGTGCCGAAATTGATCATTAGTTCAGTCTGGCGTGACTTACTGCGTTCAGCTACGAGACCCTTACTACTGTCATGGATGTAGAGTGTTTTGGAGGTAGATTGTTGCTTGCATGTGAGGAAGTAACAGAGGTCATCTGCGGAGAGTGTCCATTCCGGCATGCTGAGTCTCTGGTGGGATCTCAGTCTCAGCATTTGTCCTGGTAGTACCGCTGTTCCACCTACCCAGAGGGTGAGTCTTCCAGTATTTCTTAGGATGATGATCTGTTCGTTCCGATAGAGTCTAAAGGCCTGTTCGGCAGCTTTCACTGGAACTCGAACGTCTGCATCCTTATCTACTGAGAAGACGACACGGGTGAATGGAAGCATTGCGTCAGGGTGGTAAATCCCTGTCATTTCATCAGAAATAACGGCACCGAGATCCGCCTTGCCAATCATGATCAGGAGATCGAGAAATGCTTGGTGACCACGGTTTTTACTCGTTGAGGAGTCGATCAGTAAATAGAGTTGCAGACCAAGGGAGGTGATAGAGGAACTATCCATTTCCAAGGTGATACGGTCAGCGAGTACTTTCATAGACTGTGGAGTCCTGAAGGCACGCTGAAGGCGGCGGGCGATCCAGCGGTGATCAGCTTCTGGGTATGCGTGGCGAAGCAGGTCGAGAGCTACTTCAGCCTCCGCGGTATCTACAGAGCCGTCAAGAGCCACAAAAGAGGCGAAGACATCAACTAGGATCTCTACGTGCTCGATGGACTTTGGCTTTGGCGCTATCCAGCGACGAATGTTGCTGATTGGCTGAGAAAGCTGTAATCTTGACTTGCGGTTTGGCGATAAGGGGTGAAATTCCACTGCTTGATGATGGCTGGCTATGCTCGGATATGCAAGTCACCAGAGAAGAAAAATGAGAAATAATTACAATTCGGAAGAGAAAATAGTTTTCTTTTCCATCAATGGGGATAGGTTTTGCCAGAAGCAAATAGGGAATATGGTCTGTATGAATGTGGCGACTGACAACTACTTGCCTTATGACTGAATCTGACTTACCAAAATTAATCAATTTTCTTACTACAATACTTTACTAAATACTTTACTGAATACTTTACTGAATACTATGGCAAATCAACGTCCACCAGAACCACCACCAACACCTAAAGGGCAAGGCCCGATGGGACCCGATGGGAAACCCGCTAAACCAGGCACTAACTGGAGAGTGATCACCTTACTGCTCATTGGAGCAGGGATTATTTTCATGGCTTATCATTCATCTTTCGGGAGTGATAAGATAGAGAAAATAGGGCCAGCAAGGTTAGCTAACTTACTTGAAGATGAGAAAGTCCTGATAGATCCTCTGCAAGGCATGAAGAAATCTCAGCTTGATGATAACAAAGAGGTTGCAGCTTATCTTAGTAGTAAGAAACTTAAGAGTGATGATCATTTCACACAGGTAACGAACGAAGGAAGCGCGCATCTTAGTGAATTTGTAGGAAAGTATGACAGTACGAACTACGTGGATGCTAAGATAGATCCTGATAAAAAGCCGTTTACGGTTCTTATCAATACCCAAGCGAATAGTGAATTCATCAACGAGGTTCAGACGAATTACGATGTTGCTATGGAGCAGGTGACTGAACTCCCTATCAAAGACGGAAATACTGAGCAAATCACGATCAAACAACTCTACAAACTACTCAAGGAAGATAAAATCGTTCTTGCTGGTGATAACAAGATGAGTCTTCAGAAGCTTAGCGAGAGTGATGACGCTGTTTTCGAAGGTGATATGATAGTGCCTGCTATAAATAAAGAAGCTAAGCCAAACTGGCAGGCATTCACTTGTACGGTGAATACGCTGAAAATTAATGATCAGCAACGAGACGTTATTTTCGGATCTACTTTTAAAGAGAAGGTAAATAATAACACGCTGAGTATGGTGCTGATGAATTTTCTTCCTATCCTACTTATCATCGGTCTACTGTTCTTCCTATTCCGTAGCCAGATGAAGAATGCTGGTAAGGGCGCGATGAGCTTCGGTAAGAGCAAAGCAAAGATGCTCAATCAGGATACAAACAAAGTAACGTTCAAGGACGTGGCTGGTATCCAGGAAGCTAAGGAAGAGCTCTTTGAAATTGTTGATTTCCTTAGAGATCCTAAGAAGTTTGAAATGCTCGGAGGTAACATTCCTAAAGGTGTTCTCATGATAGGATCACCAGGTACTGGTAAGACCCTCCTTGCACGTGCGATAGCAGGTGAGGCTGAGGTTCCGTTCTTCTCGATTTCAGGTTCTGACTTTGTAGAGATGTTTGTCGGTGTAGGTGCGAGTCGTGTTCGTGACATGTTCGAGCAGGGTAAGAAGAGCTCACCATGTATTATCTTCATTGATGAGATTGACGCAGTAGGTCGTCACCGTGGCCAGGGAACTGGTGGTGGAAACGATGAGCGTGAGCAGACTCTTAATGCTCTTCTCGTGGAGATGGATGGATTTGATGCACGCTCAGGTGTGATCATCATAGCGGCTACTAACCGCCCAGACGTACTTGATCCAGCGCTACTTAGACCGGGAAGATTTGACCGTGAGGTTCGTGTGAATTTACCAGACGTAAATGGCCGTGAGCAGATCCTTCGGGTACATGCTAAGAAAGTGAAGCTTCATAAAGATGTAGATCTAGGTGTTATTGCTCGTGGTACTCCAGGGTTCTCTGGTGCGGAGCTAGCGAATCTTCTCAACGAGGCAGCACTTCTTGCAGCAAGAACTGGTAAGAAAGATATCAAGCAGCCTGAGCTCGAAGAAGCTCGTGATAAAGTGCGCTGGGGGCGTGAGCGACGCTCAATGGCCCTTAGCGATAAGGAAAAGGAAAATACAGCATACCACGAAGCTGGTCATGCTATCCTAAATATTATTTGTGAGCATACTGACCCACTCCATAAAGTGACTATCATCCCGCGTGGTCCAGCACTAGGTGTGACGATGTTTCTTCCTGAGGAAGATAAGTACACGTACCGCGTAGGTGAACTCGTAGACCAGCTCTGCGTAGCGATGGGTGGACGAGTCGCTGAAGAACTGCAGTTCGGAAACGTGACTAATGGAGCAGTGGGTGACATTCGCCAAGCTTCTAACATCGCCCGTAAGATGGTATGTGAGTGGGGGATGAGCGATAAGCTCGGAATGGTAGAGTATGCTAGCGAGCAAGGTGACATGTTCAGTGGTGGTAGTAAAAACTACTCAGAAGAAACTGCTCAACTTATCGATGAAGAAGTCAGAGGTCTTATCGACGGTGCTTATGAGCGTGCTAAGTCACTTCTCATTGAGAACCGTGAGGCACTCACTCGTATTTCTGAAGCACTTCTTGAGTATGAGACTCTTGATGGCAAGCAGACAGAAGATCTTCTTTATAAGGGAGAAATGGAGAACCCTCCGCAGATGCCAACTCCACCAGAGCCACCAACACCAATGCCACCAGAGCCAGTGAGAGGTGCTCCTGAAGTAACGGATAAAAAAGACGATGAACCTCTCGATGGTGTTGTCGGAGCTCCAGCGTAAATCGCTGAAAGTGAAATAAGTCTAAAACAAAAATCCACCTTAGCAAAATGCTGAGGTGGATTTTTTTGGCTCTTCAGGCGATGCGCTTGACGGACTCATACCTTAATTGAGCATATAGGTAGTCTAAATCTTGGACTCCACATGATCTATGGACTATTCTTGAGGGTAAATTTTCACATAGGAGACTATTTGATCAGAGGATTTGGTGAGTCCGCAGCACAGCTTTCAAACGATAATTCGGAGGGTATGCTATGCTAAATAGTCATGCGCATCGTGTGAATAGTCATATAGATTAAGATTTCTAGAGAGTGCCTTAGGGGCTCTCTTTTTTGTGTGTGCCCGGCAGGGCACACTGACTTGGGGGTTAAAGTCCCCTGTGGGCTCGGCAGAGAGAACCACTAGCAGACAGCAAGGTTAAGATCGTGAGATCTTGGCTGAAGGAAGCTGATAAGCAAACCATTGC
>CALJOJ010000061.1 GCA_937981665.1 uncultured Rubritalea sp.
CCACATATACGACAACACCTTCCGTGCAGATATTGGACTTTGAAGATTTGTGACTTCTCATCCGATGTTGGCGCCTCCTATGTGGTTCTTGTTCATCAGGGCAATGGTTTGCTTATCAGCTTCCTTCAGCCAAGATCTCACGATCTTAACCTTGCTGTCTGCTAGTGGTTCTAAACAAAGACGAAACAGGAGTCATGCTCGCAAGCCGTGGATCAGCCAGCATCCAGCACCTAGACTACCTAGCTAAAATAATTACGCTCAGCTCAACAAGCACCCTAACAAGAAGAGAGGACAGTTGATAACTTCTCTAACTCAGCAGTAGTGTGCTTTGCCGTCACCGTTATTCTTAACCTAGCAGTCCCATGTGGCACGGTTGGGTAACGGATAGCTGGTACAAAAACACCTTCGTCTAGCAATTTGTTAGATAACGCTAGCGCATCTTCTGCCTCACCCACATGCCAAGGAATAATCCCACTCGTAGGATTAAATTCTCTCACATCGCGTAACAGAGTCTTAAAAGTTTCTAGATTACTCCACAGCTTTCTCCTAAGACTATCACCCTCACTAGAACTAATAATTTCCAATGCCTTCAACGCTGCCACAGCCTGCGCTGGTGGTGGTGCAGTAGAGTAGATAAATGCTCGCCCTTTATTAACCACAAGGTCGATCATAGAACGAGATCCTGCGATATAGCCTCCAGCCACTCCGGCAGACTTCCCCAGAGTACCCATATGGATATCTACCGCCTCACTTACCGATTCTCCGAGATGCTCTATCAGCCCCAAACCAAGCTTACCATAAATCCCTAATCCGTGCGCCTCATCCACCAGTAATAGCGCACCGTATTTCTTTTTTAACTCCACGATATCCTCTAACAAGGCAAGATCACCATCCATACTATAGACGCTTTCCACAATCACTAGAACCCGACCTGAACCTGCACTCTCTAATAAGCGCTCAAGTTTAGCTAATCCATTATGCGGAAAAACTCGAACCGTTGCTCCACTGAGCCGCGCTCCATCGATCAATGACGCATGCGCTAGCTTATCTAAGATAATCGTATCACCCATACCCACCAGAGCATTAACAGTCGCCACAGAAGCAGAATAACCCGTGCTAAAGCTAAGCGCCGCTTCACAGCCTTTTAGCTCAGCTAGATAAGTTTCTAACTCACCGTGAGGAGTCATCGAGCCCGTTATCAATCTACTCGCAGCACTGCCAGCACCCCATTGATCCACTCCATCTTTCATCGCCTGCATAATAGCAGGATGATTAGACAAGCCTAAATAATCATTCGAAGCGAAATTAACCACGCGCCTTCCATCCATCTGGATTTCACTCCCCTGAGCACTATTCACCCAGCGTAACTCTCTCTTCAGAGACTTAGTATCCAGCTCTAACAGCTCATCATCAAATGATCTCATTAGATATCAACACTCTAAAGTCCAGGTTGCTCTAAGCACCACTTCATTAAACTAGCAGAGTCATCCCACACCTTAGAAGATGTAGAATTCAGGCATACCACAATCACTGAGCGACCATTTAACTCACCATAACTAACAAGACAACGTCCAGCGGCACGTGTGTAGCCAGTCTTACCACCCATACAGTACTTCACTCTCTTCAGCAGCTTATTCGTATTATTGAGCCATACCTTACCTCTACCAGGAGGCTGGAAATAATAACCACTCGTAGCCATATAAGATCTCAACTCAGGAATACGCACTGCCTTTCTCATCAAGATAGCAATATCACGAGCAGTCGAGTACTGACCTGTCTCAGTAAGTCCATGAGCATTAATAAAATTAGAATCAGCCATACCCATCTTCTTAGCTCTCGCATTCATCACTGCGCTAAATTTCACCTGACTACCAGCCACATCACGAGCTAGCGCTCTAGCTGCATCATTTCCAGACCTCACTAACAGCGCCTTAAGCAGGTCCTTCCTCTTGTACACCTCACCTGTACGGATGTAGATTTTAGAAGGCTCTACCTTAGTATCAGTCTCCACTACATAAACCTTATCCTCAAGCGAGCCTGCCTCTACCGTACACACAGCTGTGAGCAGTTTCTGCGTAGATGCCACTGCTCCGCGCTGCATTGAGTTCTTTTCATAGAGCACATTCCCCGTGACATTATCCACTACGATCACTCTCTTAGCATAGACACTAGGAATGGCTGCCTTAGGGCGAGGTGTCGCTATACTCGCCTTCTTCACTGTAGTGCTCTGGGCAGATGTCATACCAGTCAATACATGCACAAGTATCAATGCCATTAATATAGATAAAAATTTTCTAATCATTTATGGATTACTTCTACTCTATTCTTGCCCATCTCACCAAGGTAAAATCATGAAAAATTCTCCCAGTAAATGATACCACGTTATCACCCAGCCTAGAGAATACCTAAAGCCACCTCCATCATCTCCGTAAAGGATGACTGCCTCTCCTCAGAAGGTAAGCTCTCACCAGTACGGATATGATCTGAAACCGTACACACCGCAAGAGCCTTCACCCCCAGAGCATGATACTCAGCCGCTATCCCATATAAGCCAGCTGCCTCCATCTCCACCCCGAGAATGTTCATTGCCTCCAGCGTGTCCAGCACCACCTTATCTGGATGGTAAAATAAATCCGCAGAAAAGAGATTCCCCACCTTCACCTCATACTTCATCTCCTCAGCCACTTCCACAGCTCTCCTGATAAGACCGTAATCAGCTGTCGCTGAAAAATCCATCCCATCGAAACGCGCACGGTTCACTACAGAATCCGTCGAAGCACCTAGCCCAACGATGATATCCCTTAACTTCACATCCTTACTAACAGCCCCGCAACTACCCACACGGATCAAGTTTTTCACCCCATACTTGGTCACCAGCTCGGTAGCATAAATACTACATGAAGGTATCCCCATTCCAGTACCCATCACAGAAACTCGCTTCCCGTTATAGCTCCCAGTAAAGCCTAACATATTTCTAACAGCATTCACCTGCTTGACATCATCCAAGTACGTTTCCGCAATAAACTTTGCCCGGAGAGGATCACCTGGCAACAAGCACGTCTCTGCGAAATCTCCTACCTTAGCTTCTATATGTGGTGTCATAATTATCTAGAAAAACCTTATGAAAACCACTGCTGGACCATCCACTTATAAGCTTCACCACCTAGGTAAATCCCAACTACCCCCATCACTGCAGACAGCACCGGAGGCGCGGGCAATGGTAACTTCAATAAAGAGAAAATAATCCCCACAGCAATTCCTGCCACCAGTGCTAATAGTATTTCATTCATGCCATATCATTAACAACAGCTCATCCTACCCACAATAAAATAAACCTCTCTACCTCCAGACCACGCATCTACTTATATTACTTCTAGAGCCATATCCGCTCACCTTCTCATCTTAAAATAACTCTATCGCTTCACTAGCCCCCTAAATAAAATATCATCGCCAAGTTGAGTCAACTGCATCTTCTCGATAGCCATACTCTTCTTCAAGTGCTCACCTACACCAAAGCCAAAATCGACCCCGCCAGTCAGCATCGGTGCAAAGAACATCGCCACCTCATCTACCAAACCCTGCTCCAAAAACTGACGCATCAGCACTCCTCCACATTCTAACAAAACTACGTTACAACCTCTATCAGCCAACACGCGTAAACTATCTTCAAGACTCACATCTTCTAATAACAGCGTGCGGTCTTTATGCTCATCATTAAGGATAGTTGCCTCAGCAGGGATGCTTTTCTTTCCGCTCTGTGTCAACACTGCACGCCACGGCTGAAGCTTTTCTTCCCTATACGCCTCACCTCTTATCGTCAGACTAGGATTATCCCTACGCACTGTTTTTCCTCCTACTACGATACCGTCCACCTCAGCACGTATCCGGTGTGCTTCTGCTCTTGCCTCTGTCCCAGTCAGCCATTGCCCCTCGCCATCTGGACGCGTGATCCGTCCATCAAGGCTCATCGCAGACTTCGCTATTACCCACGGCAAGCCAGACTGCATCCGTTTACTAAATCCTCTTATCAGTGCCACACAATCTTCCTCTAACACCCCACTCACCACGTCTATCCCTGCAGCTCGTAGTACATCATCAGCAGCACCAGCGTGCGCAGGATTTACATCCCTAGTACCATACACCACACGGCTGAATCCAGCCTCAATAATAGCATCCGTGCAAGCTCCTGTTCTTCCATGACTCGAACATGGCTCCAGCGTTACATAGACTGTACACCCTGCTAGATCCTTACCTCCAGCTAGCTCTCTAGCCTTAGCTATAGCATCTCGCTCAGCATGGAGTTCACCCGCCTTTCTATGCCACCCCTTAGCGATGACCTCATCTCCAGTAGAGCTCACTATCACAGCACCAACAGCAGGATTGGGGCTCGTTAGACCAGTCCCCTTGTTCGCCTCAGTGATGGCCAGCCGCATGTAATCTTCATCTCTCATCACTTACGCTTCTCCCCGTGGTACAGTTGTCTGCAGCACCAGCGCATCATGCATCACGCTCAGCTTACTTTTCCCTCTCGGTAAAATCATAAAATCACCTGCCACATAAACTCTGCCAGCCTCATCCCTTAACTCACCACTTACCACCGTCACGATAGAAAATCTTTCTTCATCAAAATTTCCAAAATTCATACCTGTAGATAAAGCATACTCATCTACCTTGAAATATTCACAACACGCCAATGTCTGACCACCAGTATCATTCGCATATGGCGCACTCATACCTGGCTCTATATCTGAAAAATTTATACACTCCATGCTCTGCTCCACATGCAGCTCTCTTGGCTTCCCGTCTAACCCTCGGCGGTTCCAGTCAAACACCCGAAACGTAGTGTCAGAATTTTCCTGAACCTCATAGATAAGATGCCCAGCACCTATTGCATGTAGTCTACCAGATGGAATAAAAATACTCTCGCCCACCTTCGCCTCCACCTGATGTAACTGCTTCGCTACACACCCCTCACTCAGAGCCTCTGCAAGCACCTCTTTCGTCACGCCCTCTTTGACTCCAGCGTAGAGTTTAGCGCCATCATCCACTCCAGCCACATACCACATCTCCGTCTTAGACTCGCCACCTAGCTCCTCACAGCGCTCCGCAGGAGGATGCACCTGAACTGATAGATCCTCACGGCAATCTAAAATTTTCACCAATAATGGGAAGCGCCCCCCCCATACCTTTAAATCCTCACCGAACAACTTGCGGCGAATCGACACATCGCTCCACAGTTCGCTCAGTGTCATCCCCGCATACTCGCCACTATCAGAGCGCACTACTGACTGTGCTCCCTCCCTATCAGAGATCTCCCAAGCCTCACCATACGGCACACCCTCACAAGGAAGCGATCGCCCATAGACATTCTCCAGCTCGCGTCCTCCCCATACCCTTTCTTGGTAAATCTCATTAAACCTCAGCGGCAACATAACCAGACTATCAGCAAGTCTAAGCAAACTCACAAGCCGAAAAAAAAGAATTGCCACCAGCTGAGATCGTGTCTAGTTTCCCTCCACATCCAGCATCAGGTAATTTTCATCATCTGACGCTGGTTCCAAACAATATGCGGGCAGGTGGCAGAGTGGTCGAATGCGCACGCCTGGAAAGCTTGTGAGGCAGCAATGTCTCCGTGGGTTCGAATCCCACCCTGCCCGCCATTTTCTTAAGTTGATCAAAATCAACGACCTACACTAAATTTAAATCATCTTTAAAGCTCTACTGGTACACATACTGGTACACCGCTCTTCATCAGTGCAGCAGAGTCGTTCTTTAATGATAAGAGCTCCGTAACTAGCCCTGCCCCTTCTTGAACATAAATCGTTTTAGCGCATAGACGGAGATGAAAGCTATCGCTAAAGCCGCGATGAGCCTAAACGGCCAGTCATCACCGTGAGTATGCCCCACAGGCCCTGGGTGAGCCATCGCATTACTAATGGCATAAACAGTCAGTCCTAATGTATGTAGTGGTGTTTTCATAATTTTTTCTTTGGTTTAGTCTATTTGATTAAATGGTTTAGGCAACTCTATACATTATGTTAGAATAAGCGATCTGTACTTTTTAAATAAGGAAGTACGTCTGATAGATGGGTTCTTATCTTCGATATAGATTTCTTCATACTAACGCTCTTGTCACTGACCAATCGTATAGCGATGATCTGCTTAGAGAGCTGACTTACCCCGCAATGAATGTCTTCTTTCACACACAAGTCTTCTACCTCCGCAACATGAGGAAAGATAGCGCCAACATCATCTAGAACGATCCAAAACGCACTATAGTAACAAACCTCCCAGCCATCTTTAGCCAATGGCCAAGCACCATCTTCACCCTTAAGATGCATGCGCTCATGTACTTGTAACTCACCATCATAGTGAAGAGACGTCGTTGCCGTAAATGACTTATAAGTATATGTTTCTCCATGCGCAATCCTCCCGGGCATGAAGCGCTCTAATAACAGGCAACTTGCACCTCTCCCTACACTCAGCTCTGTCTTCTGGCTAACTTCTGAACCCGCTTGAGGAATGCTCCAGTCTGGCAAGACTTCTAAGTAAGCATTCTCAGAAACATTAAATTTCTGAGTAACATGAACAGGAACTCCTTCCGTATTATAAAAGCGTGTGGCGCTCGGTGATGTGAGAGCGACTTTCGCCCCCTTCCCCACATCTGCTTGGATAACAAAGTCATCGCCAGAGAAAAAGCCCGCCGTAGGATTAATTAACTGCGCTATCAAGATAGTCCCATCCCAGTATGGCTTACTCAGATGGCAAAGCCCACCAGTCTTACGCTCACTGAGCCAAGTCTGCGAGCGTTCAGCATCATACCGAAAGCTCAAATACGCCTTACTTTGTAAACTACCATTCATCAGATATCTTTATTATTCTACATCGGTAAAGAGCACATTCTTATCAAACCACTTTACCAGATTATCAATCTCGATCTGCTTTTTCACATCAGTAAATAGGAATGGTCGCTCACCACGCTTCTCAGTACAGTCCGACTTCATTTTATCTACGTCCACATCCACATAGGGAGCAAGGGTGACCTTATTTACAATCAAGAGGTCAGCCCCAACAATAGCAGGGCCACCTTTACGCGGGATATCACCTCCCTCTGTCACATCGATCACGTAGATAAAAACATCTGCAAGCTCAGGTGAAAACGTCGCTGTCAGATTATCTCCGCCACTTTCGATAAGTATAAATTCTAAATCATCAAAACGACTTTCTAGCTCCTCAACCGCTTCCATATTCATCGAAACATCATCCCGAATAGCGGTATGTGGACATCCTCCAGTCTCCACTCCGATGATGCGGTCTTCCTCTAACACGCCCGCCCGCATCAGCATCTTAGCATCTTCTTGTGTGTAAATATCATTGGTAATGACTGCAACGCTGCGAGATTTTGCGTACTGCCTACAGAGCTCAATGCACAAAGTAGATTTCCCAGAACCAACTGGACCACCTATGCCGACACGGATTGCTTTTTTAGTTTTCATCATTAGGAAATAAAGAGTCTAGCTGCAGCTCTTTCATGTCGGGACGCTGCGATATCCCATATTGGATTAAAACTTCCCAGCGCATCATCTGCAAGAGCACTTACCTCATCTAAATCTCGTGAAGCAATAGCGACGCTCTCCTTGAGTACCTCTTGCATCCGAGTAGGCCCCACAGGAAGTAACTTTAAAGTAGCTTGTACCTGTGCTGAATATGTCTGATAGATGATCACTTGAAGAACACACTCCTCAGGCGCTCCACACTCAGCGAATAATGCACCGAGAACAGCTGGCGCGTGATAGTGCGAAAATGCTAGACCTGAGTTCTTCTTAGACTCCTCACGCCACGTCCGCTCATAGAGCCTCCACATTTGCTTACCGATCTTACTAGATGCTGTTTTTAGCTGTGAGGTAGGTCGCATCGCATTGGTGAGCTGATCCCAGTGAAGTAACTTGTCGTAGTCTTTCGCCAAGACCGAACGATACGCACGTAAGGCAATAGGCAGATCCACTGACTTTAAGCCATGAAGGACATCTCTGGTGAGAAATGTAGCGAAGCTGTCCTCGTCCTTCACCACTCCCATCTGACACATACCTTCTAGGCCAAATGAATGCGCGTAGCTCCCCACAGGAAGGGTACTATCAGAAAAGTGCATGACTACGTTTACCCAGTTCATCAGCTTCTTAATGCATGTGCTCTGAATGTGGTTTACAGCGTAAAATATCTTCGCCTACAGAATGCTCGATACCGATTCTATTTAAAGAATCTAACAAATTAGGGAAATACTCCGTTAGCATGACATCATCTCTGACCTCAATTGGAAGATGACGATTCCCAAAATACCATCCAATTTTAGCCGCAAAGGATGGATCTACTGGAATAGGGATAACCACTACCTTCTCCGGGATCTGCTGGATTAGAAATACCTGCTCCTTACCCATAATAACTTGGCCATGTTTCGCCGCCTCATCGAGAGCTACTGCCACTTCTGTTCCGCACTCCGCCACTGCTCGCCACCTGCGTTTATAGAGCCTAGTACGGTCAATATGAATGACACCAAGATCTGAAGGATCATGATCAGCTGTTACTTCGTTTAGGAGGATTGCCATTGCCGCTGTCAGATTAGGAGGTTACTAGAATAAGAAATAACGTTGTGCGAGAGGTAGTTCAGCCAATGGCTCACACGTAAGGTGCACACCATCAGCAGTGACTTTGTAGGTTTCTGGGTCAATCTGGATATCAGGGCAACTTGAGTTAAATAGTAAGTCAGACTTAGTCACTGTGCGAACATTCTCAACAGGCAGCATGGCCTTTTCAGTGTTGAGCTCTTTGTCCACGCCATTAGCCAAAGCTGCCTTACTCACGAAAGTCACTGAGGTCTTAGCCTTAGCTTTTCCGTGAGCTCCAAACTGTGGTCGATAATACGTGGGCTGTGGAGTAGGTATAGAGGCATTGGGATCACCCATATTAGCCATAGCGATCATGCCGCCTTTCACTATCAGCTCTGGCTTCACTCCGAAGAGAGCAGTCTTAAATAGCACCATGTCAGCTATTTTTCCTACCATAAGAGAGCCTACATGCTTTGACACGCCATGGACGATCGCTGGATTGATCGTGTACTTTGCTATATACCTTAGAGCTCGGAAATTATCCGCAGCCGTGTGTTCACCAGACTCATCCTTGAGTTCACCAAACTGAATTTTCATCTTATGTGCAGTCTGCCAAGTACGGCAAACTACCTCACCCACTCTACCCATCGCTTGGCTATCTGATGAAATGATAGAGATAGCGCCAAGATCATGCAGACGGTCTTCTGCTGCAATCGTCTGCGGACGAATACGAGAATCAGCAAAAGCCACATCCTCTGGAATTTTAGAATCTAAATGATGGCAAACCATGAGCATATCAAGATGCTCATCGAGAGTGTTCACAGTATATGGTCGAGTCGGATTTGTGGATGATGGCAACACATGCTGGAAGGAACAAACCTTCATGATGTCAGGCGCATGGCCTCCACCAGCTCCCTCAGAGTGATAAGTGTGAATCGTTCTGCCGTTGATCGCATTTAGCGTGTCTTCGAGGTATCCTGACTCATTCAATGTATCCGTGTGAATAGCTACCTGGACATCCATTTCATCAGCCACAGTTAGACAAGTATCGATCACTGCTGGAGTGGTACCCCAGTCCTCGTGTAGCTTCAGCCCTATTACCCCAGCTTCTACCTGTTCTCTCAGCGGTCCAGGAGTTGCGCAGTTACCTTTACCTAGGAAACCAAGATTTACTGGGTACTCATCAGCAGCTTCTAACATACGGTGAATATTCCATTTCCCTGGTGTACAGGTAGTAGCATTCGTACCTGTAGCGGGACCAGTACCACCACCGATCATTGTGGTGATTCCACTTGCAATAGCTTCATCGATCTGCTGTGGACAGATGAAATGAATATGAGCATCGATACCACCCGCTGTGAGAATAGATCCTTCGCCAGCAAGCACCTCGGTAGCTGCACCTACGATCATCGAGTTATACTCTCCGGTCTCAGGATCAGGGAAAGCTGAGCCTATTCCATCTTGGACATCTGGATTCCCTGCATGACCTACACCCACTATGCGTCCATTTTTGACACCTAAGTCAGCCTTAATCACACCGAGCTCAGCATCGATGATAAGAGCATTCGTCACCACTAAATCTAGCACCTCAGCACCGAGTGCCGTAGAAGACTGCCCCATTCCGTCACGGATCACCTTACCACCACCAAACTTGATCTCATCTCCGTAACCACCTTTTTCAGTGACGAAGTCTCTCTCTACCTCGACGAATAATTCAGTATCACCTAAGCGCACCTTGTCACCCACAGTGGGTCCATAATGCTCTGCGTATTTTTGACGTGAAATTTCTAATGACATAATATTATAGCTTTCCGTTTATCTGAGCATTGAAGCCCCAGACTTCTTTCTTACCCGCTAGTTCTACTAGCTCGACCTCTTTTTCATCACCTGGCTCGAAGCGTACAGCTGTGCCTGATGCTATGTTCAGTCTATATCCTCTGGTCTCTTCACGCTTGAATTTCAGAGCAGAATTAACCTCATAAAAGTGATAGTGACTACCAATCTGGATAGGTCTATCACCCGTATTCGCTACTTCTATCGTGAGCGTCTTACGCCCAACATTCGCTTGGTGAGGGGCGCCATCTTTGGCAATAATTTCTCCTGGTATCATGATACAGCTGGTTGGATTGGGTGATGCACTGTCACAAGTTTAGTACCATCTGGAAAGGTTGCTTCCACTTGGACATCATGGATCATTTCTGCAATGCCACTCATCACGTCATCACGTGTTAGAATGCGAGTTCCTTCATCCATGAGCTGAGCTACTGACTTACCATCACGAGCTCCCTCCATGATCTCGTAGGTGATAATAGCAATAGCTTCAGGGTAGTTTAGCTTAAGCCCGCGAGCCTGTCTGCGACGCGAAAGATCTGCCGCCACTACTACCATTAACTTGTCTCGTTCTCTAGGTGTTAGATGCATGATATTTTATACAGTTAGATGCTTACCAATGAGGTCATCAGTGAGCTGATCAATAGATCCATGCGTAAGCATAGCCCCTCTATCCATGATGTAAAATTTATCTGATATTCTTTTCGCAAAATCTAAGTACTGCTCCACGACAAGAATGCTCATATCGTAGTTCTTCTTAAGATAAATAATAGCATCTTCAATTTGATCAATAATTGATGGTTGAATCCCCTCAGTAGGCTCATCTAGAACAAGCAACTTAGGGCTAGTGAGCAGAGCTCTCCCAATAGCTAATTGTTGCTGCTGACCACCACTGAGCACCCCACCTTTTCGCTTAAGCATTTCTTTCAGAACAGGAAAAAGCTCGAACACCTCGTCCACCCTATCTTGAGCAGGTTTTCCATAGATAGATAAACTCACCTTGAGATTTTCCCAGACTGTTAGATTAGCAAAAATATCTCTTCCCTGTGGCACATAGCCTATCCCTGAGCGAGCGCGCTCAGCAGTACTTAGGCTATTCAAGCTAGATCCATCTAAGTCCATGTTACCTGCTGATAAAGGAACAATACCCATCAGAGACTTAAGTAACGTGGTCTTCCCCACGCCATTTCTGCCTAAGAGACAGACAACTGAATTTTCTGGAACATCCATCTGGACACCTCTCAGGATCCGAGATTGATCATAACAAGCTTCCACGTCAGTAACCGAAAGCGTATTTTTCACCATTGTCGTTGTCGTCATTTTATTGTCTTCCTAGATATACTTTTTTCACCGTTGGATCTGATGACACTTCATCAAATGATCCTTCTTTGAGAACATGACCTTGGTGTAACACCGTCACCTTCGTCGCTATCTGACGGATGAACTCCATATCATGCTCGACCACAATGATACTGTGCTTACCACGCAGGCTCAACAGCAGCTCACCAGTCCGCTCAGTCTCTTCATCACTCATTCCAGCAGCTGGCTCATCCACGAGTAGAATACGTGGTTTCTGAGCAAGTAGCATCCCTATCTCTAGCCATTGCTTCTGACCATGAGATAGGAAACCAGCTAAATCATGCTTACGGTCTGTCAGACGAATCAGCTCTAGCACTACATCGATCTCTTCCAGGTCTTTCTTAGTAGGTTTATAGAAAAGCGCACTCATCACTCCCCTAGGTCGGTTCAGTGATAGTAGTATATTTTCATACACTGTATGGTTATTAAATACACTTGGAGTCTGAAACTTACGCGCGATACCTAAGCGATTCACCTCATACTCTCGGAGTTTTGTTAGGTCGATGTCGTGACCATCATCTTCATGAAAGGTAATCGTCCCCCCATCAGGACGCGTTCTGCCGGTGATCAGATCCATGAACGTACTCTTACCCGCTCCATTTGGACCAATGACAGTTCTAAGCTCACCTTCTGCCAGATAGAAATTAAGATCATTGATCGCTTTAAAGCCATCAAAAGATCTATTCACCCCCTCAGCAGAGAGTACTAGATCTGTGCCTTTATGTAATTCACTTATGATTTTCATGCTGTCTCTTCTTCAATATTTTCATCTATCTCTTCAGGGTCGCCCTTCATAAGAGCTATCACTTTTTTGATTAATCCTACCACACCATCTGGCATGAAGATCACCACAAAAACGAAGATCCCACCTAGGATGATTAACCAGTATTCAGGGAATACCTGAGTCGTGTAACTCTTCAGCAAGCTCACCAGAATAGCACCGATCACTGGACCGAACTTAGAGCTACGTCCACCTACCGCGACCCAAACTACGATGTCAAGTCCGCGAGCCGGTAGCATTTCACCAGGATTAATAATTCCAGCTTGAGGAACATACAGAGCACCAGCAGCGCCTGCGACCATCGCCGATAGCACGAAGATAAATACTTTATAATGCGTGGTTGAGAAACCCGAAAACCTTACTCTATTTTCTGAATCTCGAATCGCTCTCTGAACCTTACCAAACTTTGTAGCCAGCAACCATGTAAGTAATGCATACACTCCAATCAAAAGCACACCAGACGCGATGAACAACCCCTGGTCAATAGCCGCCGTATTTACATCTGCTCCGAAAAGAACCTTGAAATTCGTAAATCCATTAGTACCACCGAATGGCGTCTCGTTACTATTGAACAGTAAGAAACCCGCATACGTTAAGGCCTGGGTAAGTATTGAGAAATACACTCCCTTAATCCTGGACCTGAATGCCAAGAAGCCGAAGATGAATGCCACAATACCTGGGACTAAAAGAACAGCTCCAACAGCAAAGACAGGACTAAAAAATGGCCCCCATATCGCGGGCAGGTCATCCCAGTTCAAGAACGTAGGCAGACTCGCCATATCACCACTCTCTCCTATTGATAAAATAAGGTACATGCCAAAGGCATAGCCACCGAGAGCAAAGAATAAACATTGCCCTAAACAAAGTAACCCTGTGTAACCCCATAGCATATTCAAGCTCAGAGCTAAAACAGCATAGCACATGTACTTACCCCAAACACTGAGCTGAAAACCACTCACATGCATCGCTGATCCCTCAGCGGTAAACGCATTTAAACACGGAAAAACAATCGTGAACGCGATCAGTGCGATAAACACTCCGATGTCCGCACTTTTTTCTAATTTATTAGTCATTTCTTAATCCTCCAAACTTCTTGATTTAGATGTAAATAGTCCGCCAGGCTTCACCTGTAAGAATAAGATGATACCGAATAAAATCCCGACCTTCCCCATCACTGAGCCGTAGAAAAACTCTAACAACTGGCCTATCACTCCTATCCCCAATGAGGAAAGTGCAGCACCAATGAGATTCCCTACTCCTCCCACTACTACGACCATGAAGCTATCTACAATATATGTCTGACCCATCATAGGGCCGACATTATCAAACTGAGATAAGAACGCACCAGCCAGACCTGCTAGACCTGAACCAAAGGCAAAGGTCATCATGTTCACTCTACTAGAACGAATACCAAGACTAGAAGCCATCAAGCGGTTCTGCATCGTCGCACGAATGTGTAAGCCCCAATTCGTTTTCTTCATCAGTAATGCCGTCACTAGTAAAACAATGATCGCTACAGGCACCACAATCAGTCGATTATACGCCATCGTATAGCCTCCTACATTCACATTACCTTCTAACCAAGTAGGTGAAGCTACTGCTACGTTAGCCGCACCGAAGTAGAGACGGATTAGCTGCTGTAGCACCATAGATATGCCCCAAGTCGCAAGCAGTGACTCAAGTGGTCTGGTGTAGAGAAACTGAATCACACCGCGCTCCATGATCACTCCGAAAAATGCGGAGACCATAAATGCTGCTGGCACAGCTACCACAAAATACCATTCATAAGCTGCCGAGTCCACACCATAAGCCGATGCAAACCATCCCTGAATCACGTAAGTAGTGTACCCACCGATCGCAATAAATTCACCGTGAGCCATATTAATGACTCCCATTAAGCCAAAGGTGATAGCCAGACCAAAGGAAACGAGAAGTAAGACAGAACCTCTATTCACCCCAAAGAAAACTGACTGCACCAGCTCCTTTTTCTGCTCTGCGGACTCAATACTCTTGAGAGCTTCATCAGACGCCTTGGTCAAAGCCGATGCTTCCGCTTTTACCTCCTCTTCAGCAGCCTCATCATTCAGAACCGCTTCTGAATCCAGCTTTACTGCTTTTATAAAATCTACTGATAATGAAGAACCCATGTCACTCAAGTAGCTAATTGCATTGAGTTTCTCCTCGTGCGTCCCATTTTTCAAAAGCGAAATCTCTAAAGATTCCTGGAATGCTTGCTTTAAATTTTCATTAGGTTGCTTATCGATATTTCTACGAATAAGCTCGATGAACTCAGGCTTCTGACTACCTCCGAACTTATGCACTGCATCGATTCTCTCCTGATCAATAGGAGAATAAATATAAACGAAGTCAGCTAACTTACTGAGCTTCTTTTTCGCTGAACGCCCTAATCTCGCCTTCTCAAGGTTGTCTGGTTCAGTCACCTGATTACCATCTAACAGGTTATAATAAAACTCACCGTCTTTATAATAAACAGTGAATGATCCGTCGTCATTAGCACATTTATAAACATCTCCAACTCGCCCTACTTTATAGAAGGTTTCAATGATCTTGGATCCGTTTCCGTCAAGAGCATCGAGCGCCGACTCTTGATTATCTTTTTCTCCTAGTATCAGTCTTGATAGTAATGTTCTAGCCTCCTTATCCGCGGTATCAGCGCTAGAGAAACTCAACATACTGAACAAAAACAGAATAGTCAGGGTTACCTGATGTAACTTTTGCATAATTTATATATTTAAAATAAAAGGCTAGCCCGTGTAATTACGAGCTAACCTCTATGATAAACAAAATACTTTTAATACTTATTTCTTCTCAAATGTACCTTTAAGGAAAGGTTCACCGACTACGTTAGGAATAGTCTCAATGATTTCGAACTGACCATTCTCCAGAGTTTCCCCGATAAACACGTTCTTAGTAAGGTGATGATTCTTCTGTGAAGTAACAGTTCCTCCTGGACCATCGAATGAGATGCCTGCCTGAAGTGCTGCTCTTACTTTATCAACATCAAAGCTACCTGCTTTTTCAACAGCCTTCTTCCAGAGGTAAACACCATTGTATGAAAGCACCATTGGTGAACAAGTCACACGACCTTCTTTAACAACCCCAGTTACATCTGTCTTCTTAAGCCATGCTTGGAAATCAGCCTTGAACTTTTTGTTCGCAGGCGAATCAATAGACATGAAGTAAGTCCAGCATCCTAGGTGACCCACAAGTTGCTTAGCAGGAAGTGAACGGAACTCGTCTTCTGAAAGAGAGAATGAAACCACTGGGCAGTCTTCAGACTTAAGACCAGAAGCAGCAAACTCCTTAAAGAAAGGAACGTTAGCGTCACCATTGATTGTGTTAATCACCGCGGCATCGCCAGATGCTGAGAACTTCTTGATATCAGCGACAATCTGCTGAAAGTCAGAATGACCGAATGGTGTGTAGTTACCTACTGAAGTAACCTTACCTTTAGAGTCCTTAGTGCTACCACCACCAATGTTTTCTGCAGGTACTCCCTTTGAAAGGAGGTATTCGTGGAGAACCAAGTTAGTAGTCTGTGGATAAACGTAATCTGTACCGATGAGGTAAAACTTCTTCACGCCTTCCTCAAGAAGGAAATCTACCGCAGGGATAGCCTGCTGACCTACTGCCTCAGCAGTGTAGAAAATGTTCTTAGACTGCTCTTCACCCTCATACTGCACAGGATAGAAAAGCAGACCGTTATATTTCTCATATACTGGAAGTACTGATTTACGAGATACTGATGTCCAGCAACCGAAAGTAACCGCTGTCTTTTTATCACCAACAAGAAGCTCTTCAGCCTTCTCCGCGAATAATGGCCAGTCAGATGCTCCGTCAACTACGACTGGATTGATCTGCTTACCAAGTACTCCACCGTTTGCATTGATCTCATCGAATGCGAAGAGAAGAACGTCACGAAGTGAAGTTTCAGAGATAGCCATTGTTCCACTGAGTGAGTGAAGAATGCCTACATTGACTTTTTTATCTTCAGCCTGCACTGATGTACTTGTTGTAGCTACTGCTGCGGCTGCAAACATAGCTTTAAATTTGTTTCTCATAATAAGTTGATAGTTATATTAGAAGCTTAATGAGTAACCTACATTCCATGTAAGGAAGTTATCTTCACCACCTTGTGTGCTGTTGAAAGTCACATCATCTTCAGTCACATAGTAAGTAAGACCAAAATTGAGAGCTGTACTACTCGTCAATGCATAGCTACCCTGAAGGCCAACTGTCGCATAGCCGAACCCAGAGTCCGCACCAGCCGCATTATGGTAATCTTCAGTAAGAGCAAATGCCACTGAAACAGGAATAGAAAAACTTACCTTGTCATTAAGATCAAAACCGTGTGAAGCGCTAGCTACAAGGAATGTACCTTCTTGACCGCCACTTGCTCCAGAACCTAAACGCTGGTGAATAGTAAGTGATGGACTAAAAATGGTGTCGAAAGAAACTCCAAGATCAAGGATCTCTTCTGAAAGTCCAGCATACTGCCAGTTTTGGAATGTCGCACTATATGTAGTGATCCCGCTAGTGTAAGCAGCGCCTATCCATACGTCTGTCTCCACTACTTCAATCTGCTGTGTAGCATTGTCATTCCAGTCGAGCCAGATACCTCCATTGAAGCTAAGAGCCTTATTGTACTGGTAATTCACACTTAGTGTAGGGTTAAACGTTAGCTGGCTAGTAAGATCATCACTAGCATCCCAAACAGCAGTACCGTATGAAATGAAGTTAGAGTTAAGGTCTAGAGAAAGGGACCCAGTTATTTTAGAATCCTGAGCAAAGGAGCCACTAGCTGCGATTACAGAAGTAGCTACGATAAGAGCATTTAATTTGTTATTCATAATTTTAATTAGCAGTTGTAAGAAAACTGACTCACTGAAATGGAATCAATCTCAACGTGTAACAAGCACGTCACATACCAACTAAATAATTATTTCATGAATAATGTAAGTCATATGGATGAAATTAATATAGAGCGAGCTATATAATTCTTAGCACTTCAACTCTATACAGGCTTTAGCTGACGTAGTATCTTCATCAAGATGGCTTGGCCTGCGACTAGCTTGAAGATTTCTCTACCATGCGGTGAACATTTCTTTTCCGCAGAGGTTCTGACAGCATCACCATCTCTAACAGCTATTGCGAGCCAGTAAGTGCCGACTGGCTTTTCGTCACTACCTCCGGCCGGGCCAGCTATTCCTGTCACGGATACAGCTATATCTGCCTTTGAATTTTCCAGTGCACCTTTTGCCATCTCTCTAGCCACTTCTTCACTGACTGCTCCGTGCGCAACAAGACTGGCTTGACTAACGCCTAACATCTCCACCTTCGCTTCATCCGCATAAGTAATGTAGCCATGAGTGAAAACCGCGGATGATCCTGAGACATCCGTGATCCGGCTAGAGACTCTCCCTCCAGTGCAGCTCTCTGCGAGGGCTAGCTTTTTACCATGCTTGCCAAGCTCACTCACCACTGTTTCTTCTAGGGATAGCCCATCTTCATTGATGTACTGCTTCGGGTAAGTATTCATAGCTAACTCAGCCGCCTGACTCCGTACTCCACGTTCACCGATAAGACGAAGATCTAGTTCACCAGGTCTAGCACAGTAACCTACTTCCAGCTCAGGGAATTTATGTAATTTTGCATCAAGCGCATCCTGGAATGAACTCTCTCCAATGCCGGAAAATTTGATATTTGTGACTCCGTAATCCTCTGGAAGATCTGTCAACGCCTTAAGCCTCGGCGCTACCTCAGCATGATACATCGCGTGCATTTCATGCGGTGGCCCCGGGAGCAGGAATATAGCACAGGAAGAGTCACCTAAGCGCGGTGGCACATATACACCTGGTGCTGTCCCGTTAGGATTAGGCAGCACATCAGCCCCTACAGGATGTAAAGCTTGCTTGAGATTAGAATCTGACATCTCTCTACCGAGACGATCAAAGAATGCCTGAATACAACGCACGGCATGCTCATCTTCGATGAGATCTACACCTAGGGCTTCCGCTGTTGCTTCACGGGTCACATCATCACTAGTAGGTCCTAGCCCACCCGTCACGATCACTACGTCACTGTCCGTAATACTCTGCTTCAGCGCCTCACGGATAGGGTCACCATCAGGTACAGTAACTAGACGCTGTACCCTGAGCCCTAAACCCAATAATTCCTGCCCTAGCCATGCTCCGTGTGTATTCAGCGTGCTTCCGAGTAACAGCTCAGAACCCGTATTAATAATCTCAATTTTCATAAATATCTCCTAACTCCCTTTCGCGATTCTATGCTCAACATCCTTTGAAGTATTCACCTTAGCCTGCAGAAGCCCCATTAGATTATACACACCGAAGAAGGTGCGGTTAAGATAAAGAGCATCAGCTTTTCCACGGGCTGAGTTGATCGCCTGTAGTTCCTTATCTGCACGCGTACGCTCACCAAAGGCTGCAAGCTCTTCAAAGTATGACTCATCACTGAAGTCATAATCCACCGCCATGTATGGCTTATTAAGTAACGTAATAGACTCTTGAAAAATATCTACTAACTTAGCGACCGTTGGCTCATTATCTTCTTCTAACAGAAGAGCTACATCATACAGAGCTGGAATTAGCTTCTCCTTATTCTGAAAAACCTCAGGCTCCATCAGCTTAAAATAGGTTTCGTAAAATTCATCGCCGACTTCTTTCACACAGCCAAAATCTATCACCCAGAGTTCACCGTCCTTAACAAGGAAATTCCCTGGATGTGGATCCGCATGAAATACACGCAGCGTATGAATCTGGTGAGCGTAGAAGTCCCATAGCGCCTGCGCTATCTTATTCTTTTCTTTCTGAGTAGCATCACTCTCTGCGTATTGATCTAGCTGCACGCCATCGATCCACTCCATAGTCAGAATTTTCTCACTAGAGAACTCTGGGAAATATTCTGGGAAACGGGTAATCTCAAGATCTGCAGATTTCTCAGCCAGCTCTACAGAACGGCGTAACTCTAGCTTGTAGTCAGTCTCCTCGATGAGCTTAGACTCCACCTCCTGAAGGTACGGGTCAATCGCCTTTGCCTCCAGCTGGAAAAGCCTCATAGCGATAGGCTTCACGATAGCTAGATCACTGTGTAAGCTATCCGCCACACCTGGGTACTGGACTTTAACGGCGTATTTTATCTCGCCTATAGTCGCCTTATGCACCTGTCCGATAGAAGCTCCAGCTGCAGCCTTGTTCGTAAATGTATCAAATATCTCTGTCGGTGACTTCCCTACTTCACGTTGGAAAGTTCTCACAACTAGTGGATATGAAAGCGGCGGTGCCTGGTATTGAGCTTTAGAGAACTCATCCGAATACTGCTCAGGAATCATATTTCTATCCATGCTCAGAATCTGCGCCAGCTTCAGAGGTCCACCCTTAAGCTTACTAAAGGTATTGTATGTATCAGCTGCAGTACGCTCGTGAAATTTATCCTTTTCATCTCTGCCTGTTAGGGCCTTGGTACCTTTGTAGCGAAGGTAGTTCACCCCTACTTTCACCCCTGCTCCTGCGAGGGAAGCTGCGCGCCCCAGCTTATGCTTTGGGATCGATGTTTGTTCTTTCATATTTTTATTGGGGGATAAATTTACTAATCATCTTACTCACTCCTTCGAGTCGCTCATCCTTGCCTGCCAGGAATCTAAGTAAATCAAACCCAGACTCTAAAACACCGTGCGCTGCAGCCTGAATAGCAAAATGTGTGCTCTTCTCGATGTAAGCATCTGTATCTTGGAAATTAGGACTCTCATCCTTGATATAAAACTGCAGAACCCCAACAAAATGCATCCACAGCAAGCGATCATATTGCTCAGTGAGCTTCTTACGGTCTGCAAAGATTTTATGCTCCACGCCTTCTGCAACCACACTCTTAGCGAAATGCTTGAAACTATGGCGCATCCCTTTGAGCCTGTCACCTTTAGTAGGCATTACAGCCATTATATGCTTCATACTTGGAAAATACTCCACCAACCTAGACCTACTACCCTGAATATGACTGATGTATGTGTAGAAAAATGCTAACAATTTCTGGTCAGCCGGGTACGCCGCATAATCCTCGTCTTTCTCAAGAACCTCGATCGTAGCGTCCACCGTCATTTGCCAATAAGATGCCTCTAGCACTTCTAAGCTAGCGTATGACTCGTAAAACTCTGCCTCATCACGCTCTAAGCTGAGCATCAGTGCGTACACACTCTTGGGTCTCTCACCTTTTAAGAGCAGATGGTTCCAGTACGCATCCTGCAGATCATTTTTCTTTATTTCTGGCATGATTCACCACTACAGCACGCATCACTGAAAAGCAAGATTCTATTTTCAGTAAATACTGAAAGAAAAATAAAACAGCAGCCGAGATTTTTTATTGCGTATTGCCCCGTGCAGGCTTTGATAGGTGCTACCTATGTCTGCAGACAACTCATCATTTCAAAATACCCGCTGGACACTCGTGCAGCAAATCAAGGACAACAGCATAGACGCAGGCCACGCGCTCAACGAACTATGCCAGATGTACTGGAAACCACTCTATGCTTACGCGCGAAGCTTCGGCAGAACGATGGAAGACTCCGAGGACGTGGTGCAGGGCTTCATGGCTAAGGGCATAGAAAAAGCCCTCTTCTCTGCAGCACAGAAAGAAAAAGGCAAGATGCGCACCTTCCTGCTCACCGCATTCAAGCGCTACCTACGTGATGAACATGCTAAGGAAATCACCATCAAGCGAGGTTCAGGGAAAGTAGAAACCACCGACATCGCTACGGAAGAAGAACGCTGGGTAAATGAAAAAAGCGCAGATCCCTCCGTCAGCTTCGACAAGCGCTGGGCACTCATCGTCGTAGAAGCTGCCAATTTACAGCTAGAAAAAAAGTACCGAAGCGAAGGAAACCTAAAACTCTATAACGCCATCGTCCCCAGCCTCAGCGGTGAGCTGACCATCGGCTATCAAGAAATAGCGGACGACCTTAACGTCTCGCTATCATCCATAAAAGTAGGCGTGCACCGGATGCGCAAGCGTTACGGAGAAATGCTCCGCGCCGAGATCACCGAGACCATCACTGAGAACGAAGACCCTGACGATGAGCTACGCTACCTCATTGCCATCTTATCTGAGTAGCTCCCAATAAATCTCTATTAACCCTCTAATAAATGCCCATCCGCAGAGACAGGAAGTCAGCAGAAAAAGCCAAGAAGCTATTAGCTTGGGCTCTGACCGAGCGGCTGGAAGAGCCACCTGAAAAAGAAGCTTCAGAAGAAATCTCTCTACCGGGCTACACCATTAAGGAAGCACTAGGTAGGGGTGGCATGGGCACCGTCTATCGCGCTATCCACGATAGACTCAACCACACAGTAGCTCTAAAAATTTTCACCCCTAAAGATGCAGACCGTGACCTCTTCATAGAAAGACTCAAACGAGAAGGCAAACTTATGGCACAGATGAAGCACCCTAATGTGCTCTCCATCTACGGAGCTTCTGTGATGGAAGACGGGACACCATACCTCGTGCTAGAATATATCAAAGGTGAAGACCTAAGCAAAAAACTAGAGAACGAATTCACCCTCTATCCTCGCGCAGCAGTACGTATAGCCATCGAGATCTGCGAAGGACTCTCAGCCGTCCACAAGCTAGGCATCATCCACCGTGACATCAAGCCAGCTAACGTCCTTTTAGGTAAAAATGGATCAGTAAAAGTAACTGACTTTGGTATCTCTAAAGACCTAAACACAGCAGACAACGCCACGTCTCTAACAATGACTGGAACCACCGTAGGAACTGCGGACTATATGTCTCCTGAGCAGACTCATAATAAAGAACTCACCCCTAGATCTGACTTATACAGTGTAGGTATCCTCCTATACGAGATGCTCATGGGAGTCACTCCCAGAGGAAAATTTCAGTCTCTCAGTAAGGCCAAGATACCTAAGAAGCTAGAGCTCCTCATTATGCGCTGCCTTCAACAAGACCCACTCAAGCGCCCAGCATCTGCCGCCACACTCGCTAAGCAATTACGCAAAGTCTACCACCTGCTACACCAGCGAAAACACCATAACTACAACACTCTAGCATTATGCGCCATCGGAGGGATCAGCGCCGTCATGCTCGTAGCCTTCTTCTCCACAAGAGATAACCAGACCCAAGTCATAGATACTCCACCAGATAAGAAATGGGAGCTCGACGGTAAACTAAACCAATGGACACCACTGACCCAGAATACTCACAGCGCCCAAACTGGCGAATGGTGGACGGACTCAAACACCATCTACGCACAAGAACTCGCCAGCTCAAAACGTTTCTTCCACTTCTCCCCAGGATACCATTACACATTCACTACTGAGTTCAGCCGTATCTATGGCAATGGTAATGTTGGCTTTTTCCTCCCTACCCCCCGTGGATTAGCGGTCTTCGAGATAGACCATACTGACGCTCATCTGACAGGGTTTCACGAAGTCAATAACCAAGACCTCACGCAACAGAAAAATATCACAAAATTCATCTTAGAAACTGGTGAGAATTACCAGATCCAGCTCACTGTAAGCCCGGAGAAAATCATCGCTAAGATTAATAACCAAACAGTCAGTCAACTAGAAATAGAGAACAAAGGCTTCCGTGTCCCAAGCCACTGGGGAGAGGCTTCTGAAATACCATTCAAGCTAGGGTTAGGGTCTAACAGCCAGTCCAGCTTCCGAAACACTCAAATAAAACGTGATAAATAAAAGCTATGCAAGATGACGATTTTTTTCAAAAGCACCAGATAGGCAACGTCTTAGCGGAAATCTTTGATGACTTACCTGGTTTTGTCTATTTCGTAAAAGACAAACAAGCCCGCTACGTAGCATTCAATCACAGGCTAGTTGAGATCTTCAATGTCACAGACCCTGAAGAGATTCTAGGCAAACGTGACGAACACTTCATGCCTCCTAATCTATTTAAAGAAATCAACAAGGATGATACCCTCGTCCTAGACACTGGAAAATCTATTATTAACCGAGTAGAGCTAGTCCCCCGCGGAAAGGGCTTTGTAGACTGGTCCACCACTACTAAAAGACCGCTCTTTGACGCGAAAGGCAAAGTGTGCGGCATCGTAGGAGTGACCAGGCCATTTAACAGAGGCACCACCTCTCTTGCTAAAAATGAAGAGCTCGGACCAGCTTTAGAAATCATCCATAAGTCATTCCGTGAGAATCTCCCCATTGGCGAATTAGCTCAAAGCGCGCACCTTTCTCTAAGCTCATTCCTCAGAAAATTCAAAGCCTGTTTCAATATGACGCCAAAACAGTATATTCGCCATCTCCGCGTTCAAGAAGCCTGTCATAGAATCATCCAGACCACCGAGAACTTTGCTGAGATCAGCTACCTATGCGGGTTTTCAGACCAAAGCCACTTCTCACGTGAGTTCTCTAAGATCATGAAGGAGTCCCCTTCTTCCTATCGTGCTCGCTATAAAATCAATTAGCACAAAATTACCTATTTGACGATTTTATTCAAAATTTTGCCTATATCATGCAAGACCCCGAGCATCTTGTGAGTTACAGTTTAGAGATTAATAAATAAAACTATAACCAATTATGATAACTAAACGTATTTCAACTCAGCAGATTCTCGCTAACTTAAAGCACAAAGTAGACAACCGTCTACCAATCATGATCTCATCAGCAGGATCTGGTCTCGTAGCTAAGTTACAAGAAGCAGCAGGAACTGACTGCATTAACACATTCTCAGGTGCTCGTCTCCGTGCAAACGGAATGGGAACTATGTCAATGATGTGGCCTATCCTCGACTCAAACAAGCAGACTCTTAACTACACACGCGAAGACATCATGCCTGCTCTCGGAGGCAAAGCCTTCGTCTGCGCCTGCCTCAATGCTAATGACCCACTTAAGGACATGCACATGGTTCTCCAAGAGTGCAAGGACATGGGAGTGAACGCTGTTTCTAACATCGGTCCATCTATTTCATACGTTGATAAGGACTCAGAGATCTTCAAGGTAATGTCCTCAGCAGGCATCACTCTCGATAACGAGATCGAAATGCTCAAATACGCTCGTGAAGAAATGGACATGGTTTCAGTTGGTCTTGGATTCACTCTAGAAGACTCTATCCGCATCTGCGCTGAAGCTAAGCCGCACATCTTCTGCTTCCATGCAGGAACTACTCAAGGTGGCCTTAAAGGATACCAGGGAGGAATGACTCTCGATGAGACAGCAGCACTCACTGAAGAAGCATACGCTAAATGCCGTGAAGTCCACCCTGACGTAATCCTAGTAGCACACGGTGCAGCACTAGAGAAGCCAGCGGATGCTCAGTACATCATAGATAATACTACAGGCCACGGATTCTGGACTGGCTCATCTACTGAGCGCCTTCCTATCGAAGTGGCTGTATCAAAAGCGGCTAAAGACTTCGCTGACCTAAGATTTTCTTAATCTAGCCTGAACACATCTTACAGGTGAGTTTAGTCGTTATATAATATACGCTAAACTCGCCGTTTTAAATAAATTTCACTTATAACACTACTATGAAAACTATTGCTATCTTAGCAACCCTAGACACAAAAGCTGCAGAAGCGGGTCTCATGAGAGAAGAAATCGAAACTCTTGGAGGCAAAGCACTCATCATTGATATTGGTGTTATCGGTGAAGCTGGTCTCACAGCGGATATTTCCCGCACAGACGTCATCGAAAAAGGAGGAGGCTCACTTAAAGCACTTCTGATTAACCCTAGCCGTGAGACCGCAGGACCATTCGTTACTAAAGGAGCAATGAACATTCTCTTGGAGCTTATAGACCAGGACAAAATTCACGGCGTAGTGACACTCGGTGGAACTCAAGGCACATCTACATGCGCACCAGTTCTCCAAGCACTTCCTTATGGATTCCCTAAAGTCATGCTCTCCACAGCAGCTTCTGGTGATGTCGGCCCATTCGTAGGCATCAAGGATATCACCATGATGTTCGCTGTTTCAGACATCCTAGGGCTCAATGTATTTTCTCGTAAGATCATCGCTAACGCTGCTGCTGCTGCATATGGCATGGCTCTCGTAGAGCGCTGCATCATCAAATCAGAAGCTAAAGGAGTCATCGGAATGACTAATCTCGGAGTCCTAACAAAAGGCGCTAAATATGCGATCCAGCTCTTCGAGAAAGCAGGCTATGAAGTAATTACCTTCCACGCGATTGGTGCAGGCGGTGATGCTATGGAACAGATGATGAAAGAAGGAATCATCACTGCTGTGTTTGACTACGCTATGGGTGAAATAGCTGACGCTACTTTCGGCGCTCTTCGTGCTTCAGGATCTGAGCGACTAACAGTAGCCGGCAAGCTAGGACTTCCACAAGTCGTCTGCCCTGGTGGATCTGAGCACCTCGGCCTCCTCGTACAAGAGCCTAGTAAAATTCCTGCTGGTTATGAAGACCATATGATCACATGGCACACACCATACGTTTTTGTTCCTCGTCCAAATGCTGAAGAGCAAGACCAGATCGCGCAGAACATCGGTAAACGCCTAGCGCACTCAACGAAAGACTGCGTATTCCTCATGCCTCTTCTCGGTGTATCAAGTTACTCAGCAGAAGGCGGAGAACTCTTCAACAGAGAACTCGACGCATCCTACTGGGAGTCACTCCAGAAAGCTCTTCCTGACACTATCAAAATAGAAGCACTCAACAATAACGCTGAAGATCCAGCATTCGTAGAGCACGCAGTCAGCACTCTGATTAACCTCATTGAGAACAACTAATATTATGTCTAAAGAAGCACTCATTTCTAAACTAAAGACTGGCACTCCTCAGCTCAGCGTAGGCACCCTCACAGGTAACATGATGAACCAAGGCCAAGAGATCGCCATCCTTGAAAAAGCCGGAGTAAACCTCCTTCACCTAGATGTAATGGACGGCCACGCATGGCCTAAGATCACAGTAGGCGCACCATTCCTATCAGGTCTGGAGACTAGCCTCATCAAGGACGTCCACCTTCTAGTCAGCCATCCTGAGAAACACATCGCTGACTTCCTAAACGCAGGAGCAGACATCATCACCATCCACCCAGAGCACACTGAGGACTTCGAGAAAAACCTTGAACTACTTAATGCATCTGACGCTCTCTGTAGTGTGGGCATCTACCCATCTACTCCACTAGAGGAAATCACTCCATACTTGGATAAAATCGACGTCGTATTTGTACTTGCGATTGGCCCAAACACTGGTAAAGAGACATACTTCGATCGTGTAACCGAGCGCGTGAACAAGCTTCGCCTACTTAAGCCTAGTCTTGTTATCGCTATCGATGGAGCTGTGAAGAAAACCAATATGGCAGACATTGCAGCGATCAAGCCAGACCTCATCGTTACCGGTAGTGCTGCATTCGACGGCAATGATGCAGCCGCTAACATTTCCGAAATGAACCAATCAATAGCATCAGCCTAAACAACTTCGTATCCGATCTTAAAACTCAACATATACTATTATGTCAAATCAACTCACAACAGTAACAAACATCTTCCAGCAAGCTAAAGACGCTGCTGGAGCTGGAGCAGACGCTCTAGCTATCTCTAAAGCCCGTAAGCAATTCCAACCTGAGCTCGACGAATCTAAGCCACACCTTGGTAAAGTAGCTATCGTCACAGGTGCTTGCGGAGGTATCGGCAGAGCTACTGCTGAGCGCCTCCATGCAGACGGTGCAGTAGTAGTAGGAATGGATATAAATCCTGACATCACTAAGAACCTCAGCGGCGAAGGCATCAGTGGAGTCGTTTGTGACATCACTGACAACGAAAAATTTCAAACTGCAGTAGATGCAATTGCAGCTGAATACGGTGGCATCGACATTATCGTAGCAAATGCTGGTATCTTCAAAGCAGGCGAGTACATTGAAGAACTCGACAAGAGCTGGGACCTTCACCTACTTATCAACCTCACTGCAACTCAGAGATTCCTCAAGTTCTCCATCCCTTACCTTAAGCAAGGATTTGCAGCATCTATCATCATCATCGGCTCTCGTAACTTCAGCGCACCTGGACCAGGAGCCGCTGCATACTCAGTAACTAAAGCTGGCGTAACACAGCTCGCACGTGTAGCAGCTCTCGAGCTAGCTGGTGACGGAGTGCGTGTAAACATACTTCACCCTGACGCAGTATTTGACACTGAGATCTGGACTGAAGAAGTACTCCAGAAATCTGCAGACCGCTACAACATGACAGTGCAAGAGTACAAGACCAAGAATCTACTCCGCACCGAAATCAAATCTACTGATATCGCACGCATGGTAAGTACAGTTGCAGGACCTGTATTTTGTGCTACTACAGGAGCACAGATTCCTATCGACGGTGGTAACGACCGCGTGATCTAATATTTTCTAACGAAATAAACAACAACCTAATACAACAATAAACACACTACCATTATGGCAGACTTAGACGACATCAGAGACGGAGACAACTTCGGACTCAACACACCAGCAGACACAAGCGCATTCTACCTCAAGGGTATGCGTAACGCATCATGGGGCATCAAGAACCGCATGTCACGTATCTTCAACAAGGATTCAGGACGCACAGTAATGCTCGCATTTGACCACGGTTTCCTCATGGGACCTACATCTGGTCTTGAGCGTATCGACCTCAACATCGCACCACTCGCAGAAGAGGCAGACTGCCTCATGGGTTGCCGTGGAATGATCCGTTCATCCATCCCTGCTGAGAACAGCAAGCCTATCTGTCTACGTACAGATACAGGTACTACTATCCTCACAGAAATGAACCACAACGTGCTCATCTCTGAAGAAGACGCTATCCGCCTCAACGTATCATGCATGGCAGCAATGCTATCAGTAGGTGACGCTGACACAGAAGCTACTACTATCGCTAACTTCAGCCGTCTCGTAGACATCGGCCAGAAGTATGACATCCCAGTAATGGGTGTTACTGCAGTAGGTAAGGACATGGCTCGTGACTCACGTTACTTTGGCCTAGCTTCACGTGTTTGTGCTGAGAACGGTGCAAGCATCGTTAAGACATACTACACAGAAGGATTCGAGAACGTAGTGGCAGCTTGCCCAGTTCCAATCGTAATCGCTGGTGGCAAGAAGCTTCCTGAGCTCGACGCTCTTGACCTCTGCTACAAGGCTATCAACTGCGGTGCATCTGGTGTAGACATGGGACGTAATGTCTTCCAGTCAGCTAAACCACTCGCTATGATGAAAGCTGTTAAGGGAGTCGTACACGACGGCCTCACACCAGCAGAAGGCTTCCAGATGTTTAACGACCTCTAGTACCTTCTTAAATAAATTTACCAAAGAGGCTCACCATCACGGTGAGCCTCTTTTTTTGCTTCAGATTAGCTATTACTGACATGGGAAAAACGTAAGCGTCTTAAAATTGGCCGTCTAGTCAGATTCTGAAATCAGAATAGGCTTTGCGGTCTATGATTAATTTATCTTCATCCGCATTAAAAATCCGAGTCATCCTTCCGCCTGTCGATATGCGTAAAAGCTTCGACGGTC
>CALJOJ010000062.1 GCA_937981665.1 uncultured Rubritalea sp.
ATACGCAGCCTAAACTCTAAGCTAAAGAACCAGCACCAATCCTAAACACCCTATCGTGAAATATTCGGGTTAATATCCTTTCTCGTATACGGGCTGAACCTTTCTTAGGAAGATCTGATCTAGCACTTGTATATAGTGAGATCATTTATTTAGTTGGATTATGAGCTGGGCTTACTGGCTTAGCTCGTAAAATCTGGACTATCTTTTTAGAATTAGCATCTTGAAGTAAGAGCAGTCTAGCTAGTTTACCAACACGGCGTTGAAAATCTGGTAGGTTTTGAATCTCTGATTCGTCATTCTTAGAAGGCTCTAGCCTCTTATCTAAAGTTAAAGCCTGTTTTATATCTGCTATGTCTTTTGCAAAAATCCAACAAAAAAGATATTCATTAAACACGACTAGGTAATCATTATTATTGAGTGGCTTTACGACAAATGGAACTGATGGACTAGCCAGTATTTCCAGTGTGGAGAGGGCGCTTTCAGAAGGGTCAACAATCGGCTCTAAGAGCCTAACACATGTACCATGCTCAAAAAGAGCAAATGAATTTTGCGAACTCACCATCTTAGTACACTGCTCCGTGATCCGCTTTATGTCAGCTGTGTACAATACCGCGGATACTTGCTCCTCTTGATTTTCCTCTATCGCACGTGGTTCAGATTTATTGCTTTTGAGATACAGATGGGTAGCAACTGCACCTGATGCTGACATGATGATCACAGTGATCCAGTTTACAATATTTAAGCGAAACTTGTCTTTTTTAGGTTTCATTATTATTTAATAATTAGTGGGATAAAGAAGAAATAGTAAGTAAAAAAGAGGATTAGAAACTGATATTATACTCCGCAAGGTATTTTTTAATGACCTCCACATCAATAGGTTTAGTTACGTAACCGTTCATACCTACGACAAGACATCTTGCTTCGTCTTCTGGTAGTACATTTGCTGTCATTGCTATGATGGGGGTTTCTCTGTATGCAAGTAGACTATGATCGGCTCGTATCCTCTTAGTCGCTTCTAGCCCATCCATGACAGGCATCTGCATGTCCATGAAGATGATGTCATACTTGGTTTGTTTCTCTAATTGGTAAAGAGCTTCCTGACCATTATGTGCTATATCACTTTTTATGCCAAGCCTTTCGAGTAAGAGCTTAGCTAATTTAGCGTTGATCCCGTTATCTTCTACGATGAGCGCGTACTTATCGGGCTCAGTTACGCTACCTACTAATGGGACATTAGTCTTTTTAAGAGGTATGGACTTACTTGGAGTGTTTAGTTTCAACACAGATTTTATAGCATATTGTAGCGAAGCTTCTTTTACTGGTTTGTAAATAACGTTACTGTATCCGAGGTCGATTACTTGAGATTTCACCATCTCTCTAGATGATGTGATGAGCAACATTGGCGGTGGCTCATAGGTACTAATATGGCGTAACTTTTTAGCAAACTCAAACCCATCAATATCGGGCATTAGCATGTCGATGAGTAGTAGATCAAATTCCTGCGGCATTTGTGATAGCAGTGTGAGTGCATTCTCAGGCTCTATACTTGTGGTCACATCCGCTCCCCACTTCTTGAGCCTAGCTTGCATGAAGTCGAGATTGATCTGGTTATCATCTACGATTAGGATTTTGTGGTTCTGGAGGTTTATTGACTCCTGAGAGGAGCTGGTTTCATGGTTGAGAGCTGGGATACAGGGTAGCACGAGGGTGAACTTAGATCCTCTACCTAGGGTTGAGCTTGCTGAGATAGAGCCCCCCATGGCCTCCATTAGCTGTTTACAGATCGCTAGTCCCAGCCCGGTCCCTCCGTATTTTCTAGTCGTGGAAGCATCCGCCTGTAAGAAAGGCTGGAATAGCTGGAGTTTAATTTCTTCATCAAAGCCAATACCTGTGTCTGTTATTTCTAGCTGTATATATTCTGAGTTTGGCTTCGTCACTTCGATGGTGACTGCCCCGGTCTCAGTGAATTTTAAGGCATTAGAAATCAAGTTGAGGAGAACTTGTTTTAATCTTCCAGAGTCACCATGTTGGTATGCAGAAATGTTAGGGTCAATAGAGTAGAGTAGGTCTATTTTTTTAGTAGCTGCAGTATGGGAGTGTATATCTAGTGAGTCCTCGATGCATTCTACTAGTGAGTAGTCTGCTTTTTCTAGTTCCATTAGCCCTGATTCTGTCCTTGAGAAGTCGAGTATATCATTGATTACATTGAGCAAAATATCTCCACTCTTCTTGATGAGTTTTAGATGCTGCTTATGTTCATCAGTAAGTTCACTTTGTAATAATAAATCGGTAAAGCCAATGATGCCATTCAAAGGTGTTCTTATCTCGTGACTCATGGTGGCTAGAAATAGAGATTTTGCTTCGTTTGCCTTTATCGCTGAATTGGTGGCTAACTTTAGCTCCTTAGCGGCTTGACGGTTAGCAGTGATATCACGGATGATTCCTTGCACGATAGTTCGCTGTTCGTAGTGGAATCGTGTTGCAGATATTTCTACTGGGATGCTTTGTTGATGACTATCTCGGAGGTTACATTCGAATCTAGTACCTCCTTTTTTATTTATTTCTAGAAGCGCTCTTTTTAAGAATATCGATGACCTATCTGGAAGCATCTCAGTGATATGTCTACCGACAAGATTATCTATTGGTATCCTTAGTAGGTCAGAAATGGTTTGATTCACATCGATGATTTCTCCTGCCTCATCATACAGAACGATACCGTCTTTTGAAGACTGGAAGAGAGCTGTGAACTTTTTTTCCTCACGTTTGAACTTGGTAGATTCTTCAAGGACTCTATTTTCTAGCTGCGAGTTAGCAGAGTAGAGTTGTGAGCTTTTTTCTTCGAGGAGTTTTTCCGCCTGAGCTCGGGCACTTTTCTCACGTTGGTAGCGTTTTTTCCACTTTAGTATTTCTGCTTCCTTATCAGTCATGTGGGGGATTATCCTAGCTTTTCAAGTATGAAGAGCTCGTTGCCATCGGGTAATTTTTCACGAGTTAAATTAAACTTCTGATCAAAGTGCTTCATACAGCCTATGATGAGTCCTTCACAGACGTCTTCCATGTGTCGCATAGACTCATATATCATGTGTAGTTCATTGGGAGAGTTAGGACGTGAGCAGTAAAATGTAGGGAGCTCAGCTTCAGGGTAGAGCTTTCTGACTTCGATGTGAATGTAAGTTTCTACTTCTTCTAAAAAGCTAAGTGGGTCATCCGCCTTACTGACGAACTCTGGGTAAGTTCTGGATAAGCTAGTGAACAGATAGGTTCCAAATGCCTTGAGCAGGTCATTCACCTCGACTCCGCTCTTAGCGCTGAGTTCGCAAACAAGTGCTACGATCTCTGTATGATCGTATGTGCCAACAGTCGTGTATGCACCGCCAGAAGGCAGGTCACAGTTCTCGATGATTTCATCTACCATGTCTAGTGAATGCACTTCTTCGACCATGGCTAGAAATTCTGTAAATATAAGACCTTTCATTATAGATACTCTCCCATTTTTTATGGGAAATGAAAAGTTATTTTCATTTATCTAGTTTGTATAGCGCTTCATTTTGTTATAAATAGATTTTTCACTGATGCCTAATCTCCTCGCTGTTTCAGCTTTATTCCCGCCGCAGTGTTCTAGAGTTTGTGTGATAGCTGCAAATTCTATTTGGGCAAGAGTGTGACCAGCTAGTCCAGTAATCGTTGTTTCATATTCTGACTCTAGTGTCTCTGGACTCCGTACTTCTTGTGGTAGATCCTCTTCTGAGATATGGCTATCAGCGCAGAACGCGGCAGCTCTCTCTATAAGATTTTCTAGTTGTCTGATGTTACCTGGCCATTGATAGAGCTTGATGGCATTCATGGCTTCAGCAGAGATAGAAAGAGGAGGGTTTTTTTGTGTTTTAGCAATACGAGTAAGAAAGTGTTCCGTAAGTGGCCCTATGTTCTCTACCTGGTCTCTTAATGCTGGTAACTCTAAAGGGATAACACTGATACGATAGTAGAGATCTTCTCTAAATTCTTTATTCGCTATCTTCTCTGGGAAATTAATATTAGTAGCAGTGATGATACGGACATCAGACTTGATGACTTTATCCCCGCCTATTCTAGTAAACTCTTGGTCCTGAAGTACATTCAGCAGCTTAGGCTGGAGGTCTAGAGGGAGATCTCCTATTTCATCTAGAAATAAAGTTCCCCCGGCCGCCGCTTCTATTTTACCAATACGTTTTTTGATAGCTCCAGTGAAGGCTCCTTTTTCATGACCGAATAGCTCACTCTCTAACAGCTCACGGGGAAGCGCTGGGCAGCTCACTGAGACGAAAGGCTTGTCACTTCGTTCACTATTCGCATGGATGTACCTGGCAAAGACAGATTTCCCCGTACCGCTCTCACCAGTAAGCAAGATTGTTGAGTTGAGTTTAGCGACCTTGAGCGCCTGCAGTTGTAGTTTCTGTATCGTCGGGGACTCAGCGATTAGGTTGATACCCGATGGATTTCCGCATATTGAGTCACTGAGGTTTTCTTTTAGCTGAGTATTTTCATTCTGAATTTTACTAATTCGGCTGGCATTTCTAAGAGCTGTGAATAGCTCATCTAGATCAAAGGGTTTAGTAAGGTAGTCGAGCGCGCCAAGTTTCACCGCCTTGACCGCAGTAGATGCTTCTTGCTCACTGCTTAAGATGATCACAGGGATGGTGCTACCCATTTCGTTTAGCTTTTTGAGACATTGGAAGCCATCCATCTTTGGCATATTGATGTCGAGCAGTATGACCTGCACCTCGTCATTCAGAAGCTCTAACAGTTCTTCTCCATTCTCTACGGTAGCTGGACGGAAGCCGTAATGAGCAGATTTCATTTCTAATAATCTACGTACCGTAGAGTCGTCATCTGCTATTATTAAATTGTATTGGCTCATTTTACTACTATGCTAATTTAAATTTTTAACGGTAATGGATATAAGGATAAATAATGACTATTTAATAAAGTTGGCAGGAAGTGACAGCGAACTCGTCTTATCTATTATGAATGATTTTGAGAATGAATCAGAGATCCTGATCGACACCTTGAGTGCAAAGGCTAGTGAATCAAAATTAGATTTAGATGCGCTATATGGGCTGCTGCATAAGTTCAAAGGTTCAGCGGCTTCTCTCGGATTGGTTTCTCTTAGGGAAGTCATTACGGAACTTGAAAATGGGAATGATACGGTGTGGGAAAATTTTGATGAGCATGATCTGCGTATGATGCTCTCTAGATCTATTAAATTAGCTAGAAAAGCACTAGCTTAGACCTAACTTGCTGTAATTTTTACAGTCAGCACGGTCTTAAATCAAGTAAAAAATACAGTGATCGGTAATGGCCTAGTTTCAAAAAACACTACGATTGTTACATAATCACATAATCAACAGTTAGTTATGTAATCTTTGGCTGGTGTTGGCATAGAGTGAGCTATAGATAGATTAGCGAGAGAGAGATAAACGATCTCCGCCCCTATTATAAATCATGAAAATTCTAAAGCCATTATTAACAAGTTGCTCAATCTTATCTATCGGAGTTTCAGGTGTTGCGGCTCAGGATGTTGAATCTCAGATTATTGTCACGCTTTCTGAGGCTCCTAACACATCTAGCTTACAACCTGGTGATGAATTTTTCGCCAAGCTTAGCTACAGCACAGCTAGCTTAACTGGAGAAGGTGAAGAAATCTTATCACTTAGCGAGAGTAACTTGTCACTAAAATTTAACTTCGGTGGATTCACTTATAATGAGAGCTCTGATATAGCAACTGGTTACCCGCAGCTACATTTCTCAGACGCTTCACTTGTCTCTATAGACTTCTGGAATACCGCAGGACTCCAGGAAGGTAGTGATAATTCATTCTTCAGGTTTTTCAAAGATAGATCATTCAACTACTCAACAGATGGAGTCTCAGAATATGCCGGTGAATACAGAATAAGTGCCGTCCCTGAAGCCCCGAATACTATGTTACTAGGACTAGCTGGAGTCATGTTCTTATGTTTCCGCAAGCGTATGTAATTTTAATTTTTTCAATCCATTCTAAATATTATGAACTTATCACAAGCAAAAAAAAGAGAGATTCTTAGAATCATCAATAGCGAGATGAGGGAGAAAAATCTCGATCCAAAAAGCTATAGAGAAGCTGTCAAACAAGGTCTAGGCAACAGTAATGACATCATGAAGCATTACTATAAAATTAGATTTGCTACACTTGTTCCTCAGGAAAAGTCTATGACTGATCCGGTAGATGAAAAAGACATCTACATCTCTACAGCTCAATGTGCGAGACATCTATCTAGCAGAAATGCGGGAAGAGAGATCAGAAGCCGAAAGGAGATAACGAGAAAGAATCTATTCCTCGAGGAATGCATAGCTAACATCGTACTTGCCCTAGGAGCTAGTAGCACCATGGCTACTCTCTGGGTTTATAATGGAAATACTTTTTCTGCATTCTTCTTCCTCTTATTAGCGGGAAGTGTCTCGATGATGCTCCTTCTCCCAAGTCTTATAGCAAAGCTTAAGCTATGTTCCTATCTTAGCGCGCTTTCCTTACTATGTATGCTCACAGCGCTCTCCTCATTTGGATCAGGCATGAAGCTTATGAGAGATGATCCTACTATCGAGCTAAGTTTAACTGAACAAAATACAGAAATTCCAAATCACCTAATTGTGTTTGCAGCAGATAATGATGCTAACTCAATTAATATAACAAGAAACTAAACCAACAAAAATATGAAACAGAAATACAAACCACCGTTAATAAAACTAAGTGTCTTAATAGGCTCTTTAATAACCACTGTAGCAAATGCTGATGTGAAGGTAGATACCGAGCTACTTCTTCTCGTAGACGTCTCAGGTAGTGTAGATAGTAATGAATACAACTTAATGATGCAGGGCTACACGGATGCCTTCAAAAACTTCGATATCGCAGATGCAGTTAGCCAGGGACCTGAAGGAGCCATAGCGGTATCTCTAATGTTCTGGTCAGCAAATACCGAGCAAGCTGTAGGAGTAGACTGGATGATGGTGAATGACAGTAGTAGTGCCAATGCCTTCGCTGATGCGATAGCCGCGACTAGCCGGCCATTCAGTAGTCTAACAGCTATTGGATCTGGGATCACAGCAGGGACAGAATTATTCGGAACAGAAACAGGAGGAGCAGAAAGTAATGGTTTCTCTAGTGCGATGCAGATCATCGATATCTCTGGTGATGGAGAAGATAATGATACGCCACCATCTACGAATAGAGCTCAAAATGTTAGATCTGCCCGTGATGCTGCTATTGCACAAGGGGTCGACATGATCAATGGATTACCTATTGGAAACGCAGGCGGCTCACTAGAGCAATACTATATTGATAATGTAATCGCTAGTTCTATAGAAGGTGTAGAAGCCTTCACTCAGAAGGTAGATAGCTTCGCGAGTGTCGCTGAGTCACTAGAGAAAAAGCTTAGCCGAGAGGTAAAAGCTGGAGCCGCAGGTGCTGCTGCACTTGCAGTCCCAGAGCCTAGCTCAACATTACTCTTAGGCTTAGGTTCTCTCATGCTCATCTTCAGGAGAAACAGAAACTAATTCTATATTTTACAGCCCCCATCCAAAACAACATCAACCTGCTATGCGTAAAATCATAGCAGGTTGATTTTGTTGATGGCTCATCTTATACATTATGCATGATGCTTGCGTGCGAAGAGATTTCTCTACAGAAAATCTCTTTATTTTCGTAACATCACCCAAACGTTCCCTATATCATTTGTATAAAATTCCTTACTTTCATAATCCTCACCTAAGGTAGAGTGATCTCCTATCACTAGGTCTAACTTAGCATCTTGGTTATAATCTACGGTTGTTACACAAGTTACATATTGAGGAGTCTTAGCTGGATCCGGCCCTGCTATCAAATAAGGCGAGGCGGCTCCTCCAGTTTTCGAATATTCTAACGGGCTTAGTAATACCAAAGGTTTTGCCCATAATGCATCTTCAGGTGTCCCTTCGTTTTCAAAGTAAAAAACTCCACCTTTTTTAGAACCAGACAATAGATCTAGATCACCGTCACCATCCCAATCTGTAAAATGAGGGCTAGAATAACCCGCATCTAGTTTCAATGTTTTCGCATCACTGAACCTGATGATCTTGCCTTCGTCTGAAAAGCTCAGCCCCTGCTTACTCTTCACTCCATTGAACTGAAAAAACCTTCCTCTTTTGTCACCGTAAATAAGGTCTAATAAACCATCATTATTAAGGTCGGCGAAACACGGTTTAGTACAAGAAGCGCTATTCATTAGAGGGACTTTTCCTGATACTGTATGCAGGTGATCAGCCGTCTTGTACTTCAGCTTATCAGTACCTCCCTTCATGACGTATACCGGAGCATAACCGAGTGAGGGTGTTGAGTTGAATCCACCACTTACGAGATCTAGGAAATTATCACCATCAATATCCACAAACTGTGGAGTAGAACTGGTGCATCATTTCACACCTGATAGATAGAGAGCTCCATCTCTGTCACTGAACTCAAGGTACTTCCCTTCTGCGAAGGTGATAACTGACTTACCCTGCGATGCTTCAAAATAATTTACACGTCCCTGTTTAGCATAGCTACCAAGAACTAGGTCCTTAACTCCGTCACCACTTAAGTCAACAAATGTAGGATAAGCATAGCCATGCTCAAGAGTGATAGGTTCATCTCCTATCTTAATGCGGAATGGATCTTCAAATAATTCAGCGCCCTTTGCTAAGCTGAATAAAGAGAGTACAACAGGAAACGTGGTCAGTATATTGATCATTATATCATGAATGAATGATTATTTTTTAAATATGTGAACCTCTCGGAGGTTAGTTCTCTGTGAACCGTCTTTGAAGATAGTTATATATGTGACTACTAAGTTCTCTCCCTTACGATGGACTATATAAGTTTTATCTGCAAACTTAGCATCTACTAATAGGTGACCAGCTGTATCTGGAGATTTCTCACCAACTGTCTCGCCCAGCATCGTAAGCTTACTATCTTCTAGAATTCGAGAGGATCCAAAATGAAGCACGAATCTTGTGCCTTCTTCAGGAGTACTTGTGATTACCACTTGTCTATTCTTGTTAGAACTATCTATATTTTTCCAAGTCCCGTCTAGTTGACCAGCGAGTATGATAGCTTGTGTAGCGATGAATGACAGAATAGTAGTGATTATTTTTTTCATGGTTTCGTTATGTTTAATTATAGTTTTATGGTGTTACTGTGTAGACCAAAGCGTTATCAAGTCTAATGACTTGTCTAAATATCTGAGATGCCCTACTGAACAGGTCGTTCATGTATTATTGTGAGCTTATAATTAACCTGTTACATCTGCGTATTTATGAATGCTTTTGCATATTAGAGTGCCCTGATCGGTAAACCAAGACATGATGATAAATAGTATTTTTATCTTATCCTTACCTCTTGATCTTTTAGGCTATTTCACAATGTCCACACGATCACCTACCTTCGCTTGACTCCAGAAATACTTGGCGGTGGACATAGGTAGACGAACGCACCCATGAGAAGCATAGCGAGAGTATGTATTCCCCTCGTGAAAGCCGATGGCACTACAGGAGAAGCGCTGAAAATACGGCATCAGAGCATCATCATAAATGTTAGAACGCTTGTCACGTTTCCTATCTGTAATGACATAGTTACCCGTCTTAGTCCGGAAGCCATAGCGGCCAGTGGAGACGCTTGATGTCCTCATTATTTTTCCATTTTTATAATAACGTACTTTCTGTTCTGAGAGATCGATAACGAACCGGCGTACTTGATCTTCATCTTTATATGAGACACCAAGGAGAAGCTGCTGCATTTGAATATTTTTTCTCTCTGCTGCCATCTGAATAGGATAGACTGGATAGCGGTTTTTTGTTCCTTGTGTTCGGTTGGCACCATTTTTAATGAGTTGCTCAGCGACTAGAATGTCATCCATTACCACGGCTACCATGAGGGTGGTGAATCCTGGAGCGTTACTACAGTACCAGTCAAATTTTCCATTCTCTCCGTATAGTTCGCTAAATGCATCAGTCACAGGAGTAGCGAGTATATTAGAATGTCCAGCGGGGTTAGAAGGATGCGTAAGGAGAGCGAGTGCGGAATCGGTGTTTTTCATTGTAATCGCTGTGATGAGCGCAGACTGGCCTTCATTTCCGATCTCTTCAGAATCGACTCCATAGTTTAAAAGCTCTGTGATCATAGATGACCTGTTATCGCGGATCATCGTCATCAGGGGAGTACGCCCCTCAGCGCCTATCTCGTTAGCATTTGCTCCTTTTTGTAACAATAGAGATGCAGTATAATCATCTTCATTTTGAAGTGCTATCCACAGTGTTTCTTCTACATTTTGATCTTTAGCCAGAATGTGGTTTATCCCATCAAGATGGCGGTATTTGACACACCACTGAAGCGGTCGCCAGCCACCATTTCCTGTAGCATTTAAGTCAGCCCCACTATCTATAAGTTGTCGCATGATAGCAGTAGTATCTGACTTCTTAAAAGGAGTCTCTGGTAGAGATTGGCAAATGTGAGTCAGCATATTAACACCACTTGGAGTCTTACCATTAACATCCGCACCAGCAGCGATGAGAGCTGTAGCTGGCTCATAAAGCCCATCTTTCAGAGCAGCAAAGAGAGCGGTCTCACCATTCATGGAAGTAGTATTCACATCCACACCTTCATTGATAAGTGTCAGTACATTCCCTATGTTTTTATCACGGATGTTCTGAATGAGAGCCGGCTCACCCGATGTGTGCTTAAAATCTACTAAGGCACCACCTTGAAGAAGCTTCTTGGCTAACATAATATTACCACTCTCCATTATCAAGGAGGTCACTGTCCGGCTCTGGGCGTCTAGAGTATCTGGATTCGTCTGCGCATTCAATAGGAACTCGACAGTTTTCCAGTCCTGCTGCTTCACAGAATAGTGAAGTGGCGAGTCTCCATTTTTATCAGTAGCGTTAGCGCCGTTAAAGTCCACGCCCGCTGTAGCAAGCAAGCTTAGTGTCGTTAGATCTGACTTGCGTGTTGATAACTTAACTTGCCGAGCATTAATAGGGATATCTTGCCGCACGAGTTCACGCTTAGCCTTACTCTCTGCTGACCAGTATCCAGTTTTATTTAAATACACTAATGTGCCTACTCCTGTGAGTAGAAATAAAATCAGTACAATACGGGTTTTAGATGGGGGTAACATGTTTTTTAACAGTCTAATACAATCACTGTCTCTTAGGATGGCCTAAATCTAAAAATATTCACAGAAATCAGAAACTACCCATCCACACCGAATAAGAAAAACACTATATATATTAGTTAGTTGCAATATCTCATTCTGCACACTAATGCATTTATTAGCGAGGAGACTTTAAGACTAAGCAGTCCGCGCTCCCATTTGTCAAAACTTTACCTCTACTTCACCTCTAGGAAAAAACTTAGCTAAAAAACTCAGTGAGCAAATTCAGCTCAAATCATGCCGCGAGATAAGAAAGGACTCCAGAAATAGATTTTATGAAAGAATCTCTGTCCAACAGACTCTTAACTAGTAGTAAATTATTTCACAACGCGTGACCTCCTCAGCACCTGATAGCTCACGCTTTTTTGTGGCTAAAATTCCATCCCCACAGAAAGCCCCACATAAGGTGCATCCTCTAAGATTTCCTTACTTAACAAATCTCCCGATTCATCAAATATCTCGAAGCTCTGAAGCAAATGATACCCACCTATGAGACTCACCTTCGCGCCACTCTCCCATTTATAACTCACCGCTGCATAGACAGAAGCCAACCGCTCCTCAGCTGAGCTAGTAGGGTCTCCAGCATCCCCAGCTAATTTGAAGGAATTCCCACTATAGGCAAACCCAGTCGTAAAGATCCAGCGCTCCCCAAGCGACTGCGGTAGGTATTCTAAATACACATTCGCACCAGCTGCAGAGACATCAGACGGTCCAGAACCTAATAATAAATCATCATTCATTTGCCACTGAAAAGCGATAATAGGAAAGACACTTACCCCCTGATCTATCTTATCAGAAATGCCCAGTCCCGGACCGATAGTCAGCCTATCATTCCACCTATACTCAAGAATACTGATGTGATGGAATTTAATCCCTCCACTAATATCAGCACCCTCTTCCACGCCTAATCCCAGAGAACCGTAGTTCCCCCACAGCCAGCGGTCATTCAGCTTCCAGCGCCAAGCTAGCCCTAGATCACTATTACGGATATCCCCCCAGTCCGCACTCGTATCTTGGAAATGATATTGATCAAAAGAATAGCGCATACCGAGAGCTAACAGCACATCCTCGCTGCGTATCAATGGAGCACCAAAGCGTAAATCAAAGCGATCCACAGAGACAGATCCACCAGCATCATCGTTTCTAAGTTGATTCAAAAACGTAGCCCTTAGCGGTGCTCTATTTTGGCCATAGCCATTCAGTGCTCCCAGCACCATGAGAGAAGAAATAACGAGAGGAATTTTTATCATAAATTATTAAAGCTGTTAGCAATGCTAATGTACTATACCATCATAAACCAGACACACCATAGAAGAATCTCCGAGATTACCATCCACCCATTCACCAAGGCAGAGTGAGGCTCTAAATAATACCACAGCAAGAAAATTTAGACTTGCACCATCCATCACAAGCATGGACTCTCACACCATGGATTACGGACCGTTAGTAGAGATGCGAAAGCAGAGATTTGCAGAAGTAGAATTAGCTATTTCTGACCCAGATCTATTCTCAGATCAGAAAAAAGCGACTGAAACCATGCGTGAGCACGGCAGACTCAAGAGCCTCATCGAAATGTGGGATAAGCTAGAGTCATCCAAGCAGAACCTCGCTGAGAACAAAGAACTCATCAAAGAGGAAGATCCCGAAATAGTAGAAATGGCACAAGAAGAAATCCCTGAGCTAGAAGCCGCCATTGAAAAGCTTTCCCAAGACGTGCAGTACGCACTCCTTCCAAGAGACCCTACCGAAGACCGTGATGCTCTCGTAGAGATCCGCGCTGGTGCCGGTGGTGATGAAGCTAGCCTCTTCGTAGGTGAAGTCATGAAAATGTATGAACGCTATGTAGACAGCCGTGGCTGGAAGCTACAGCACCTAGAGAGTAGCCCGTCCGATGTAGGTGGATTTAAAGAAGTCACCCTCAAGGTCACCGGTGAAGAAGTATTCCGATTTCTCAAATACGAGTCCGGCGTACACCGCGTGCAGCGTGTGCCAGCCACCGAGACCCAAGGAAGAATCCACACATCCACCATCACCGTAGCTGTGCTCCCAGAAGCAGAAGAAGTAGATATAGAAATAAAGAAAGAAGATCTCCACATCCAAGCCACCCGCTCTGGTGGCTCTGGTGGTCAGCACGTAAACACCACTGACTCCTGCGTACAGATCACTCACCTGCCCACTGGTCTCCAGGTAAAATGTCAGGACGGACGAAGCCAGACACAGAACCGTGAACTAGGACTCCAGATCATGCGAGCTAAGCTATACGAAGCTAAAGTCCGCGAAGAAAATGAAAAGTACTCCGCAAAGCGTAAATCACTCATCGGGTCTGGTGACCGCTCAGAGAAGATCCGTACCTATAACTTCCCTCAGTCACGTGTGACAGACCACCGTATCAATTTCACCTCACACAACATGGACGGCATCCTCAACGGTGACCTCAATGAGTTCACCGATAATCTCCAAGCTGCAGAAATGGAGCAACGCCTCGCAGAAGCAGGAATGGTCTAACAAATTATTAGATAACCAGCTACATTTCTAAACCACTCCATGAAGACCATCCTGGAAACTCTCGACGGCGGCACCCAATGGCTTGAAAAAAAAGGCATTGAAGACGCACGTCGTAACATGCAGCTACTCATCTGCCATCAGCTAGACTATAGTAAAATACAGCTCTACACCCGCTTCGATGAAACACTGAGTGAAGAAGACCTCGTCCCGCTCCGAGAGAAACTCAAGCTCCGCGGAGAAGGCACACCGCTACAGCACCTACTCGGAACAGTAGAATTTCTCCGTAGAGAATTTAAAACTGATCACCGCGCACTCATCCCACGTCCAGAGACAGAGGAACTCGTAGAACTCTCACTAGAACTAGCGAACAAAGACCTAGCCTTCACAGAAGAACTCACCCCTGAAGAGCCAGCACTCCCAATAGTAGCTGAAGAAACCGCTCTATCAGAAGAGCCTAATAATGAACTTAAAGAAGCAGCAGCTGATCCAGAATCTACTCCTACTCCTGCCTATAAAATCTTAGACATGGGCTGCGGATCCGGGATCATAGGTATCTCCATGGCGGTCGAGCTAGGCATGCGCGTAGAAGTCACTTGTGCAGACATTTCAGAAGATGCCATCAGCCTAGCTAAAGAAAATAAAGACATACTAGGAATTAAAAATGTTACCTTTTGCCCCACAAATCTGTTCTCTAATATAGACGGAAGCTATGATCTAGTCATCGCTAACTTACCATACGTTCGAGAGACAGACAGAAGCTCACTCTCACCTGAGCTAGCACATGACCCAGAACTCGCACTCTACGGAGGGCATGACGGACTAGACCTCATCAAGCCCTTCATCGCCGAGCTACCTAATTATCTGAATGATAACGCTACCGTGGCGCTAGAGATAGGTATTCACCAGGACAAACAAGTAGAACTACTTCTAAAAAACGCTGGTTTCTCAGACATCAGCACCCAAAAAGATATCTCTGGGATTTCTCGCTTCCCAACTGCGAAATTTCAAACTAAACATTCATAACTAAATAACCCACACCCCTTCCACCACCAAAACTAACCAAAAACATGGACAAACTCATCGTACACGGCGGCAAAACACTCAAAGGCTGCATCAACATCTCCGGCGCTAAAAATGCATCACTACCAATCCTAGCAGCAGCACTTCTCACAGAAGAAGACGTGATCATCCGAAGAGTCCCAGACGTATCAGACACGAACTACATGATCCAGATCCTCTCCGCACTCGGCGCTGAAGTGGAGCGCTCCAGTGGAACAGTTCGTATCAATGCGGCTAACATCATCTCTGACGCTCCATACGAACTTGTTCGTAAAATGCGCGCATCCATCTGCGTCATGGGCCCACTCCTCACACGTCTTGGTAAGGCTAAAGTCTCACTACCTGGTGGCTGTGTCATCGGTGACAGACCTGTAGACCTCCACCTCAAGGGCCTCCGCGCGCTCGGTGCTGAGATAGACATGGAAGGCGGCAACATGGACATGCAAGCCCCCGATGGCGGACTAGTAGGAGTAGAAGTAGATCTCCGTGGTAAGCACGGCCCTACCGTCCTCGGTACTGATAACATCATGATGGCTGCTGTCCTAGCAAAAGGAACCACCATCATCGAGTCCGCAGCATGTGAGCCAGAAGTAGTAGACCTCGCTGACTTCCTAAACTCCATGGGCGCAGAGATCGAAGGTGCAGGCACTCGCCGCATCACTATCCAAGGCGTGAAGAAACTTCACGGAGTAGAACACACCATCATTCCTGACCGCATCGAAGCTGGTACCTACATGGTAGCTGGTGCTATGGCTGGCTGCCCAGAAAATGGAATCACACTCAACCGTGTGAACGAAAAACACCTCATCCCAGTCACTGAGAAACTCATCGAAGCAGGTCACACCGTGACATACAATGACGCAGGTGACTCAGTAAGCATCATCCCAGGTAAAGAGCCAAAAGGATGTAACATCGTCACTGCTCCACACCCAAATTTCCCAACCGACATGCAGGCACAGTTCGCCTCACTCTTCGCAGTGACACCAGGTATATCAGTCATCGAAGACACCATCTTCCCTCAGCGCTTCATGCACTGTGCAGAAATGTCACGCATGGGCGCTAACATCAAGATAGATAACGGCACAGCCCTCATCACCGGTGTAGATAAGCTCTCAGCAGCCCCAGTCATGGCATCAGACCTCAGAGCCTCAGCAGCTCTCGTCCTCTCTGCTCTCACAGCAAAAGGAAGCACAGAAATAAGCCGCCTCTACCACATCGACCGTGGGTACGAGCATATCGACGAGAAGCTCCTCCAGCTCGGAGCTAACGTTGAGCGCGTGAGAGAATAACCATTCCCCATCTACCAGGAAGCCAGCTGATCAAAAAGCCGAGCTTCCTGCATTGCATTCACTAGAGGAACCTGATAAATCATAGTCTAACAATATGATCAACACCTCTGAAAATGTACTACCTATAGTAGCCAAGCACAATGACCGCCCTAGGATCCTTATCGTCACCCCTGAGATCACCTACTTACCACCAGGCATGGGTAACATGGCTCAGCGGATGTCAGCTAAAGCCGGCGGTATGGCAGACGTTTCATCATCACTCATCAATGCTCTTTTTGAACAAGGCGCAGATGTCCACGTAGCACTACCTAACTACTCCAAGATGTTTCACTCTGAGGGCAGAGACATCATCCAACGAGCGAAAGACAAGATCGCCGACAAACTCGGAGAACAGCGCATCCACCTAGCAGAAGACCCTATTTTTTACAGGAAAAATGAAGTCTATAATGCCGAGCATAATCACCTAGCAGCACTCGCCTTCCAGAGAGAAATCATCAACAATATCATCCCTCGTGTACAGCCAGACCTCATCCACTGCAATGACTGGATGACCGCCCTCATCCCTGCTGTCTCAAAGCGTCTCAACATCCCCAGCCTCATCACAGTGCATAACATACACTCCGAGAGGCTCACCATGGGAGAAATAGAAGACAGAGGAATAGACGTATCTGAATACTGGGAAAACATGTACTACACCCAGCCCCCAGCAAACTACGATGATGCACGCCATAACAAACAAATCGACTTCCTCGCCACAGGCATCTTCTCTGCTGATCACGTAAACTCAGTAAGTAAAACATTCCTCTACGAAGTCGTAGAAGGGAAACACCCATTTGTCCCCAGCGCCATCCAAACAGAACTAGCTAACAAACTCTACTCAGGAAATGCCACAGGCATACTCAACGCCCCAGACGCATCATTTAATCCAGAAACCGACGAATACCTCACTCACCATTATAATGTAAGCACCCACGTCGAAGGCAAAGCAATTAACAAAAAACAATTTCAAGAAAAAGTAGGACTAAACGTAGATCCAGACGCTCCACTCTTCTATTGGCCATCAAGACTAGATCCTATGCAGAAAGGCTGCCAGCTACTCGCAGACATCCTACATCAACTAGTCTCAGACTACTCAGACATCGGCCTGCAGATCACCATCGTAGCCAGCGGAGACTACAAGACACAGTTCCATGACCTCGTGGACTACCACGACCTACATGACCGAGTAGCCATCCAGCCATTCTCAGAAGAACTATCCAGACTAGCCTACGCCGGAGCAGACTTCATCCTCATGCCCTCACGCTTCGAGCCATGCGGGCTGCCACAGATGGCAGCACCACTCTACGGAACGCTCCCAGTTGCGCATAACACTGGTGGCATCCATGACACAGTAGACCACCTCCACTATGATGGAAATATAGGCAATGGATTCCGCTTCGATGACTACGGCAACGATGGCTTCCGTTGGGCTATCGATGAAGCTGTTAGATTTCATAAATGGAATACTAACGATAAAGAAAAAGTAATCAAACGCATCATGAATGAATCCAAACAACGCTTTAATCATGAAACAACCGCACTCGCCTACATTGACCTATACACTAAAATGTTAGGTCGTGAAGTAGTCCTCACTGAAGAGAAATAAAACCTTCTAACACTCTCTAACAATTTTATCACCATGGCTATCATCATACTAGGAATCACCGGATCCATCGCCTCATACAAGGCAGCAGACCTCACCTCACAGCTCGTCAAAGACGGTCATGAAGTCCACGTAGTCATGACCAAGGCCGCTACAGAATTCATCGGCACACTCACTCTACAAGTACTCTCTAGAAACCCAGTACTCGTCTCACTCGAAGATGAAAAACAATCCTGGAAACCTGGCCACATCGACCTCGCAGACTGCGCAGACCTCTTTGTAGTAGTCCCAGCCAGCGCGAACACCATCGGCAACATGGCAAACGGTCTAGCACCAGACCCACTCACCTCCATCTATCTAGCGACTAAAGCGCCCATCCTCATAGCCCCAGCAATGAACGGGAAAATGTGGGATCACCCAGCCACTCAGCGTAACGTCAACACCCTAACAAAAGACGGTTGCCACTTTATCGGTCCAGAAGAAGACGGCATGCTAGCCTGCGGCTATGAAGGGAAAGGAAGACTACAAAATGTAGAAACCATTCTTCAAAAAATATCTTCTCTCCTAGAAAAAACTACTTAATCCAGCTCTCACGGCATGCCAAATCCAGATGGCTACAAGCTTCTCGGAGAGCGCTATCACGATGAGCTAGATTACCAGCCATCTCGGCTACAATTACAATGGCAACGCTCCATTATCCCTAGCTGAGAAGTTCCCGGGATTACAAATTTTTAACAGGAGCGGTGTAATAAGTAATTCGGTTTGAGTTTGCCTGATTGTATACAAATACTACGGCGCTACTGTTCTTAATCATTGGCCATTTTTGACGGATAAATGTCACAGAAATATTTCGCTTCTTATCTAATCTGTTAAGCTTCACTCTATAAAGTGCCTCTGGAGCTGCTTGATCACTTATAACCTCCGTTGATTTAGATTTTAATGATAATTTCTTACTACCCACCGTTCCGTGAATATCACTATCTGATGAATTAATAAATAAGAGGTCTCCCGTACCTAGTTTATCATCACCTGCATTAATAACATTAAATCGTATAGGTAAAATGTTATTAGATGGGTCAAGATGTGCAAAAATAAGTACTTTTGACCAAGCCGCAGGAACACTGACAGACGGAGTATCTGCTGGTAGTTTTTCATCGTCTGTAGTTAATTCAGATGGCAAAAAATAAAGTTTGGTGTCCCCATCTTCTAAATCAATCGTTTTTGAAAAATTATTCTTAGGAAGAGGAACCTTAATAGCGTCTTTCAAGCCCTCCTTATCAACTTGATAAAGAAATGCTTCTTGAGGTGCTGTCTTATTAGCTTTAAGGTAGAGGATCTTGGCTGTTCGTGCTGAGGTACTAGCTGAACTGATCAAGGACAACAGTAATACAAGTAATATATGTTGGAATTTCATTATTTTTTTAAATTAGATTTCTTCTTCTGTGAGCCAGCGGAATGACATAATTTCAAAGCGTCTCCCAAAACTCTTGTTTTCATCTGATAGTAGGCTTGTTTTATCATCGCTATTATTACTTGGATCTACATAATCAGCTCTACGCTGTACAATAGCTTCACACCAACTTTTAGCTGTGACCTTACCTGACACAGGGTCTTTTGCTTCACCATATGCTCGGATTTTAAAGGTGTCATCGCGGGCTGACATAACGGGTGCTAGATGCCTAATAACATCCGCCTGTCTTGCCCAGCCGGGAGAACCATAAACAGCGTCCCCCTCTGCTGCTTCTGTAAACTCGTAGATTGTAGCTGAGTCACTAGGGAGTATAGCTTGCTGAGGGTACGCAGCTTTTATTTCATCATAGGGGTTATTGGTTGAGGCTTTGGAAAGCTCTATCAATGCCATCTCTACAGCACCTGCTAAGGCTAGTTCATTATCATCATTACGGACTTGTCGGTTTATGAATTCTGATAAAGAGAGAAAAGGCCCACGTTTCTTAACCTGCTCTACAATAGCGGTTGCCAAGGCTTCCACCTCATCTTCATTCATAGTCATATGAGTCGCGATTAAGGCAACTTCAGGATCTGACGCTGATTGAGGATCACCCGCTACTGTCGTTCTGCTAAATGGAGATTCAAGCGGTGATAAGAGGTCTACGCTCCAATCATCTAACGTGCTAACACCATTAGATGTATAAGGAACCTCTGTGTTCCTTTGATTAAGAAGAAGAGCTTTCCAGGCGGCTACAGAAGTTGAGTTGATATTAAACATTCCTTCGACTTCTATTTCAGCGGCTATATTTTGCCAAACATCTGGTTTAGCTAGAGTTTCTATTGCCTTGTCGGAGGCTGTGCTTACATCCATTGAACTAGCTGGTAGATATTGACTATTAGAAAGTGGTTTTTCTCCTGATAAATGATCAGCATATACTTCCTCTATAGATCTCTTTTCATTTTGAGTGAAGGCTTCATACTCAGGAGTCACTGAGGAGAAAAACCAGTCATCAAACAAGATATGGTTACTCACGTAGCTATGGTCATGACCAATGACACTTCCTAGACCTTCGCCGCGATCAAGCAGCACATCTCCAGGTGATAATCTTGGAGAAGCATGGCTATTTCCTATTGCATTAGTGACCTTTGGAGTAGATAGATTTCTATAACTAATATCAAAATGTTGTAATTCAGATAAAGACAGGAGTGGTTGAGTAGGTAGCTCTGCAATGGCCCAACGATTCAACCCCAGAGCAGCTTGGAAAGAAGTCCCGATAAATCCTGCATGATGATTACCGAACGCCTTATCTTCATCAGTAGAAGGCATAAACGGATCTAAGTCATTATTAGGTGAAAAGAATTCCCATATATAAGGACTATCTTCAATGGTACTTCCTAGAGAGATTGTCTGATCAGTCCTAAATAGTTTACTATCTATGTAACCTTTAGTATGGAGCTTATCCACCCCGTCAGAAGTGTCTTCATCCAGAATAGAGCGAAGTCCCATTGAAACTACAAGGAAAGGCTCATTATCGTCAGCAGCACTTTTTAAAGTTTCATTATCATTCACAAGCTCAGGTAAAGGCATTTTTTCTGCTGCAGTTGCGAACGATATCTTAGCGTTATGGGTAATTGTTTTCCCATTGAATCCTCCTCCACCAGGGTAATCAAGCCCTCCGTTAGGTCTTAATAAATATAATAAGCTAGCTGTCATATCGTTATTTGTATCACCGTTGTAATCCCAGCTAAAAGAATATGCATCCCCTGCAGCACCATCTACTATGCTCGTGTTAAGCTTTGACAGGTCAACAGTTCTTCCCCCTGTTCTTTCGTATCCTGGAGTTGTAAAGAAGAAATCAGCTCCCTTATTGTCAGCGCCACTAAGGCTATTGCTGCCAAAGACACGAGATTCGCCTGGCTTTAGGGTAGTATCAGTATTACCACCAAGATTCATAACTATACGACCTTGATTCACATTAGCCTGAGCGTTACCAGACAAGAGTCTCGTCAAGTCGAGCTTACTCTCAGCCTGACTTCCTACAGTAGCATATATATTTATAGGGAAAGTGCTAGGTCTTACACGAAATTGAAATTTACATTGATCGGACTCAACCGCCACATTATAAGGATTCCATACAGTAATAGCAGGTCTAAGTATACACTGTGGTTTATACGTTCCATCAGAATTCTCTACTGCTTGATAACTGAAGGCCCAATGCATTCTAGCGCATACAGGAAGAATACTATTCCAATCACTGTTATTATTGATAACCATATCAAAATAAGGTTCATCTGATGTAGCATTTTTCTTCACTTTTTTATAAAGGGATGTGTAGTCCATCAGTGCATTCCAGCTCATAGAAATACCACTTTTAGTAGCCCATGGGTAAATAGCTCCGTCACTCGGATTATCCGCTAGTGTAAGAGATGATGTTTGCTCTGTTTCATAGGGGGCTAAAGATAAAACAGGTAAACCAGTCGCAGCTAAGTCATCATCACTCCATTTCTCAGCCATCAAAGACAAGTCTCTTCTCCATCCGCCATTCGCTGTATTAGTAAGTAAACCCCTCGAATATGTTGTTACATCGTGATAATTAATATTAGATATAATATCTTCAGTGATATTCGACATAAGGTCTAATGTCTTTAAAGAATTAACTTTGTTAAAATCATCGATATTATCAAAACCAAATGATTCCACATCGGCCCGTCCATATGAAGCTAGACGTTGACTCCATTCCGTATCATCAATTGGGGTAGATTTATTATCTAGATTCAGTAGCGCCTTGGTATTCTCACCTTGTATCCAATACGCAATCGATCCATCCTCAGAGATTTCTGTGGGTACTATATGTACCTGTGAATCTATAGAACCAAAACCCAACGAACCTTCACCAAGAAGTGGTACAGTATTTTCACTCTCAGTTAAAGCAGGAGGGCTGTCGGCGTCATTATCCTTCTCGCTACCAGAAATAAGCCAACCTAGGAATCTGCCCTCTTCAGTTGAATTAGACTCAAGCTCACCTTTAATCAGCTTACTACCATAATCTGGTGCTATTGGTAATCCTGTAGATTTATCATGATCATTGCCTTCCCATGAGCGCCAGACGCCTGTCAAATGGCTTGGTGCGTTGTTATTTCCTACTACAGAGTTGGCTGGTGCGGTCACACGAGTATCAGGACCGGCCTTCAGTTGCAAATCCGCTATTGCCATCATAAGAGCGAGTCTTGCATTAGCTCTAGCCTTCGTCATGTCTTTTGTAGAATCTGTATGATGAATCTCTACTGAGCTAAGGCTCAACATCGCGATAGAAACCAAGAGAAGTAATGACATGATGCTAATTGAAGCAATAAGCGCAAAACCTCGTCTTGGCATAGATAGAGCTACATTTGAGATCTTTGGAGTATCAAATGTATTTTTAAACAGCGTTTTATTGAGTAATAGTTTCATAGAAATAAATTCATTTTTGTGTTCACAATGTATTTACTGTATTTGAATTAAATAGAAAAGGCTAAAAATCTACAATCTTGCGTGAAAAGCATATAAACATATATAGAACCTATGATTTTTTTCTCAAATAATAAATAGCACTAGTCTTTTTTTGTAATACAAGTATGAGCTTACTAGCTGGTAACCCATACACCGAGACTGGTGGTAAGTTCCAGACCCCTGACATGTTAGCGAACCGTGCTGACAACGATCAATGAGTCGATCAATGAAGCCTCTAACAGCTATGTGAAACCACAGACGCTGAACCAAGAAACAATCACTCAGTTATAGAGCATTATTTCTGATCTACGAGCAGTTCCTGTCGAGACGGATATTAATCTCATTGCAGATCAGGAAGATGGGGTGGAGAACATAGAGCGGACTATGCGCAAACCTAAAATAGGAGTGGAGCCAGAAGTAAGGCAGGGAGATTAGAATGGTGGGTTGTGGCTGGTGAATTCCAGTCCGATGAAACTAGTGAAATAATGTAAGCAAAATCTGTTAGATTTTCCTAAAACCAAAGTGTTTTTGAAAAAGGGGTGCTACCAGAGGTTCCCAGAAGTATTTAATTCGGGCTAATTTAGGTTGGCGGAGGTTACCTTTAGAAATAAAACCCCGCCACTTATCATCATCTAGGAGATGCAAGAGGGCGGGGTTGTTTTACTTTTGGTTTATAATACAGAACTTGTATTTGGCTTAAACAGCATAGCTACCAGCGGCTTACTTAGTATTACTTTTTGACCATTGCTTGGCTGTAAAGGGTTCATCGAGTGGAGGGTTCGCCATGTTGTTTGTGAAATTTGTAATCACTTTATAAGCAGAATGAAGGATGATCTCCAGCATGTGTTCATCGGTGTATCCTGCGGATTTAAAGGCATCTGACTCTGTTGGTGAGACACGGCCTTGATTCTGAAGTACGATTAGTGAGAAGGTGCGTAGAGCTTCATACTTAGAATCAGTTAATGGAGCGTTAGTTCGTAATGCTTCTAGCTGATCTGCGCTGAGGAGGCTCTTCATTTCTATTACGGTGCTGTGAGCTGCCATGCAGTAGGTGCAGTCGTTTTCGATGTTATTCGTGACTTGAATGATCTCACGCTCTACTTCGGTAAAGGCTGAGTTAGAAGCGATGATTCCGCTTAGTGACTGGTAGGCTTGGATAAGAGCAGGAGATCCGGCAAAGACGCCGAGGACATTAGGGCTCCAGCCAAAGGCGCTTATGAGGCCGTTAAATGCTTCTGTGGAATTCGCTGGTGCTGTTTCTGGTGTGTGTATTTTCATATGTTTTTGATGTATGCTATTAAGGTGAAAATTAAGGAAGGGGTTCTAGGTGGCCGGTCTTTACGTAGATAGTGGCTCCGTCTGACTCTGTGTATGGGGTGTGTTTGCTGTAAGGTTTATTACGAATCCATGTACCTTGTGGGTATGATCCAGATTCGTCATGGAAGGTTCCTTCTAGGACGATGATTTCTTCTCCGCCTGGGTGGATGTGTTGATTGAATTGTGTGTTGGGCGCCCACTTTACAAATGCCATGCTTTCATGGCCGTGCTGATAGAGTGCCATGACTGATAGACCTGGAACCATGCCTTGACGCCAATTTTTATCTTCTTGATGTAGCGAAAGGACTTGCTGATCACTGGGTTTAAAATGCCCGTGTTTTAGAAAGATGAGTGCTCCGTCTGGACCAGCTGTTAGATCTCTGGATGTGGTAGGAGGGAAACGGAAGTAGCTGCCTGTGGTGAAGGTATCATCTTGATAGATGAGTGAGCCTTCGAGGACTAGGTATTCTTCGCCTGTGGATAAGGCGTCTTCATTGATGGCTGTATCTGGCTGTATTCTTAAAAATGAACTTTCCCAACTAGGTGTGTCTAGAAGTGATTTCTGGTGTTCGCCAGATTTTTTCCAGTCTAGGTTTTCGGGCTTTAGCGCTACGCTTTGGTGTATGTCTGAGTTCATGATTTTTTAATAGAGAAGGATAAAAGCCCCCACTCGATACGGAGGTGGGGGCTTATTTGGAATACTAAGTGATTATAGAATTAATTACGACCTGCAATCACGCCGCCGTCTACATCCCAGATAGCGCCGGTTACCCAAGCTGCTTCATCGCTGAGTAGGAAGTCGATAACTGCAGCTACTTCACATGGCTGACCGATGCGACCGATAGGGTGAAATGCATTGAAGCCTTGTAGAGCTTCTTTCACGTCTGGCTTAGGGATGAAGGCCTCGTAAATAGGAGTTTCTACTACAGCTGGGGATACTGCATTCACGCGGATGCCGCTGTCTGCGAGTTCCATAGCGAGGTGCTGAGTGAGTGAATGAAGTCCTGCTTTAGCCATTGAGTAGGCTGATGACGGAGTCGCTTTGACTGCTTGCTTAGCCCACATTGAGCCGATGTTTACGATGCTACCTGTGCCTTTAGCTGCCATTTTTTTAGCGATAGCTTGAGTGATGAAGAATGTAGATTCATTCAGGTCATGGTATTCTGCGTAGTTCTCACGGGTGTGGTCTAGGAATGGCGCCGGGGAAAAGTAGCCAGCGGAATTTACTAGGTAGTCTGGTCCACACTGAGTGCAGGCTGTAAGCTCGGCGATGTATGCATCTACAGCAGCGCGATCATAGAGATCCAGAGATTTTGTATTCACCTCTGGAGCTCCTGCTTCTTTGATTTCTGCCGCAGCGTTGTCTAGTGCTGTCTGGCAACGGCCGATGATGGTGACGGATACTCCGCGTGCTCCAAGACGCTTTGCTGTGGCTAGACCCATTCCTTTTGAACCTCCGACGATAAGTGCTGATTTACTCATTTTTTTATTTTTGTTAATTTATTTTAAACAAGCTGACCTATCAGTAGGTCAGCTTTGTGGAAATAGATTAGTGGAGAGTTTGACAATGTCAATAAATAATTATACCTATCGATAGATAGACGCAGTAGAAGGCTCAAGAAATAAGAGTATGGGCTGTAAATCCTCCTTGAGATGAGCAGGGTGAATAAGATGTTAAATACTTAATAAGCAGTTAATTATGAATGATAGAGCAAGTCAGGTGATAGATATAGCGATCAAAATGATCCGTGAGGGAGGTTATCATTCTTTTAGTTTTCGTCAGATTGCAGCGGAGCTAGGAATAAAGTCTGCGAGCATTCATTATCATTTTCCTTCTAAAGAGGATCTCGGAGTAGCGCTGATGAAACGCTACACAGAGACATTTTTAGAATATCTGAAACAACCAGCTAATCAGAAGAGGCCTGTGGATTTTTATATTCAGGCTTTTCAAGATTCCTTGGCGACACATGAGAGGGCTTGTGTGTGTGGCATTCTGGCTGCTGAGGCTGGTCGCTTACCTCAGCCTGTTCTTGACGCTATCGCTGACTTTACTGAGCAGAACATTGAGTGGCTGGAGAAGGCGCTGCGTCAGCAGTGTACAGACTGGTCAGAGGAGGAGGTGAAGGAGTCTGCTTTATCTATGTTTTCCGCACTTGAGGGAGGCATCACCTTCGCGGCTCTATTGGAACAGCCAGCACATCTGAAGCAAGTAGGTGACTGGCTCAAGAAACTCTGTGTCTGAGCTTAATGATGGCTTTTACCTTCCGTAAAATTTTTCTACTTAAAATACTAATCATTTAACAAATATAAACGAATGCCTGATCCATATATAGACCCTGATAGCCAGACTCAAACAGCGATAGAAGCGATGGCAGGACGCCTCGAAGCACGTGGTGCAGATGCTACATTTCTGCAAATGATAGAGAACTACGGTAGTACGCTGCCTAGTGATAGAGCTCTCACGGTTCTGGATCTTGGCTGTGGAACTGGTGTGGTGATCCGCCAGCTGGGGAAGATGGTGCATCCTGAATCTAAACTCTATGGGGCGGATATCAGCTCGAAACTTCTTGTTGAAGCTGCGAAATTTTCTGAAAATGACGAGATTCAATGGGATCATATAAGCCCTGGATCGCTTCCTTATGAAGATGGAATGTTCGATGTTGTCGCGATGCATACTTTACTTAGTCATGTACCGGATCCGTTATCTGTTCTTGCTGAGGCGCAGCGCGTGCTGAAAAAAGGTGGAAAGCTCATAGTTTTCGATGCGGATCATGTGAGCACTACTTACAATCAAGCTGACTATGAAACGACGCGTCGTATCGATGGGATATTGACTTCTGCTATCACGATCCACCCTGATATCTGCCGTCAGTTACCGAGGCTCTTTAAGGCGGCTGGATACAGGATACTAGATCACAAGGTGGATATTATTTCTGAATGTGGTAAAGGTGACTTTTGGTTATCTAGTGTGCATGCCTTTGCTAAGCTGATGCCTACGATAGATGCTCTATCACAGGGTGAGGCGGATGCTTGGCTTAAGTATATGTTACAGAGCCATGAGGACGGGACGTTCTTTGCATCTGGGACTTATTATACGTTTCACGCTGAGTCTAAGTGAGGAACTATCCTCGTATTTGGTGGAGATGAGGCTCTCATTGAAATGATCTCTGTGGTGGGGAGGTACTATGACTACCACTGTCTATTGGTGGAAATTTCCCATAATAGTGGAGAGTGATGTTAAATACGTGTGAAAACGGCTAAAAAAGTGCGAGATGAGGCATATTCTGCTTGCTAACAGGCGAAGAGAGACTAGAAAAGTATTTCACATTTTTCCTATCCAGTGGGGTTGTTACAGCCTTGGTTCTCACTGGTTCTCAATATTGAGTTACAAGGTCATCGGGGAAGAAATTGAAAACCAAGGAACATAACCTTAACCAAACAACACAATATAATATGAGCATTAATGCTGAACTATCGGATTTGATTGATTCAAAATTCCGTGAATTTAAAGAAGGTAGCATCGTAAACGGTACTATCATCGACATCCGCCCACAGGTAGTACTCGTGGACATCGGATATAAGTCTGAGGGCGCAATCCCAGTATCAGAATTTGAAGACGAGGAATTTGAGATGGGTGACGTCGTAGAAGTGCTTCTCATGAAACTAGAAAATGACGACGGAATGGTTGTCCTTTCTAAAGAGAAAGCAGCTCACAGACAGAACTGGGAAAAGATCGTTGCTGTATACGAAGACGGTGGTCTTGTAAAAGGTAAGGTCAAGAGCGTGGTTAAAGGTGGTCTCATGGTGAACGTAGGTGTGGAAGCGTTCCTGCCAGGTTCACAGGTAGACATTATCCCACCAAAAGATCTTTCCGAGTATGTCGGTAAGGTATTCGAATTTAAGATTGTGAAAGCAAACGACGAGCGTCAGAACGTTGTTGTTTCACGCAGAGAAGTGATCGAAGCTGAGCGCAGTGAGCTCCGCCAAGAATTCCTTCAGACTGTGAAGATCGGTGACAAAGTAGAAGGACTTGTGAAGAACATCACAGACTTCGGAGCTTTCGTTGACCTTCAGGGTATGGATGGACTTCTCCATATCACAGACATGAGCTGGGGCAGAATTTCTCACCCATCAGAGATGCTTCACATCGGGAAATCTCTCGAAGTGCAGATCCTTGACGTGGACCGCGAGAAGGAGAGAGTTTCTCTCGGCCTCAAGCAGATGCTCGACAATCCATGGGAAGACATCGAAGCGAAGTTCCCAATCAGCCAGCGCGTGCGCGGTAAGGTTACTAAACTTCTTCCATACGGCGCATTCGTCGAGATTGAGAAGGGTGTTGAAGGACTTGTGCACGTATCTGAGCTATCTTGGGTCAAGCGTATCACACGCCCATCAGACGTGCTCGAGCTAGATCAAGAGATCGAAGCAGTAGTACTCGGTATTTCTATCGAAGAGCAGAAGATCTCACTCGGTGTTCGCCAGCTAGAGGCAAACCCATGGGACGAAATCGAAGCTCGTTACCCTGTTGGCCAGCGCATCACAGGTGCTGTGCGTAACCTCACTACTTACGGTGCATTCGTAGGTCTTGAAGAGGGAATCGACGGTATGATCCACGTATCTGACCTTTCATGGACACGTAAGATCAACCATCCATCAGAAGTTCTCAAGAAGGGCGACGAAGTGGAAGCAGTTGTTCTTTCTATCGATAAGGAAAACCAGCGTGTATCACTCGGCATCAAGCAGGCTGAGAACGATCCATGGTCAGACATCGATGATAAGTTCAAGGTTGGTGACATGGTCAAAGGCCAGGTTGCTAAGATCGCATCATTCGGTGCATTCGTAAATCTTCAGGACGACATTGACGGCCTCATCCACATCTCTCAGCTATCTGAGGATCACGTTGAGAAAGTTAAGGACGTACTTAAAGTTGGTGACGATGTGGAAGCACGCGTGATCAAGGTGGACAAAGTAGAGCGCCGTATCGGACTCTCAGTCAAGGCTGTGGAATACACAGAAGACCAGCTCAAGAAAGAGTCTCAGTCATTCGAGACACTCAAGCCATCAAGCGAGATGGTTGGACTCGAGCAGGCATTCAACCTTGCTACACCAGACACAGAAGAGTGGAGCCCATCAGAGGACTAATCTTCTTGCTGTCTCACTAGAGATAATAACTTATGATACTAAGCCACTCGGGAAACCGAGTGGCTTTTTTTTTGTGTGTGCCCGGCAGGGCACACTGACTTGGGGGTTAAAGTCCCCTGTGGGCTCGGCAGAGAGAACCACTAGCAGACAGCAAGGTTAAGATCGTGAGATCTTGGCTGAAGGAAGCTGATAAGCAAACCATT
>CALJOJ010000063.1 GCA_937981665.1 uncultured Rubritalea sp.
TAGATAAACCCATGCCTAAACCTCCTCCTAGTGATATTATTGCATATTTCATATTTATTAGAATGTGTCTTTTAGTTGGTGTTATATTGAGATTTTCACGATACGTGTTTATTTTTAGCCTAACGTCATAGCATAGCCACCGCGGACGGTGAACGAGCATGACTGTGGTTTAAGTGTTTAGTTGTCTGAAAACTGTGCGATAAAGGCGCCGTCCGCGGTTGGCTACTGCGACTTGTTCTGCATTTTTTTTGGTTTCATTGTGCTGGAGATAACCTCAAGGCTAGTCCCCTGCTCACAAAGAATCTACCTAATCTGAAATAGTTGAACAACAATAATCTTTGAATGCTTATACCATTTCTAGCTTGAAATAGGGGTTAAATGATTTCTAAATAGCGTTTAGTTCAGAGCGAATATACGAGTTGCTAAATAATGAGCGGAAGCCTCGCGCTTTGCTCCACCATTCTTTGAGAACCTCCTCGATCGCACTTTCTAAGTCCTCAAGCTTATCCCAGTGTATGGTGCAAATTTGATCTTTCACAATATCCCAAAATTTCTCAATGGGGGTAAGCTCTGGACTATAAGGCGGTAGGGTTAAGATATGAATATTCTTTGGTAAAGATTGCTCACATTGCTGGTCTTCTTTATGATGAAAACCAGCTCCATCACCAATAATGACATGTTCATTATCGGGATACCTTTCACTTATTTGTTTTAAAAATGCGTGATCAAAATCTTTAGACTTAAAAGTTAATCAATAGTTACTTCTAAAAAGGCGGATACTTACCTTCATCCACGCTTTTAATTGTGGCTTTGAGCTTATTTATGAATTCGTCAACTTCAGGCTGACCTTGTATTTTACTCACTTCTTCTAGGATCTCTTTGAGCTTCTTTCGGCAGTCTTCTTTTTTACCAGCCATAAATAAGACTCTAGTGTGAGCGATACGACCGAAGTAGTCTCGGGAGTCTGGTTCTCCTTCTTTTGTATAAAGAGGCTCTAGCTCCTTCGCTATATCCGTAACTACAGGATTGATCTCAGGATCGATTAGGCTGTTTCCTATTATAACAGTAGCTAGAGTGTCTTTTCCATAGCTACCCGCGATTATCTCCTTAAGTAACATTGCCTGTGCATCCCAGTCACCAAGCTTTTGATTCGCTTGGGAAATAAGGCCTGCTGCATCTAGTTTACCTTTTAAGTATTCATCCGTCTGAGCTATCTCTTTGATTTTACTCCAGTCACCCGCTTGAAATAATGGTCTAAGCTTCTCTGACAATACCTTCATCTTCTCTGCATCAATAATCTGCTGCTTAGCAAATTCTTCTGCATTAAAATCATCCGCCATCATTAATTCGATGCTTTTTTCATCTAGGCCTCCTGGGTGATCTTTATAGATAATCTTGCCATCTCTGACAACAAATGCCTGCGGGATACCTTCTGTATTAGACGCCTCTAACCACGCTGCGTCAAATGCTCCACCTTTACCGCCTGAATATGCGACACGATATGCCATTCCTTCACCTTTCTGTTTAACAAATGCCTTCGTCTTATCGATACCGTCTTCCCACACGTTCATCCCGATAATGACTAACCCTTTTTCAGCGTATTTATTGTGAAGCTCATTCATGTGAGGTATGATAGCCACACAAGGACCACACCATGAAGCCCAGCACTCGATAATATATAGTTTTCCTTTTTCATCGAGAGTCTTGACTTCATCACCTTGTACCCATGTGATACCTTTAAGTGCTGGCGCTTTTGAGCCCACGCCTAATTCAGCTAATTCTTTGTTTTCTTTTTCCGACTTAGCTGCGGCTCTAACTTCAGATTTGTCCGCTAGTTCTTGCTGTTGAGCTTGAGCTGTACCTATAATACTAACTGAAGTAATACAAGTTAGCGCGATTGATTTAAATTTTGAGTTCATCATATGGTTGTCTTATATAAATAAGATGCCAATCCTCACTGATTATTCAAATTAATCAGGATTTCGCTAATTATTTATAATCTCAGCTTCTTTTTTGAGGCACTATTCCTCCGCTAGCATTCATCGCAGATTGGATACACCAGCATACTCCTGGCAACATAAGTACCCAACCTAAAATAGCTAATGCTAGATTAATATGACCGAGCATTCTTGCCATAGCGGACACTCCACTGATAACTTCACCGTTGTTAGGGTCGTAGTAGATCATCATCTCCAAAGGTTGCTCTTGTTTCTCTGAGCCACTTTCACTCCACTTGCTGGCTGGATATACTTTTAGTGATTTTAAATTTTTTGCGTTCAACCAGTCGCCTATTGGATAACAGACCCTACATTCGGTATCTATATAGATTCTTGCATGAGTATCGTGAAGCCATAGCGGAGTGAGTCTCATTTTCCATGCAGAAATAGAGTGCTGGTACTTTATCCAAGGCTCTCCATAGCGCTGCTCTAGGTCTCCTGCCTCTGACCACTGAGCTATGCCTATACTATAGATGATGGCTACGACTGATAAGCTTAGTACAAACCATGAACTGAAAATACACGCCCAAATAGCGAGAACGGTTACCATACTTAGCTGCATTGGATTCTGCACATACGCATAAGCTCCCGTAGTCACTAACTTGCGCGGAGCGTCATATGGTATAGGTGTCCCTTGCCCTACTCTAACAAATTCCATCACACCATTGATCCCTGGAATGCTCGCAAGCACAAGTAGCATGCACCAGAGGTACTTCATCAGCAGCGGGTATTCATCCCACTCTGAAATGAAATCTATACTCATAGCAGGAACACTCGATGGGATAATCCACAGAAGAAGCATCACAAATGCCATAGAAATGAGACTCGCCCTCCACGCTAGCTGCTTCTGTAAAGCAACCCACTTCGCCAGGTAGACAGCTGGAAATAGACAAAGTAATACGAGACAAGCTTCACCGATAAGCCATCGCCAAGGAGTGAGATTCATCACTGGCTCGAATAACCCCATCGTCAATAAATCTAACAAAACATAAACGCACACGATCGGCCAGATCCTGAAACCCGTGTAATACATTAAAAATACAGGTAACATCCCCCATAGAACTATCCAACCTACATAGAGGCTCAACGGTAAGGCCTTCAATGTATAATGATGCTCTACTGTGAAACTCCAATAGCCAGCATTTACACAGAGTTCATTCAGCCAAGGCAGCGTAGCGGCTACCCAGACGCTCGCCATCATCCCCGCTACTAGGGCTCGCCTGAGATCTTCCTTAGGTACCGATGCACGCTGAATCTGATAGAGAGCGATACTCAAGATAATAGGCCAGTACAGGGCGGCTGATTCTATAATCACACTTCTATTCACCAAACAAACTCTCTATAAAATATTCGCCCGCTTTTTTTACTCCGTATCGCTCTACAGGCTTAAAGTACCATGCTGGATCTAGCTTACGGTCGTAACTCATAGTGATGCTCACTTCATTATTACCAGCAGAATTTTCATTCACTTCCCACGCTATCTCTTTCCAAGTTAACCAGTGATCAATATGACTCTCATCTTTCACCAGACGGAAAACCACCCTGTTAGAACTAGACTCCACCACCCTAACAACTACGTCACCAGGATCACCTTCGCCTCCTGCAAAATGAATAACACGCTCATCACCTATCGCTAATCCTTCACCTCCAACTTCCTTAGGAAGAGGAAATCCTAGCTTCAAAAATAACGGCAACTCAGCCTCATCAAACTCTGGAGCAGCCGCCAGTACCTGCATCACCTCTCCAGCACTTATGCTGACTTCCTGCTTCACCACTACCACCTCAGCTCTATCAAATGATAACGTTTCCGTGACTCCCTCAAGGCTCGTCAAAGCAATTACAGCGACACAGGTGCAGTTCATTTTATCTCCGTACCATTTAGAGTCTTGCCCCTTACGCTTCTGGTGCCGAGTGATAATGGCACCGATAATAGCCGCGACTAAATAGAATAAAGGAGCCGCCATTAAAATGCAAATCAAGCCTTCAAATAATAAAATACCAAAAAGCAATAAGCTCAATGTCGTCCCTTTCATGATTACTCCCGTAGTACTCTTGGGCTTGGGCGTCTGCGCTAAGAGCAAAGATAAAATCAGAGGAATACCTATAAACAATAATGCTGACTGTTCTTTATAACCTAACACTAATAAGCGATAAAGAACTGAAACGATAGCGGCAGAAATACAGATCGTCGTCCACATACGTGTCTTCTGTGATGGGATATACGGCTCTGTACTCGGGTCTTGCTCAGGCGGCTTATAGTTTTCATCCATGCCAAAGATGTAATCAGAATTATTAAATTAAATCAACACTAAACTTTCAGTAATTACTGAAAGCTTAACAGCAGAGTCAAAAAAAACGTTACAGAGCAAATAGAATTGCTCCGTAACGCTAGGATGAACCTCTCTGGGTACTTATTATGGTGCGCCCCAGAGAGAATTAGAGATAGGGTTAACTAATCACTTCACCATATTTATCTTGGTGAAACTGCTTAGCTTGGTCTTTCCAGTTATCGCGCTCGATTCTACCTGGGAATGCTAGTCTGTTAGAGAACTCAGTCATGTGATCTACATCCCAGCTAGCAACCTGACGGAAACGATAGACACCAATTTCATGAAGCTTAGCTTCCAGAACAGAAGCGACACCTTTAATGAGCTTAAGGTCATCAACTTCAATGGGTCTAGAGTTATAAATAATACCTAGATCATCATCCACTCTTACGTCTTCCCCTTGAAACTCTTCGAGAGTGAATTCTACACTTCCACCAGAAGGGGTATCTGAGGCTGAGGCAACTTCTGGAGCTGGGCGGTATATATCTACTACTGGTGCTAGGTTCTCACCATGCTTGGCACGGTGAAGGTCTGCAGCTTGGTTTACCCACTGCTCTTGATCTACTCTTCCTTGGAAATTTAGATCATGCTGGAATGCTCCTATTTGATCCTTATTCCACAAGGCTACCTGCTTGAACTGATAGATACCGTGATCGTTAAGCTTAGGTGCGAGAGTCTCGTCAACACCTTTGATCTCAGTGAGATTATCTGAGTAACCTGCTCTCACGCTATCTTCATAGACGTAGCCGTATCGATCATGCCTACTTGCCTGTGAACCGGCGAAGTATGTAGCAGGTGTTATCGCAGCTGCATTCAATGCCACTGTGTTAGATCCTGATCCCGAGTCAGTAGATGAGGCTGCTAGCTTCTCTTGAAGCTCTTCGATCTTTAAATTTTGATTCGTGATCGTTTGTGAGTTTTGTTGAATTTCTGCTACTTTACGCTCATTCGCAGCTTGCAGTTCCTCAACTTTCAGATCTGAGTCAGCTGAACCAGCACCTGTTAATTCGAGAGCATTTTTAGCACTCAAGAGAGTGTTGTATTTTGTCTCATGCTCACCTTTGAAGCTAGCAAAATTTTGCTCAAGTGAAGCCGACTCAGCTTTAGTGGCTTGAAGCTCTACTTCCTTAACACTGATCAACTTCACTTGTTCATCAAGTTGCTGACCTTGTGCTGTGTACCTGCTCTTCCAAGCTTGGTCTACAGCTTGAACCTTACCTTGAATTTTCGCTCTTAGTCCATCGGTGTCAGAAGCTACTAGCTCAGAGATTTCTTTCTGTAATTTGTAGTTTTCATTAAGAGTAATCTTCACACGTCGAGAGTGCTTGTACCATAGCCAGTATGCTAAAAACAGACCGAGGAGAAAAAACAAGCCCGGGATGAGGTAGATTGTTAGATTGTAAATGATTTTTTCAAGATATTCCATAATAGTAGATGGTTAAATTTGTTAGATTAGTAGGTTTTGGAGTGAATGACTAAAGCTCGCTGATCACAGTGTTTAGCTCATCTTTTTTTATTTGAAGTTGTTTATGGATTCTCCTTAGCTCTTCATTTGAACGCTCAATGCTGTTTGCCTGCTCACGGCATTTACGCCATGCTAGCCAGCCCACTAATAGGCCGAGAAGTACCCCGAGGATACCTAGTATGATGATGCTCTCTCCACCGTGCCAGAAGATGGATTTATCGAAGGGAGATAATAGCAATGTGTTAGTCATATTGTATAGTGTGTTTAAGTTGGGATTATGTAGTTTAATTTTTTGTTAGAGTAATCGATACGCGTCGTGCTTTCCAAAGATCAGAAGGAGCCATGTTCGTAGTATCTTCACCAAAGTGATCTAGCTCAAGTCTATTGGCGTCTATACCAAGTTCTACGAGTCTAGCTTTGACAGCATTTGCGCGCTTGAGTGATAGTCGCTTATTGAATTCAGCATTACCTCTCTTATCTGCATAGCCACCGACTGTTAGTACGATATCCTTAGCGGCAGATTCCTTAATGATCTTTGCTGCCTTGATGATCTTCGCTTCTTCACCTGACTTGATCGTTGAACTGCTGGTATCGAAGTACACTGGAAGCGGTTCGAGATTATTACTCAGCGCTTGAGCCAGTTCCTCTGGAGATGGTTCTTCTACTATAATCCTTTCTTTAAAGACGACTACCTCATTAACTGTCGCAGGTTTAGCCATAGCGATGATAGTAGCTTTAGCATCTTCACTCTTTACTGTTCCTCTTAGTACGAGTCCATCAGCAGTGTAGTCTAACTCAGCGTTATTAGCGTTCTGAATATGTGCAGTAAGCAGATCTTTCACATCACCAAATGATGACATCGGCGCGGTCTCCTCAACTACTGTTACATTCTCGATGAAAGTTACATCTGCTCTAGACGACATAGCAGCCTTGGTCGCAGAAATGAGTTCCTGCTTCGTTTGCTCAGAATCCACAGTTCCTCGGATCGTAACATTCTGATCAGCGTCTTCTACCATGAAGAACTTAGGAACAGTAAGAGCCTTAGCAACTGGGGATGCCACTATTTCTGCTGGCACTTCTGGGAGTGGATCCGCGACCGGCTCTAGTGGTGGCGCTGGTGCTGGTACTGGCTCATTATACACGAGATCAGTATCTTGCGCTACATCACTCGGAAGAGTCGCAAATCTGGCCTTCACACTCTGATAAGACACTTCATTATTAAAGGTTCCAGATGCATCTAAAGTTTCGGGCTTAAAATGTATATAAGCATTACCTTCAGAGCTGTCTAAGAACTGAGGCACTATGGCAGCAGGCTGACCATTCCACCATAAACTTGGATCTGGATTTTCTGCTATGCTAGTAGAATCTACAACCTCAAGACCATCTCTATTAGTCTTGAGTACTGATATGAGGCTATCTCGTGACTCTTCGTCTGGGAGCACTCCTGTGGCGATAATTTTACCATCTCGTCTTTCTACGCGGAAATCAACGTCGGGGTAATAAGGAGTAACGTTTTCAATACTAGGCAGATAGATCCCGATCACACCATCTAGCTCATCAAGAGTATCATGAGAAAGTTCTGCTGCTAGATTTGCATCAAGTAGGTGGTCAGTTACTTCCACACTAGGTTTCTCGATACCCTTCTCTCTGAGGATGGCTTGGGTTTTCGCTTCTAGATCGTTTTCGATTCTCGCACCTAACAAGGTATCATGCAGGTATGCAGAGAATATAACGAGCAGGCTGAATATAATAAGTCCTACAATGAGTTTCATAAATATTTAAGTATGTTTATCTATTAGACATTTATATACTATTTTTTGTCACAATTAAATATCAGCAAAATAATCCAAGGTAGAGTAAAAGCTAATTCTAGCGGTATTTATAGGGACAATTTATTTTAGCTGAGTCTTGATTACTTTCTGAGATCTTAGATTGTCAGATCATAATTTCTCGTTAAGATGCACATCAAATATGGCTACTGCAGATTCTTCATTCGTTCACCTACACGTACACACATCTTACTCGGTGAAAGACTCGATTGTAAGAATTAAAGACTTAGCGAAGAAAACCGCTGAAATGGGAATGCCTGCAGCGGCAATGACTGACCACGGCAACCTCTTTGGTGCTGTAGAATTTTACCAGAATATGACCAAGCAGGGTGTGAAGCCTATCTTTGGTTGTGAAGTCTACCTAGCGCCACACGAGCTTCGTCAGAAGAAAGATTTCCCTGGGCGTAAGCGCTCCACTCACCTCACCCTATTGGCGAAAGACATGACGGGCTGGAACAATCTCACAAAGCTGATAACAGCTGGTCATCTCGATGGTGAATACATGGGCGAGCCAAGGGTGGATAGAGACACGATGCGGGAGTTCGCTGAAGGTATAATCTGCCTCAGTGGGTGTAGCAAAGGCCCTATTCATGAGTGGCTGGATATAGGCGACATTGATAAAGCACGAGGTGAAGTAGAGACCCTGATCGACATCTTCGGCAAGGAGGATTTCTACATCGAGCTGATGGACCATGAGATGGAGTCACAGTCTAAGAATGTCCCGCACTTGCGTGGCTTTGCTGAAGAATTCGGTCTCAAGGTGGTGGCTACGAATGACGTACATTTCATCGAACAAGAAGACTATGAGGCTCTTGACTGTTTGATTTGTATTGGTGAGAGCTGTCTACTGCTAGATGAGAATAGAAAGTCATATTCGAATCAGGTTTATTTCAAGTCTGCTGAGGAAATGCGTGAGCTATTCAAGGACGTCCCTGGAGCATGTGATAACACTTTAGAGATCGCCGAGAAGTGTAATGTCGCGCTGGTACTAGACCCGACTTCATCTGAGAAATATCCGCAATTCGACTCACCAGATGGCACACCACGTGAAGAATATTTCCGTAAGGTCTGCTACGAAGGACTGGACCACCGCTACCCACCAAAGAAACTCAAGGCTCTCGCTGACCAGAATAATTTCACTGAAGACGAGCAACTCAAGGAACTGCATACCAGACTGGATTATGAAATAGAGACTATTACTGATCTAGGCTTTGCATCATACTTCTTGATTACAGCGGACTTCATTAACTGGGGAAGAGAGCAGGACATCCCTGTCGGCCCAGGTCGTGGCTCAGCAGCGGGATCTCTGGTATCGTACACCATGGGTATCACCGATATTTGCCCGATGCGCTTCGGCCTACTTTTCGAGCGCTTCCTGAACCCTGAGCGTGTCTCACCTCCCGATGTGGATATTGATTTTTGTCAGAACCGACGACCGGAGGTAATCCAGTACGTGAGAGAAAAATACGGCGAACGCTGTGTAGCTCACATCATTACCTATGGTACGATGGGGGCTAAATCAGTAATCCGAGATGTGGCTCGCGTGATGGGTGTCTCGTATGGCGATGCTGACAAGCTTGCTAAGCTCATTGAAGCTGTACCAGGCGTAACACTTGAGTCTGAGTGGGATGCTAAGGAAGAGCTCCGGAACACGGTAGAAGCATCTTCGACTTTCACTGAGCTCTGGCAGTTCGCCACGAAGCTAGAAGGTCTGACCAGAAATACCGGTGTCCATGCAGCGGGTGTGGTGATAGGTGACGGAGATCTAGATAGACACGTTCCTCTCGCGCGAGCCAAGGAGGGCGAGGTCGTCACCCAGGCTGACATGAATGCTATCACCGAGATTGGTCTATTGAAGATGGACTTCCTCGGGCTCAAGAACCTTACCGTGATCCATGACGCAGTGAGTCACATCCATAAGCACACACCAGACTTCGATATCTATGAAATAGAATTAGACGATAAGCCTGCACTAGCGATTCTCAATCGGGGTGAGACGATGGGTGTGTTCCAGTTGGAGTCCGGCGGAATGGTCGAGACTTGTAAGAAGTACGGCATTGATAAGATTGAAGACATCATTGACCTTCTTGCTCTCTATCGGCCTGGAGCGATGCAGTTCATTGACCAGATGATCGATGTTAAAAAAGGTGTCACCAAGGTGGTCTATGAGCACCCGCTGTTAGAGACTATTTGTGGCGACACTTATGGAGTCATGATTTATCAGGAGCAGGTCCAGAACGCTGCAAAAGTCCTTGCAGGGTACACTCTCGGTGGTGCGGACATTCTGCGACGTGCGATGGGTAAGAAAAAAGCCTCCGTGATGGATGAGCAGCGCAAGACGTTCGTTAAAGGTTGTGAAGAGACTAACCAGATCCCAGTAGAAACAGCGAACAAGATTTTCGATAAAATTGCGAGTTTCGCGGGTTATGGATTTAATAAATCTCACTCTGCATGCTACGGCTACATCTCATACTGGACTGCATATCTTAAGGCTAACTTCCCAGTGGAGTTCATCTCTGGACTACTTTCTAACGAGCTAAATAATACTGATAAGATAGCGGTGTTTATCTCTGAATGTCACCGTATGGGGATTGAGGTCCTGCCACCTGACCTAAACAGATCTATGCTGAAATTTGCTCCTGAGAAGACACCATCTGGTAAAATGGCGATACGCTATGGGCTAGCTGCCGTGAAGAATGTAGGAGAAGCCGCAATGGCTGCAGCGATCGCAGACAGAGGTAAAAATGGTCACTTCGAGAGCATGGAAGACCTCTCTAACAGACTCGACACAAAGGTGGTCAACAAGCGTATTTTAGAGAATCTTATCAAGGCGGGTGCCATGGACTTTACAGAGATCAACCGTGCTACACTTACAAAAAAGATCGAACAAGTCATCACCTCTGCATCGCTCGCACATAAGGACAAGGCAGCTGGACAAGGTAGTATGTTCGATACAATGGAATTCACTACACCAGCAGCGGCTTCTTCAAATGACTACGAACCAGAGTGGAGTAAGGACCAGCGTCTTGAAGACGAAAAAACCTTACTAGGATACTACACCTCTGGTCACCCGCTAGATGCAGTTCGCTCTATTCTTAATAATGACCGCCTAACTAAAATTAATACTATCGAAGAAGTCGATATCAAGGACCGCAAGATACGTCACGTCATCGGTGGCATGATCAAGACCGTAGAGCACCGCACAACTAAGGCTGGTAAGCCATTCGGGATCATCCTCATTGAAGACCTCACAGGTGTTAGAGAATTACTAACTTGGTCAGAGAGCTATACTCCTGCATTAGAAGAAGGCTTACTAGAGCCTGGATCTGTTGTACGTATGAATATCAACATTCAAGAAGATGACCGCGGCGAGCAGCGCAGAGTTAGTGGTAGTCAGATCAAAGCACTCACCACGAAGAAGTCCACTAATCAGACACCGGGACTACATCTTAACCTATGGACATCTCGACATTCACAACCCGATCTCGACTACATTTTAGCTACGATTAAGAAGTACCCCGGTAAGTCAGATGTCACTATCACCATCCAAAACACACTTGGTAACCGCGCTCAGCTAGCACTACCAGATAAGCTGAAGGTACGACTAAATAAGGACATGAGCCGTGAGCTAGAGCGCTTTATCATTTAGTACTGATTAACTGATAGAACCCTTAAACTGAGCATACGCGGCAAGCGCCTTCTCTCGTCCTGCTGCGTGACTTATTACCGGCACGGGGTAGCTTTTCCCGAGTGTCACTCCTGCGGCAGCAAGCTCAAGCTCTGGCATCTCCCAGGGCTTGTGTAGATAAGCATTTGGTAGGTCTTTAAGCTCTGGACAGTACTTACGAACATAGGTTCCATCTGGGTCAAATTTCTCACCTTGAATAATGGGGTTAAAGATCCTGAAGTACGGTGAAGCATCTGCACCACATCCACCGATCCATTGCCAGCCCATCGTATTATTAGCCAAGTCTGCATCCACTAAGGTATCCCAGAACCAGCTAGCACCCTCGCGCCAGTCTTGTAGCATATGCTTTACTAGGAGCGATCCTACTATCATTCTCACACGGTTATGCATCCAGCCTGTTTGCCAGAGTTGGCGCATCCCCGCATCCACGACAGGAAATCCTGTTTGGCCTTTTTTCCAAGCTGTTAGAAACGCTTCGTTTTTCTCCCAAGGGAACTGTTCATACTCTGTTCGCAGCGCTTTATCGGGCGTATGCGGCTCATTGAACATAAGATGATAGCTAAACTCACGCCAGAATAACTGCCTAAGGAAACCTTTCTCTGCTGTGTCTGTATAGCTGTTAGAAAATGCGTGATAGACTTCTCTCGCACTGATCTGCCCCCATTGAAGGTATGGAGACAGCTGCGAAGTTCCATCTATAGAAGGAATATCTCGCTGGTCATTATAGGTCTTATACTTAGACGTAACCATCTCCGCAAGACGCTCCATTCCATTATTACGCTGTGGCTTCCAGAGCTCATTAAATTCTTTATCCCATGGGATGTCAGGTAACAATCCGAGCTCTTCTACTGTCGAGCTAGCAGGAGCATTACACCACTTGGCACTTGCCCATTGATCTTTTGAAACTTCTATTAGACCTCCTACCTTTTTTGTTAGACAGTTTTTCCAGAAGGGAGTGAACACTTTAAAATGACTACCAGACTTATTCTCCACGGTGTGAGGTTCAAACAATAAGTGAGTATTAAACGAACAGACCTCATAGCCGTCTTCTTTCAAAGCAGCTTTTATCGACTGATCACGCTTGACGATTTCAGGCTCATACCTTCTACCCCAATAGACCGCATCCGCCTCATACTGCTTGATCAACTTGACCAAGAAATCAGACACGGTATCCCCCTTCTCTATAGAGTGAATAAAGACCTTCCCTCCTAATGCACTGAGCTGCTCTTGTAAATCAATCAGAGCATGATGTAGCCACCATTGAGAAGCTGCTCCCTCTTGCCAACGGTGCTCAGACTTATCCCAGATATAGATCGGGATAATCTCATATCCTTGTTCAATCGCCTGAGCGAATCCAGGATGGTCATGTAAACGAAGATCTTTTCTAAGCCAAATAATGCATTTCTTCATTCCCCTGAGTCCCCCTCTACACTGGATTCAATCACAGGAGCAGATAGGTCAACTTCGCTTGCCTCTTCGAGAACTTCTACCTCTTCTACAGGGAATGTATTTCCCCAACGATGCAGAGTATACCCCTCACCCAGACCTCCTATTTCATCTAACAGCTTACTAGTCTGATCATACCACACATCATAATCTGGCGCTCTTTTAGGACTCGGAGCTGAGCCAGGAAAGACAATATACGTTACTCCCAGAGTAGAGACTGGCCGGTGATAAGATGTCGCTATCGGATTCAGCTCCTTGGCTAATCTCAATGAACTCTCTCCCGCCTTGAACGTAGGACCACCATCACCACAGATCGCTGGGTATATCTTATCTTTATAAACAACAGCCACATAGTCCCCTACTCCTGGGATATGTTCTTCGTCTCTCGAGCCATAAATTTTATCAATCGATATCACGATGAAAGGGTCATGTTCAGCCACTAGATAACTACGGCGTTTCATCTCCTCTATTGTACCCTCTAATTCCTTTTTTCTTCTATGTAGCCACGACCTGCGATCTTTAGAAGTAGATGATTTAGCAATCTCATCATCTGCATTTTGAATACGATTCTCAAACCCCTTGATCATAGGATTTGGTTTATCAGTCACCTTTGCCCAGCTGTAACTAGTCGTCGGTTGATAATAAGTAGAGTGCACCACTTCGTCTGGCATCACTGCTAGACGGTCTCCATCAGATCCGTCAGTCACCACATCCATATCGGCTTGAAAAAGGAATACCTCTCTGCCCGTTTCAGGATGCTTCATTTCTAGCATCGTCTCGCAGTCGAAAAAATTATGGCTAGTTAACACCTTGTCTAGTCTCAGCATATCCTTCTTTAGCCTAGCTTGCTTATTCGCATAAAGCTTATGGTAATATGGCGACACCTTAGCATAATCTGTTAGATCTTTTAGCCCCGGCAGCATTTGGATTAGATGAGGGTTAATTTCTGCCAGCTCTTCTGCAGTTTTTGCTGGAGTAGGTATTTTCACATCGAAACTAAAGTTGGCCACATAACTATCATCTTTGATCCTCTCTTGTGAGGCACGCAGACCTTCTTCAAAATTTGCTTGGTACTTAAGTTCAAAACCCTTGAGTGTCTTGCGCACATCGGAGTCCTTCCCTATTGCAATGGTTGGAATACGTTTTGGAACTGGTTCTGGTATAGGCTCTGGCTCTAGCTCCGCTTTAGGAGCAGGCTTCGCTACCTCTTTGACCTTAGGCTTACTTCTAAATGCGTCTTTACCCGTCTTCGTGAATGGGAACAGCACCGCAAAACACACTAACAGAAAGAAGGCTGCTCTTAACCACCAAAATTTTACTAGCTTAGCTTGTAAGCTAGATTTACCGCGTGTTCTTAAGTCATTATTGAAGAGATTCGACATGAGTTAAAATATACGAGTATTCTCACAAATGACAACCCTTTGACTGGCCATTTTATGAAATGCTAAATTTACAGCATATAAACATTGCCAATGAATATTTATATGCTATTTTTCCAGCATATGATACTAATTACATTACCTACCACTCTCCGTCTTTTATTGGGAATTGGCTTCATGAGCCTACTAAGTAGCTGTGGGACTTCACACTCTCCCTTTGTCGCTCCATCTGTTTCTACTATGCCCAACTATATGGCAGAGACTAAATCTGATTCATTTAGAAAGAGCACAAACTCCGCTACTCGCGTGATCGTTAAGACGGGTTCATTAAATATGGACACCCCGAATGTCCGCGAGACTTGTGAGCAAATAGAACAGGTTGTCACCACTAATGGAGGTCACATTCTAAGCCTCAATGAGCGCGACGATAAACACCAGAGCGCTAGCTACTCATTACGCATCCCAGCACATAATTTGATTAGCTCAATGGATGAAATAGCGGAGCTAGGTAAAGTCACTTACCGCCGCGTGACTGTCACTGATGAAACAAAAAAATCCATCGCACAGAGAGCGAGGCTCAACAAACTCAAACAACGCAGGAAAAGACTTCAGGCAATCTATTATAATGCCAAGGAACTCAGTGATAAGTTAGACGTCGAGAAAACATTAGCAGATCTCGAAGAAGAAATTTTTTCTATTGAAGAGGGAATCCGCGAGTTGGCGAAATTTTCTCACTACAGCAAGCTAGAGATCTCACTTTCGCAGAAGACTATCCGCGGTCCAGTAGGCTTAGCTATCGATGGCCTAGGATGGACGTGGGGTAAGCTATTTACCATACGAGAATAACCAATAGTTAAGATAATACCCCCGAAAACATTTTGTGTTGTACCCTCCTCAAGATAGGCAGTTAAGCCCCTCTAAAACCCGTTTTAGAGGGGCTTCTACTTTGCTTAATCAGGCAGATATATGCATGAAGCCGTGTACATATAAGTGAATATTCGAGACCGAAACATCAAAACCAGCCCTAATATGAGCTATTTTAGAAAGCCTCTAAAGTAAACTTCTGAATGATCCATTCACTCTTATCCCTTTTACCCAGAGAATATGTAAACAAATGATCATTCAATTCATCATGAGCTTCTAGTACAAACCCTTCTTCAAAGGTATCTGTATATGCAGGCACACCATCTACCTTTACCGTATAGTATCCATCAGAACGGTTCGCTTTTTGCTCAATGGTAATATTCACCCAACCATTCCCATTTACATGCTCTTTGGTATAAACCTTACCTTTTTTCCACGTCCATGGATCCTTTTGGGGAGTATATACCATTGATTTACCTGGTACAGAATTAACAACTATATAGCAACCTAAAGAACCTTTACCCATCCAACCAGGGTTCATCTTGTCGCTAATAACAAAACCAAACTTGTTGTAGCCTTTGAGAACTCTCACTTGGTAGGTGATTCGCCAGCCTTGATCAAACATTTTATTAATAACTGAGCCAAGTGAAAATCTTGCTCCAGAAGTAGCACGCGGGCTTTTGTCTCTGATCAGCCATCCACCATTTTTTACTGCCTGAGATGCTGGAGATCTTAACAACCATCCCGCATTTGCTGGAGAAGAAACATCAAACAAAGCTATTTTTTCTGGTGTATTTGAGGCACCAGATGTTCTGCCAGCACCTAGATCTGATGAAGTGCCTTTGTCTAATCCTACTTCAGATTTATCACCACGATCATCTCCTTTATCTTCACTCCCACTCATAGCGAAGAAAACTACGGCAGCTACTAAAACGACAGCTACTAAACCAATAAATAAACCTGCAAATGATTTTTTTCTAGGCACATACATGCTCTGGTCTACATGAGGCTGCTGTAACGACGCTTGCTGTGCGTATGAAGATACGCCCATACCTGTCTCCTTCGGAACTATTCCCATTGGCCCCGTTCCGGTAGGCGATATTCCTAATGGTCCTGTTCCAGGCGGCGGTATAACTAATGCCCTAGTTCCCGGCGGCCGAGTTACAGGAGCTGCTTCTACTAAAGACTCTGCACCCAGTGCAGGCATCGAATATGGGTCTGCACCACTATTCGCACCCGGAGCTACTACCCCTAAAGGCTCCGTACCTGGTGCTGTGATTGGTACTGGTGAAGTCGCTAGCCTAGGAGCACCTGGTTTATAATCTGCACCCATCTCATTTGGTGAAGTGAAATTTACCGTGCCATCTCCTTGAATGAGCTGAGCTCCATGTCCAGCTTCAGATACAGGTAGGACTGTCCCTGGCTGGATGGAGTTTAATTCATTCAGAGCCTCTATCGCTGAAGCTGGTCGATCTGCTAGGTTTGGTGCGGTCATCTTACTTAACCAAGCTTTCAAACTCTGTGATAAGTCCCCACAATATTTCTTTATATCAGGTAAACCTTCCTGATGCTTCGCCTTCGCTTCTTCAATATTTAGCCCTCCAAATGGGTGACCACCAGCTAAGCACATGTAAAGAATATGACCTAGCATATAGAGGTCAGCCTGAGCGCTAGACTCACCGCCCTCAAATAGCTCAGGTGCAAGAATAGCCTGATCCGCCATGAAGGCAAGAAGTGTGCCCTCGCCCTGGATAAGTGGGGCTAATCTAGCTAAGCCCATATCTGTGATAATATAGCTGAATCCACCACGTGTACTCACCGTCATAAAGATGGAGCCAGGAGTCAGCGCTCCATGGAAATAATTCTGATCATGGGCTGCAATAAAGCCATCCAAGAGCTGCTTAGCTATATCAACCACCATTGATATTTCCAATGCTCCTCTTTTGATTTCCTCATGAAGCGACTCTCCGTCTAACAACTGAGAAATCACATAAGCTCCGTCTTCATCCATCCCTGCATCAAAAACTTGAATGATATTCGGGTGCTGTATATTTCCCAGTGACTGAGCTACTTCAATAAATTTTTCTTTATGATCAGAGAAGTCTACCTTATTACCTTGATCAAAAAACCTGCGCATTGCTACCTTACGCTGAAGATTTAAATCTTCAGCCTCATAAACTCCGCCAGTTCTACCTTTACCTAATAGTTTTGCTATTTCGTAACGCGCTTCTTCCATCAATACTACATAAATACCCAAAATGATCCACTATAGCAAGTCATTGAGCCACATTTTCTCCACTATAAAATTTACCCTCAAAAAAAACAGCTCCTACAAGGCTATCAGCCTTAACCTTTTTTGATCAACAACTGCTTTATTATCTACCATTAGTATTTATCATTAAATACATTCCAGTAACTGTAGCTAAGGCTATGATTCCTACTAAAGTCAGTACAAAAACAGTGGTTCATTTTTTCTGTTCTGGCTGGCTCACAGCGTGACACTCTGCTTGTGTAATCGAGTTCACCTTCTCAGTAGATGCTGAGTTCTGCTCCATCTTAGCTGAACTACTTAAAACTCCAGGCTGGTATTGTGGTAAGGAATACAAAGCCTCTACTGCTGATGCAGGCCTATCATTAGTAAGCGTCTTATTCTAGGAAGTTTAAATAGACTCTTAGAAGAGAGGGTTCTAGCTTAGAGGCGCAAAAAACGCAATCGACTCGAGGTTGACTGCGTTTAGAAAATTTGTGTTATTTAAGATGAGAGGAGAATTATTATCCGATCTCAGTGCGACCAGAAAGTGAAGCTCCTTCTTCCATGCTGAGCATCTTAGTCTTGATATCTCCGTCTAGCTTGCTGTTAGGCTTAAGTACACAGCGTGTAGATGTGATAGTGCCTTCTACATTTCCGAAAAGCTTTACCTCGCCAGCAATGATATCACCTTTGATTTTAGCATTTTCGCCGATAGTTACGTGACCACCATCAGATTTGATTTCACCATCAATTTTACCATCTATGATCATGTCGTTAGTGAACTTGATAGAACCAGTGATTTCGATTCCGTTTGCGAGGACGTTAGTTGCGTTAGCCATATGTATGGAATTCTGCATAGTAATTCTTGTATAGCAATGAAATTATAGAGGGTGTGGAGAAATTAAATCTTAGGTATGATAGATAGTAAATCTATCAATACTAATACTCGCTTGGTTATTGATAAACTATCATTGAGCATGTCCCGCCCAGCGATCGCTCAGGTCTTGTGGGAGGCGTTGTGGCTTCGCTGCGCTGCCATCTTTTCCCATTTGAACCATGGCTAATGATTGGCGGCAGGTGACTAGGCATTTTTCTATCCCATCGGCATAGATCTCGAAGGCACACCAGAAGCGGACTTTTTCCACGCTTTCGAGGCGTCCTTTGATGGTCAACTTATGCCCGAGTGTGGCTGGCATGCGATAATCTACTTCAGTTCGTAGGACAACAGGGAACAGCCCATTGTCAGCCATTTCCTTCAGGTTCATGCCTAGCTCCTCAGTGGCTAGCTTTGTTCTACAGGTCTCGATCATACGGAGGTATGCGAGGTTGTGGACGACTCCGCCGATGTCTGTGTCGAAAAACATGACTTCCTCTTGAGTATTGTAGCTTGGCATTGTTTGATCTTGGTTCATGGCTAGAGGCTACTTGGCTGCGGGGGAAATAGAAAGTCTAGATCTATCTTAGCTGGATAGTTATTCATCAATGTCACGAAAAACTGGATCTTATACCATTTCTAGTTTGAAATAGTGCTTAAATGATTTCTAAATAGCGTTTAGTTCAGAGCGAATATACGAGTTGCTAAATAATGAGCGGAAGCCTTGCGCTTTGCTCCACCATTCTTTGAGAACCTCCTCGATCGCACTTT
>CALJOJ010000064.1 GCA_937981665.1 uncultured Rubritalea sp.
AGATCTCACGATCTTAACCTTGCTGTCTGCTAGTGGTTCTCTCTGCCGAGCCCACAGGGGACTTTAACCCCCAAGTCAGTGTGCCCTGCCGGGCACACACAAAAAAAGACCTCAAGCTCGATGAGCTGAGGTCTTTTGAAATTTTGCTAGATAAGAATTTAGCGGAGCTTACTTCTTGTCAGACTTAGTGTCTTTTTCTTCTGGCTTGCTCTCTAATACCTTATCGACGAGGCCATACTTCATGGCTTCTTCAGCGCTCATGTAGTTGTCACGGTCAGCGTCTTTTTCTACCTGTTTTTCTGTTTTACCAGTGTGGTGTGCGAGGATCTTGTTGAGCTTGCCTTTCAGCCCGTACATGAATTCCACGGTACGCTCCACGTCAGAAGCTGTTCCCTGTGCACCACCAGATACCTGGTGGATCATCACGTGGGAGTTCGGCAGGCAGAAGCGCTTACCTTTCGTTCCAGCAGTGAGTAAGACAGCGCCCATTGAGGCACAGATTCCGATGCAGTAAGTGTTCACATCACAAGTGAGGAACTGCATGGTATCGTACATAGCGAGACCTGCAGTGACTGAACCACCTGGTGAGTTGATGTAGATATGAATGTCCTTTTTAGGATCTTGCATTTGCAAGAAGAGCATCTGAGCGATTACTGCGTTAGCCACATTGTCATCGATACCAGTACCGATGAAGATAATGCGGTCCTTAAGGAGACGAGAGTAGATGTCATATCCACGCTCACCTCTGCCGTCCTGCTCGATGACAGTCGGGATAGGGTAATAGTTATTCTGCGGAGTCATGGAAGACCCTTGGTTACTAGTGTTGAAATTATTAAGCATCTTTTTCTATGGTTTCAGTCGGTGCGACCTCAGTCACAATCGCCTTCTCTACCACAAAGTCAATAGTCTTTCCGATGAGCACTGAGTTGCGCACGTTCTGGATAGCATTAGCCTTCTGGAGTTCTTTGATGTACTTTTTCAATGGCTTGTTAGCCTGCTGAGCCATCGCAGAGATTCTCTGGATCATGTCCTGGTCGTCCACCTCGATGTTCTCCTTCACTGCGATTTCCTGCAGGATGAAGTTCGTCTTGAGGTTGAGGTTCGCTTGCTTGCTAGCAGACTCATTGATCTCATCTTGTTGCTCAGCGATCATTTCGTCAGTCATTCCTTGCTCTCTGCCACGTTCGATCATGTTCATTGCGTTGCCTTGAGTCTCTTGCTCTACGAGTGCCGCTGGGAGTGTGAACTCTACAGCTTCGGTGAGCTTCTCTACTACTTGATTTACTTTAGCATCAGCTGACTGCTTCTGCTTCTCGCCAGCGAGCTGCTCTTTGATAACTTCCTTGAGGTCATCCATGCCCTTATCAGGCATAAGCTTTGCTGCGAACTCGTCGTTAAGCTCAGGGAGAATCTGCTCTTTCACTTCCTTCACAGTCACGTCGAATACGATCTCTACGCCGCGGACGTCGCTGAGAGGGAACTCGTCATTCATTGTGAGCTTGAGCTCCTTCTTATCACCTGCCTTGAGTCCCTTGAGCCCTGAGCCGAAGCCAGGCATGAATGAGTCGTCTTCGACCTTAGTCCAGTGACCTTCACGGCCTTCGAGGAATCCAGCTGACTTACCGATGACCTCAGCCACAGGCTTGCCACCAGTAGTAGCAGTGAAGTCAACTACAGCGAAGTCGCCGTCCTGAAGCTCGCGCTCCATGTCGTTGAACTCAGCGAAACGTTGCTGAAGCTCAGAAATAGATTCTTCTACTTCCTCATCAGTAACATCTGCGCTAGGAGCCTCGATCTCGAGCCCTTCGTAATTAGGTACTTCAAACACAGGAGCGAGAGTGAGCTCCGCAGTGAATGCGAGTGCACCTGCGTCAGAGAGCTTAGGCTCGTCAGATACATTTACAGAGATTACTTTGAGGTCTTCCTGCTTGATCGCTTCTTCACATCCAGTGTTAATGAGAGCGCTGAAGAGTTCCTCTTGGATCTCCTTTTGGAATCTCTTCTCCACCACCTTAGCAGGCACCTTACCAGGTCTAAACCCTGAGATCTTAGCCTGCTTAGCGTAGTTGCTAACAATGTCTTGGCGTCTCGATGCGACGGTGTCTGCTGGCACCTCTACATTTACAGTAGCCATGCATTCTTGTTTATTTTCTACAGTGATGTTCATATCAGTTTATCTTGATGTTCTTAAAATTGTTCTATGAATTGGCGTCCTTATATCTGGCTGAGCGATGTCAATGATAGCTACCCAAAGCTATCCTAGTAAGGGCAAGGGCGGGAAAGTAGGCAGGAAACGCGCGAAGGTCAAAGCCTTTTTCTTATCGTTCTACCTTTAAATTATCAGCCTCGATGCCTAAAATAGAGCCATGAAACGCTGCCAATGGGTCACAGAAGACCCGCTCTACATAGAATATCATGACACTCAATGGGGTGTTCCACTCCACGATGAGCGCGAGCTTTTCGAAATGCTTATCCTCGAAGGTGCCCAGGCAGGCCTCTCCTGGATCACCGTTCTCAAGAAGCGTGGCCACTACCGAAAGCTCTTTCATGACTTCTACATCCACAAAGTAGCAGCCATGACTGATGCTGATCTGGAGGAAATTTTACTGGATCCGGGGATCATCCGTAATCGTCTAAAAATCTTCGCTACCAGAAAAAATGCCATCGCTGGGCTGAAGCTCATCGAAGAGACCGGCAGCCTAGGCGAGTATTTCTGGAGATGGGTGGGTCATCAGCCTATTGATAATGCTTTCAGACAGCACAGCGACATCCCAGCCTACACACCACTATCTGAAAAAATCAGCAAAGACCTAAAGAAACGCGGCTTCACCTTCGTCGGCCCCACCATCATCTACGCCTACATGCAGTCCATCGGAATGGTAAATGATCACACGCTAGACTGCGGGTGTTATGAAAAATGTAAGAAATAGATAAATCTGACCTCTGACAAAAACCATACAATATAGCCAGAGCCGAGAGATCTGAAAGATCCATCAGGTAAGCGCTTTTCCTCTTGCCCCTTCTGAGCACATTATCTGGTATAGGTATATATCAATGATGTTTTATGGCTGAACACATAGTGAATTATAGCCTTTACTTTATGCTTGACCATTTAAAGAGCTAGTTGAATTATGTAATCTAATCGTAATATTTAACGAAAAACCTAAAACAAATGATCAAAAAAATAATTTCTCCATACGTTGTATTACTCCCTCTACTTGCCCCTTTTTCTTCTCTATCAGCAGCTGTGACCTTTAACTTTATCTATGAGGATCCTAGCGATTTTTCTGCCGAGAGTGTGGCAGACATTGAGGCTGCAGGTGCGACTTTGGGCTCTTATTTTAATGAAACAGCAACAGTCAACATTAAGGTAGATGCAAATATCACTGGTGGACTTACTCTAGCTGGAGCATCTTCTTTATACAATAATAGTAATAATTCCTTTAACCGAGGTGCTGTAGGCGCAAAAATCATTCATGAGATAGATGGTGACATCACAGGGCTAGGCTATGAAGGCACTCTTTCGGTAAATTTGACAAGTTCTATAAACTGGGGCTTTGGCTCGTCAGTAGGAGCTAACCAGAGTGACTTTCAATCTACCATGCTTCATGAGTTAAGTCATACAGTTGGCTTTAGTAGTACCATCGGAGAGGATGGGTCTTCATTCTTTGGTTCCAATTCATGGTACATATTTGATTACTTTGTCGGAGACTCCACTGGTGTATTAATCGATCGCGATAGCAATGATTTAGACATACACCAAGATCGCTGGGACGCAGCTTCTGTGGGAGGTGCTGGCGAAGACGGATTAGTGTGGTACGGGGAAAATGCTATTGCTGCAAATGGTGGTGAAGCTGTGTACCTTTATTCACCAGCAAATTGGTCTGATGGTAGTTCTGGTAGTCATCTTGATGATGCTTACTATACAGATGAAAATTACGTCTTGGAAGCGTTAGCTGGCCGTGGTATGACTGCGCGTACACTAAGTGCGATTGAAGTTGGCATGCTTAAAGACTTAGGCTTTGATACCGTATCTGTTATCCCTGAGCCCAGCACCACTAGCGTCTTAGCTCTCTCAGTATTTGCCTTTATGCTTCGCCGTAAAAGAGTGAACAGCTAATAGAAAAACATAGAGTAAGAGTGGGCTAATAGCCCTCTTGCTCTGATGATGAACCTCGAAGTGAAAACAGTGTGTGCCCCATAGTGAAGTGCTCTAGATCGCTCCAATTACGTAAGTCTGAGCTGCAGTGACCAATCTCCCTGAGTAGTTGAGTTTTTCGGAGAGGTCACGCTATCATACCATTTTATCACATAGAGACCTGATAGACCCCTGATGAGAACCCTGGCTCTCTATAGAATGGTCTTGATGAGCAGCTTGGTTAGTTTTTGATCGTTATTTACCTTTAGTGTTTATTAGTGATCCAGGCACAGCCGTATGGTGGGAGCTCTAGGGTTGAGTCTGAGCCAGTGTAGCATGTTCCGCTGAGTAGGTCGCACCAGATGTCAGTATCGATGAGGTTAAGCTCTACCATCTGCACAGTTTGGGGCTCATTCGAGATGTTGTGAATGGCAAAGATTGCTTGGTTTCGGTCGTCACTTTCACGCCAGAAGGCGAAAATCTTATCACTGAAGTGTAGGGTGTATTGAGTGGCGTTCGGGTGGAATGCTTCTTGCTTGCGGCGAATGGCGATGATTCGCTTTAGTTCATCAAATACTTCTCCATGGTGGAGGTCTTTGTTGAGTAATTTTTCATTTAGGTCATCGGCATTCCATTTATAGCGATTAATTGAGCGTGCATGACCGCTTTCTTCCATACCTGCTAGGTCATTTTCTGTTCCGAGTAGGCTGTGTAGGTAGAATGCAGGAAGGCCTTCTAGTGCGAGCATGATGATGTGTGAGCAGATGAATCTCTGGCTTTGCCATTCATCCTTTCCATTTTCTATAGTGCCAGCCATCGCGCTGTAGAGAGAAATATTTGCCTCATAAGGTTGGAGCTCACCATTGGGAGCCTGGCGCATGGAGATCTCGCCGCCAAATGAGCGAAGTGTTTCCGTGAGGTTAGTGAGCTCCCCGTCAGAGAGTAGTCCCTCAGCGGGACGGAGGCCGATTCCATCATGGGAAGCGATAAAGTTTAGATAAGCTCTTCCTCGGCGTGCAGGAGGCATGGACATGATCCATTTCTTAAGATAGTGAGAGCTGCCACTGAGCATGGTGTGGACGAGTAATGGAGGGAGGGAGAAGTTATAGATGAGATGAGCTTCATTATCGTTCCCGAAGTAGCTGAGATTCTCCTTATTAGGAACATTTGTTTCAGTGATGATGATGGATCTAGGTTCAAGTGTCTCAATGACGAGTCTGAGGAGCTTAATAATCTCATGTGTCTGAGGACGGTGGACGCAGTTTGTATCGTCTTCTTTCCACACGAATGCTACGGCATCTAGGCGGAAGATGGTAATGCCTTTCTCAATGTAGAGGCGGATTATACGAATCATCTCTATGAGGACTTCAGGATTACCGAAATTAAGGTCTACCTGATCAGCACTAAAGGTACACCAGACCTGTTTTTCTCCATCCACCGTCTTTACGCTAGTGAGTAGCGGACTACTGCGTGGGCGGATCACTTTACTGATGTTTCTAAACTTTGATCCATCGATGAAGTAGTCTTTGCCTGGTGATTGGTTTTTGAGAAAGTTTTGGAACCATTCAGATTCTCTGGAGCAGTGATTGAGTACGATGTCAGCCATGACTCGGAAGTCTTCTTGGAATGCCTTTAGATCATCCCAGCTACCGTGATTTGGATTGACCTTTGCGTAGTTGATTACAGAGAATCCTTCATCTGAGCTATAAGGGCAGAAGGGCAGGATGTGGATATTTCCTATATAGCCTTTTAGATTAGATCGGAAGAACTGCTTTAGCGTAGCTAGCGGACGCTGGCCTTCACGAGTAATGGAGTCTGCGTATGTGATGGCGAGGATGTCTTCATGGTTCCACTTGTTTTTATTTTCAGTGAAGGATACAGCTTTCGATGTGAGGGATGCAGCCTCGAAGATACGGTCGGTTACTGTATTTTTCGGATCTGTATCGGCTCCGTAGACAGCTTTGACGTGTTGGTCTATACGGTGGCGTAGGTGCAGAGCCTTAGGGTGCTGTGATGGATCGTAGCTGATGGCTTCGCCAAATTCGCGTTGATCTGCTTCCACTGCATCGAGCAGCATGTCCATGATGTCTGGCACCGCTGAGATAACACGCTTCCAGCTTGGCATAAATGGCGCATCCATTGATGTCTTGGGATCGAGGAAGTCTTGCCCAGCTTCCATGATGCTTTCAGCGAAGCTCTCTACAGCGGAGCCCTCTGTGTGCATGTCATACTTTAGGCCGTTCATAGCGGCATCTGCCTGGTAGCTATCAATGAGGTCAAGCGCGATCCTGTAGTAGGTGGCCTTCAGCGTGCGGATACGTTCAGGTGTGAAGACTTCTCCTTGAGTGGCCATTTTCCTGAAAATAGACTTTGCGATGTCGGTGCTCATCTTTGATAATCCACGTGACTTATCATCTAAGGAGAGGTCTTGATGCTTGTGGTCATAGTTCTCTGCGATGTCTACTTGGCAGACTTGGTTCGTAGCGTAGTTTCTATGCACCTCTGAGAGTATGCCCATTTCTAGCCCCCAGTCAGATGGGATACGGATATCTTCGATGACATCGCGCTGGAGGGAGAATTCACCAGCAAGCGGGTAACGGAAGCTATCGAGGAATTCCACATAGGTGTTTTCTCCGCAGACTTTCTTGAGTGAACGAAGTAATGGCGTAACGAGTAGTCGGCATACTCGGCCATTGAGAGACTGGTTTGCTACACGAGCGTAGTAGCCTTTACAGAATTTATAGCTGAAGGCTGGGTTCGCTACTGGGTAGAGTAGGTGGGCGAGCATGGAGCGGTCATAAGTGGTGATATCACAGTCATGAATAGCCACTGTTTCTACTTTTTTAGAGGCAAGGATGTAGCCGAACATATACCAGACATTGCGCCCTTTTCCTAGCTCCTTAGGCGCGAGTCCTTTTTCACTGAGCAGCTTATCGATCTTCTGTAAACGGGGACCATCATTCCAGAGAATAGTGGGCTTGAGTGGGAGCCGATCAAAGAACTGTAGAGCGTGCTTATACTGATTCTCATCTGCACGGTCTAAGCCGACGATGATCTGGTTAAGGTAGTCCACCTGTGATAGGTGATCGAGAATACCTGAAAGGGCTGGGCCCTCTAACTCTGAGAAAAGTGAAGGGAGAATAAGCCCCATTGGCCTATCTTTACCGAAGGCTCGCAGCTCGTCCTCAAGCTTTTCGAGAGGGCGTTGGTTCAGCTGGTGAAGTGTCGTTACAAGTCCGTGTTGGTGAAAGTCTCCCATGATTTTTTTTAGTTGAAGTTAGTATTATTTAAAATGTCGATGATGGCTTCGTTCCATCCTGCTGAAGCGATCCGTGTGGCCTTGATCACATACTTTGCAGTGGCTTCTGTGAGCTTAGCTCCTGACTGGTGAGGTATAAGAACTGCGATGTCAGCCGCGTTAAGCATTCCTTGATCATTCGGGCTGTCACCCAGTGCTACAGTAGCCCAGGTGTCTTGAGGAGAGGTTTCCTCAAAGAGAGCTTTTACCTTATGAAGACCATCTGCCTTATCCGCGTCTCCCATGAGGTGGATAAATTGCCCGCCTAGTAGTGCTCGAGCCCCGATGTTTTCCATGCTTTTCATAAATTCATCAAACCTCATCTCACTGTCATTCCACAGAATAGGCTCTGTGACATAACGGTCACTAGACTCAGTAGCAGCAGATAGGCTTAAGCCAGTGTGCTGGCCTATCTCCTTAGCCGTCCAGTCTGAGAAACCTGAGAATTTATATCCATGCTTCTCTCTCAGGGCGTGAGCGTGTTTGATAATAGCTACTCGAGACAGGCCATTGATTTTGGTGTAGAAACCGCCGCTAGTTATGTAGGAAGAGTTATCTTTTAAGCTCGGGAAGAGATCTACTGGGTAAGCGATATGCCCGCCGTTTTCTGCGATCACTGGGGCATTTAGTTCTAATTCTGAAGAAAGACTTTTGAGCTCAGTGAGGGTTTTACTGGAGTTTAGGATGATGGGGTAACCACGTTTTTTTAATTCATCAATAGCAGGTAGCGCGGCCTCATACGAGTAGTCCTCGGTCAGGAGTGTAGCGTCTAGATCAGTGAAGATAAGTAGTCGATTATGTGAGGTCATAAATTATACGATGCCCTTTGTTTGATGAATAGTATGATCCGTATTTAGCTCTACAAGAATGTCAGCTCTATCAGGCATTTCTTTAAGCATCCAGCGAGTTAACCTTTCGTAGTGCATGATGAAGCGTTTGATTTGCTGGTCACTCATAATGCCGCTTCGGTCATCTGAGCCTTCTAATTTGGCGCTTAGTTTACTTTCCTGCTGGCTACGCCATTGGTAAATACACTGCATACTAGGAGCCTTGATCATGATGAGTTTATCGATGAGGGAGAAGAGCTCTGCATATTCGCCCTTGAGCTTTTCATTCACATGATGCCTCCATACTTGATTCTGGTCTTCCTCTTCCTCTAGTGCATTTGAGGCCCTCTCGAGAGCGTCGTCTTCTTGCGCACGGGCGCCGATACACCAGCCTTCGAAGATGATAATGTCTACGGGCTCGGTTACTTTTACCCAGCTTGTCTCAGTATGACGGTCATCAGTGGCCTTGTTAAAGGATGGAATGAGAGTTGGATTTCCTGTCTCTAATGAATGGATAATAGCTGCGCCTAGCAATACGTCGTGAGTGCCTGGCACCCCACGTGTGGCGAGTAGAGGGTGTATGGTCTCAGAGAGCTTGATTCGTTGAGATTTTGTATGGTAGATGTCATCGATGGAGATGACTGAGGTGCTCTTTCCGTGTTCCTTTTTGAGAGCGTGAGCGAGGATAAGTGAAAGAGTTGACTTACCTGTTCCTTGTGCACCATTGATGCCAATGACCAAAGGTTTTCCAGTGTGCCAGCTAGCGATTTTCTCCGCGATGGGGAGGTAGTGCTGCTGAACGAGATCAGTGAAACTAGGTGGTAGTGATTCGCTGAAGAGTATTGGCTTGAGCCATTCTGGTGGTTGAGGCATTGGCAAGGATTGCGAAGTTCTAGTAAATAGAACTAGCACATGAAGTGCCAAATGAAGAGGTTAATATTGTCGTGCTGTGAAAATAGCTAATATAAAAGGAGTTAACTGCACCCGTATCTTATTGGATTATTGTGTGGCTTCTGAGGTGGTGCAGAAGCTAGCAGGTAATTCTACACCTAAGCTAGTAGACCGATATGCGCGTGCCATTCGTTCCTGTCCCTCTATAGCATGGTTCCTCTATAGCATGCCGTTTCATCACACCGATATCTGAAAGATCGAGATGATACCAGCCCGGTCAGAAGTCTACTATGCAGACGGAGGGTTGGGTAAAGTTGCCTCCCTTGGTGTGCGTCCGATAGTTCATGCCCGCTTCTAATCTGTTAGAGAGATAAATA
>CALJOJ010000065.1 GCA_937981665.1 uncultured Rubritalea sp.
ACTGGAGGGAGTAGCGATAGCTGTGCCTAAAAAGGATGAAAACGCCCTCAATTGGAGCTATTCATCAGATACGCAGCCTAAACTCTAAGCTAAAGAACCAGCACCAACCCTAAACACCCTATCGTGAAATATTCGGGCTAAAACCAAACCTCAAGAGAAAACCTCATCTAAACTGCTCCAGCCCCATCTCCAGAATTGAAAGATTCCCCCCTAGGCATAAGCCTAACACAGTAAAACACCTACACACAAAACATCCCTGACTGCAGCGAGCAGACAGGGATGTGTAAAAATTTATAATAGTAACTCCGATGATCTTTAAATCATGGGTCACACTAAGCAACTAAAAGCTATTAAAATGCTGCGAATAGCTGAGTAACATAGATCACTCCTGTAGCTGTGTCCACGTGCACATTAATACCTGTGTGAGTAAAGTCTTCGTCCTCAATATTTACCTGGTGACCAGATGAATTCCCCCAAGCTTCAATAAAAGCAGGTACTACGTCATCAGCAGCAAAACCTTCAACAGCAGCTACATTCTCACCTACTGTGTAATATAAATAACCAAACATTGTACCTGCACGGGTGTCGTAGTTATCATGAGAAACAAGAATATTATCACTCTCATCTAATGCAGCCTGAGCCACCATGTACTCATTGTGCTCTTCAGCAAGAGAGTTCAAACGGGTATCAATAAAAAGCGAGTTTAACCCTAATGCTGTTCTTTGAGAATTAACGTCAAAGAAAAGCTCCAAGCGGTAATCATCTTCCAATAGCTCCAGAGCACCTGCTGCAGTATAGTCGTCATTATTTAGAATGGCTACAGCAGAGAGGTCAGTAGGAACTTCGATCTGCTCAGTAACATCTGCATCAGTTTCTTCATCATCGCCATCATCGGAACCAATTACAGCATCACAGGACACAAGACCGAACATCATCATAAGCATTAAAGCTAATTTTTTTACTAGTTTCATATTACGTTTTTATCTAACACTAGAAGCTTTCATTTGTTGCACAAAAAAGCAATTTTTTCACCTAATTAAAATTCTACGAACGACAAATACATGCTCTAGTTATAGCTCATAAATGGCATCACCCAAGGCCTCAGCTTCGTATTTCTGATGGGTGATCAGTAAGGTGCTAATATCTTCGCGCCGAATCGTTTGCCGTACAGCAGTCATCACCTCGTCCAGAGTCTCACCATCGAGGCCAGTAAAACTTTCATCCAGACAGAGTAACTTAGGTTTGGCTGCTATAGCCCGGCCGATAGCAACGCGCTTTGCCTCACCACCAGAAAGCCCCACCGGATACCGATCCAACAAATGACCTATACTCAACTCCGCTGCGAGTTCAGCAACACGATCAAAAATATCCGTCTTTTTCCACTTACGTAACACTGGACCGTAGGCAATATGCTCACGCACCGTCATATTCTGAAACAGCACATTATCCTGAGGCACTAACCCCACCATCCTGTCTTGCGGAGCCACATCACTCACATCATCTCCAGCTATAGAAATACCACCAGAGACCAGTTCACGCAGTCCACAAATTGCCTCCATGAGAGTCGTTTTCCCCGAGCCACTCTTCCCCATCAGAGCTAGACACTCACCCGCCTCAATCTCAAAACTTATTCCTTGGAGCTGAAATTCACCTGAGCGAACAGAAATATTATCAATGCATATCATATCCTGCTCCTTTCTTTGTGAGAATTCTAACAATCAAAATAGTCATGACTGCTAATGCAATCATTATCAAAGAAATCAGCACAGCGCCTTTTAGATTTCCGGTATTAATTTCTAAATACACAGAGGTGGATAACACTTCCGTTTTTCCACGAGTAGCTCCTGCAAATACCAAGATCGGTCCAAACTCCCCGAGTGAACGCGCCCAGGCCAGCATCCCTGCAGCCACCATTCCATGATAACTCTGCGGCAACACCACATCAAAAAACGCTCTCCCACGAGAAGCACCCATCGTCATAGCTACCTTCTCACTACGTGGATCTATCTGATCAAAACTCACCTTCATCATCCTGATAGCAAAAGCACACGCTACAGTGAACTGCGCTATCACGATTGCCAACTTCGTATGCGTCACCCTCATCCCCCATCCAGACATAATATCATCTAGTGAGCCTACTCCCCAATCCAGAATTCGTGGTGGAAAATTATTAAACAAAATCAACAAACTAAGACCGATGACCAAAGGCGGCAAAACAACCGGAATATCTAAAACCGCATCGATCACTGACTTTCCGAAAAAACGATAGCGTGACAGTAAATATCCAATCGGAACTGCTATTAGAACGGACAGAATAGCACTCACTGTACTACTAAGAAATGTCAACTTAACCGACTGCCAGAGATTCCCCCAGTCTAACATTTCTCTCAATCCTTCAGTGTTACCCATACTAGCCAGCACATACCAAACATCTGCAATCACCAGTAAAAGAATCAGCCCTAAATAGATCCACAATGAACCAGTCAGCCACGCACCAAACCATCCACTATACTTAATATGGGAAGCATTAGCTACCTGCTTAGATAACCTATTTCTGTTAGACTGTTTCATTTACTTACCTTGTGATAGTATCCATACCATCAAACCCATATTTCTTAAAGACCTTCCCTCCCTTATCTAGATCTATTAAATATGAAATAAATGCGCTAGTCTCCTCAGGCCATTTACCAGACTTTAAATTTCCCACCCCAGCATACTTGGCTTGTTTTTGAAATGCGGGAACAGAAATAAATTCACAATTCTCAAACTGAAACTCTAATGCATTCCAAACAATCCCAACATCCGCAGCTCCTAACTGTACTTGTAAAGCCACCTCATTAACAGTCCCCATCTTAGTTAGATCACCATCTTCTATGTCCCCTAACAGACCGGACTTCTCTATCACCTCATGAGTAAATAAACCAACCGCCGCCGAGCGCTCAGCGATCACGACTCGAACATTATCTCTCGCCAAATCCTCTAAGGATATTATTTTTTTCGGATTCCCCTCAGCTACGATCAGCTCAGCAAGCAAAGTACTAAATCTAACAGCCTCATCAATCAGTCCTTCATCCTGAGCCTTTTCAAGGTAGCTCATATCAGCTGGAATATACACATCTCCACCTACCAAGCTAAGCTGAGAATATAACTGACCAGAACCACCAAGATTTAAATGAACCGAGATACCTGTCTCCTTCTCAAATTCCCGAGCGATCTCCTCCACAGGCTTCTGTAACCCAGCTGCACAGTGAACTATCAACCCAGGACAATTCAATGAGTCTGCTATTCTATCCTTAACTAGAGCAGTCAAACATCCGATTAATATTAGTAAGCCTAATAATATCACCCCAACACGCTTCATCAGTCTATTGACTTCAAGTAGATGACGAAACCTAGGATCAGTTGTAAGCTCAGGTTTCTTTTAGAGAAAAACGATAGCATAAATAAATAGATAAGGGTTCATAATCACAGGTTAAGATTAAGAGTATAAATAGAAATGGATACTCTCCTTGAAGAGAGTATCCATAGTAAATAAATTCTATACCGTTAGGTAACAAACACGCTTACTTCTTCTCCGTAAAGACAACACTTGGCATTTCACCACTACCCTTAACAATCGTAATCTCGTATGGGTTTTCATTATGTGTGAAAGCAGTTACCGATAAAGGCTTACCAGCAGTCACTGCCTTTGCTTTTGCTAAGTCAACATGAAGCATCAATCTCGGATGCGTATAAGTCACATCACCCTTCTTGAAGACAATATTGGGCTTACCAAATTTCTGCTTGCCGTCAGTAAGATTGATAATCACCTTATCTTCAGACACCGAAGCACTAACAAAAAGACCACTTGGAAGGGTCTGTCTAGCTCCTTTCCCTTTAGTTTTACCAGCTACAAGCTCAAGAGTAATTGACTCCGCAGACACCACCGATATCAATGCTGCTAATATAAATATAATAAATTTTTTCATAATAATATGTTATCTAAATTATTCTCCTTTGCTTTTAACGATAATATTACTACCGATTTCTCCACCACTTACAGTAACAAATATCTCGTAATTTTTTTCGCTAGAAATAAACGTATCTAATAAATGCTCCCCATCTCCTTGAGATATAATCTTGGCCTTAGCCTTCATGATATCAATTCTCTGAACAACCATATCTGCGCCCCCTAGACCTACTGTAATAGTCGCACCGCCCATTTTGTGCTTACCATTTCGCACTCGAATACCAATAATCTCACTGCCGTCATTACCTGTCTTAAAGGCAATAAAGTCTAGTTTCGGACTAGCTTTAGTTGTGTTTTTTGTAGGAGCATTAGAAGGTTTCTTTCCAATAGGCACCTCCCATTGCTCAGCATGTGCAGAAGACATGCCAATAATCGTAAGTAAACAAAGTATTTTTTTCATTTTTTTAGTATTTATAAGATTTCAAAAACATGGAGGGCTTTTGTTAATAGGTTCCATCATCCACTATTTTCTTACATTAATTTTAGTCTTATAGTTTCAAAAAGTAAACATATTTTAAAGTAAAAAAACGAGCCTCATCATGGTAGATCCTAGGGCGCTAATTCTTTACCTAAATTTCACAGCAGATCTTCTTGAGGTAACATCATTTCCACTGAGCGAGGAAGGCCTCTACAGCTGTCCAATACTCTTTGTTGGCCTTGACGTTCGCATTAAGAGTCGATGATCCATGTTTTCCTTTCCCTTTGGGCTGGAATGAGATCTTCCCCTCAGCGCGAATGACTGCAAAAATCGACTTCCAAGATGAATGTTCATCCAAGCTTACCGTCAGATGATGAGCGGCTGAGCTCCAAGGTGCTGCCCCGGCACCAGAAAAACACTGGAGGGAGTAGCGATAGCTGTGCCTAAAAAGGATAAAAACGCCCTCAATTGGAGCTATTCATCAAAATACGCAGCCTAAACTCTAAGCTAAAGAACCAGCACCAACCCTAAACACCCTATGGTGAAATATTCGGGCTAGCATAGCCATCCTAGACGGGAGGGCGAACTTTGACTTTGAGTTGATGGTTTAGTTGTCTGAAAACTGTGCGAAAAAGGCGCCATGGGGGTTGGCTACTGCGCCAAGACCTCCAAATAAATGGATGAGTCTGAGAACAAGATAAGGCATCACGTGGCCCTCAAAGCCTTCAAGTCCGAGCAGCATCTTAGATCCACAGAATCTGTTTTGATGAGACTGAGACTGTCCGCAATGAGACGTTTTGATCACCTGTAAGGCAACTAAACACAGTTATGAAAAACATACAAAATACAACACAATCGCCAAGCTTCTTTTTAGGGGTTGATGTAGGAAAGAAAGATCTTTTCTGCCACATCATCAGCCCTTTTGAGACATTTTCAGCAAGATTCGATAACACCACCAAAGGGATCAAACGGCTTATCGCTTGGATGAAAAAGACAGCAGAGCCACAGCAACTTTCAGCCTGTTTAGAGCAAACTGGCCACTATGGAAAAGCAGTAGCGAAAGCACTCTACGAAATGAATATTATTGAAGTCTATCTCGTGAACCCTCGTCGGATCAAAGCTTATGGAGATCAACAACTACGCCGAAACAAAAGCGACACAGCCGATGCTAAACTCATTGCAGAATTCTTAGAAGCAAAGCCTAAACGCCTTGTTGCTTGGACTCCTCCATCGATTGATAATGAGAAAGTTACTGAAATGTCACGCTATGCAGACTCGATGACTAGAGATAATGCTAAGCTCAAAACAAAATGCGAAGCTGCTTCCTGCTCC
>CALJOJ010000066.1 GCA_937981665.1 uncultured Rubritalea sp.
TTGCTTTGTCAACGAAGCGACTACCCGCATCAAGAGGTGCGGAGAAGGAGCAACAGAAGTCAGCCGAGAGCATAGTAGGGCGAATCGATCCGTCTGAAGGCTCGAACATAACAGAGCCAATGAATACCAAGTATGGCTAATCATAGACCGCGAAGCTTATGCTGATTTTTGAATTTGCCTAGACGGCCAATTTTAAGACGCTTACTTTGGATCTGCGTGTATCCTTTATTTGATATCACTGGAGCAGGACCAGCATGTTTCAAATGTGGCTGGGTTCTCTTCTTTGCACTTGGGGCAGGTGATGTCTGGGTTGTAGATCTCCGCCTTTTCTTTTTGGATGATGTCCTGCAGGATTTTTATTGCTCGGTCATGGTCTTCATCGTTCATTACACAGAGGGCAGGGAAGAAGACCGGGATGGGCGCTTCCATAGCAGATAGGACATCATTTCTGACGAAAACTTTGATACCCTGCTCTTCAAGGATGGACTTGTAGTGACCCACCTTCACTGGGCTTCGGTCTCTGTAGATTTCGGTCATTCTTAAACTATGATGCAGGAGGCGTTCAGGGTGAAGGCAAAAAAAGCTCCCAAGGCAAGAACCTTGAGAGCTTTATGAAATTGTGAATCTTAGTAGGTTACTTCTTGAAGATGGTTTTCCCTGTAGAGAGGAGATCATCACAAGCAAGCTTGAGTCTATCACAGACGCCTTGCTCAGCTTTCTTTATGTATGAGCGTGGGTCGTACATCTTCTTGTTCCCGACTTCGCCGTCGATCTTAAGGATGCCTTCCATGTTTTCACATACGTGCTTCACGATAGGGCGAGTGAATGCGTACTGAGTGTCTGTGTCGATGTTCATTTTGATCACACCGTAGTCGAGTGTCTCGCGGATGTCTGCAAGCTCAGAGCCTGATCCACCATGGAATACGAGGTCCATCTCTGCACTAGCTCCGTGCTTCTCGATGACTGCTGCCTGACCGTCGCGGAGGATTGTCGGCTTTAATTTTACTGAACCTGGCTTGTAGGCACCGTGAACGTTTCCGAAGGTAGCTGCGAACATGAAGCGGCCGAGTGGCGCTAGTGTCTCGTATACCTGAAGCATGTCTTCAGTGGTGGTGTAGAGCTTCTCAGCAGGAAGATCTGAGGTGTCGTGACCGTCCTCTTCACCGCCTACGCATCCAGCTTCTACTTCTAGGATGATGTTGAGTTCAGCGCACTCCTTGAGGAGGTCTACAGAGATCTTGAGGTTCTCGTCTAGGTCTACTACTGATCCGTCAAACATATGTGACTGGAAGAGTGGACCTTTGCCTTCAGCGATACGCTCGCGTGATGCTTGGAGAAGAGGCTTGAGGAAGCCGTCTACCTTCTCAGGGTGGCAGTGGTCAGTGTGGAGAGCTACTAGGATGTCGTACTTTTCAGCAAGTTTATGAGTGGCCTCAGCGAGGACGATAGCGCCGAATGCGGCGTCTGATACTGAGAGTCCTGATGCGAACTGTCCGCCACCAGTAGATACCTGGATGATGCCGTCAGAGCCTGATTCTGCGAAGGCTTTGAGTGCACCGTTGATGGTGGAGAGTGATGTGATGTTGATCGCTGGGAATGCGTAGCCACCTTTTTGGGCTGCGTCGAGCATTTCTGCGTATTGTTCCGGAGTTGCTACTGGCATGAGTTGATTAGATGTTAGTTGTTAGTTGTTAGTCGTATCTTGGTTTAGTTGCCTATTAAAATGGGATATCATCACCTCTGAGGTCATCCATGGACGGCTCGCTGTCTCCTGGAGTGTCGTTAGAGAAGTCTGGGATATCGTTATTTGACTGCTGTTGTTGCGGTGAAGCTTGGCTTGTATCGCCGCTGCCTGCTTGGATTTTCCAGCAGTTGAGGTTGACGTAGTATTTACCGTTGTACTCGTTGCCGCGGATGTCGAAGCTAACGCTGACTGCTTGGCCTGTGGAAAATTGGTCTAAGAGTGCGCATTTATCTTTGACGATCTCGAACTTGATGTCCTGTGGCCATTTGCTGTCTCCTGTGGTGATGACAAATTCGCGCTTGGTAAATCCTGAGCCGAATGTCTGTGTGTCACTGATGATTTTAATCGTTCCTTGTGCTTCGTACATGATAATGTGAGTGTGTCGCTTCTCTATTCCTTGTCAATACTGATAGTACTTAACATACAATTTACAGATGGATGTTGGGGGCGCTGAAGTGGGGGTGGCTTGCAATAGTTGCATGAATATCGTTATGAATTACTCACGTAGTTACTGTGAGTTCGTGAAGGTGTGGAGTCGAAAATTTTCAGAATTTCTTCTGCATCGGTAGCTTGTGAGAGGTGCTGGCGGATCTCGCAGTTGTTAAACATTTTAGCGATCGCGGAGAGAGCCTGCAGGTGAAGGTGGTAGCCTTTTTTAGGGACTATAAAAAGGAGAATGAACTTTACCGGGGCGTTATCGATAGCGTCAAAGTCTATGCCTTGGTCAGATCTGCCGAATATGGCTATGACTTCGCTAAGTTTTTCAGAGAAAGCATGAGGTATGGCTACGCCTGAGCCTATGCCAGTGCTGTTTTGCTCTTCTCTAGTATGGAGTGATGCGAGGATGTCTTCTTTACACTCTTCTAGGAGCAAGTCTTGGCTTTCCAGATGATTGATTAGTTCCTCGATTGCTGGCCACCGTTCCTCAGACAGCATATTGAGGTGGATTTGTTTTGTAGAAAGTATGCTTGCTAGTTTCATGGTCTCCTTTTAGATGCAGCGATTGCGACCTATTTATGCAATTATATGTCTTAGGTTAAACGCGGGTTGCGTTTTTGCCTTCGTCGATGAGGTTCCAGAAGTGCTTCGAGTTACTGAGTTCCTCGTCCTCGCCCACTGGGAGCTTAGTTCGGAATAGGAGGTCAGAAAACGTGTTTTTATGAAGTACGCGGTGGACGATTACGTTTTCTTCAACGACTTCAAAGTAGACGCGGTATTCACCTGCACGGAAGCGGAAGAGTTCAGTGCCGGCGCGCTCTATTTTACCAAAGTCTTCGCCGTCTATATTCTGGAGAGTGTCCTGGGTGACCTTGAATGCATCTAGAAGTTCTAGCTGTTCTAAGGTGTCCAAGCGAGAGATCTCTCCAGCGCTGATTTCATTAAATACTATTTGTAGCACATGAGAAGTCTTAGAGAATTTTGATTCTGATGCAAGGTAATTAAATGAGGCTAGTTTTCCTCTACTCGTAGTCTTATGAATCTGCGGTTGTGGTCAGATATGGCTTCATGATCTCGCACACGCAAGACTGTGGCAGAGTTTTCGAGGGTATCTGTAGCTACTACCCAGTCAGATCCAGGTTCGCCCGAGACGTCAATAATATAATTGATTCCCTCGCTGATCGCAGCTCTGTTGACGGTGATCTGCAGGTAGTCTATGCCGCTCTCAGTGAGGATAGATGCCTGGGGATGAGCTGATCCACCATTACTTCCTGCTGCTGAGGTGGGATCTGTTCCAAGGGCGTACTCGGTGAGGTTCACGAGGCTGTCATTATCTGGGTCAGCGTCGTTTGCTGCATCGCCTGAATTTTCAGTAGTACCGAAGTAGGTGAAGCGGAAGTCGGCAAGTGGGTCTAGGGTGGATGCTTCGAAATTAAATGCTAGAGCGTAGTCTTCACTGTTAGATACTCTGTCAGTGGTGCGCTTGATGACTTGCAGCATGTATCTTCCCGCTGGGAGTTCTGTGCTGTGGATGTGCTCGACATTGTCTATAGTGCTGATGCTCTGCTCCATGACATCTCCTGTCACGGTGTCATAGAGAATGAGGTCGAGATTGTTGATGTCTGCATTACCAGCTTGTCTCAGCCAGACGAGTGAGGCGGTGACGTCATAGAGTGGGCTTGTGCCAACAGGGACATCGAAGTAGTAGTTATCGATGCTGTCTGTGTTGCTATTAGGTCCTTGAAACGTATTCGTGATAGTTGTGAAATTCCAGCCAATATTTGATGCCGTATTGGTGGTGGGTAATGTGCCAGCGGGCGGATAGGTTGCGGCGATCGTGATGTTATCGGATTCGGTTGCTGAGTGTTGTGCGCCCTCAAGCTGGAGATGAGAGTTGTTTATATTGAGTAACCCCGCTCCTCGGCGTGAGTCTAGCGGCTGAGTGTCAGTGTGACTCCAGCTGGTGTCTTTAACTGCTCCATTGAGGATGAGTGCCTTGATGGTGCGGATGTCTGACGCATCAGCGGCTGTTCCTGCTCCGCCGTGGTTGAGCAGGGCTGCTTCTCTTAGGATGGCGGCCGCGCCTGAGACGTATGGCGTGGCGAAGCTAGTAGCAGTGCCAGGTGCGATGATGTCAGGTTTTGATCTCCCATCAGTAGGTCCCGCGCTGTGGTTAAGGTCTTCTCTTCCCACTGAGATACAGTTATACATGGTGGCAGGTGAAGGGATGGTAGTATTGCTGCCGTTATTAAGGCCGTTGACGAAGAGTGCAGAATATATAGCGGCATAGTTATCATAAGCTTGGTCGATGTCGTCTGAGGCTTCACCGAAGACAAAGCTTTGATTGATGACGTGAGCATTGATGTTTATACTAGTAGCCAAAAAATTATTAGCGAATGTTCCTGCGTTAAAAACGAAGATCTCATCTACATCGGTAGCTACTCCTGTGTTTATGTCATAGAATGCATTGGCTACAGTGTTAGCGTGATTGGAGAGCTTGGCTGAATCATATGCTCCTGGATTAGCCAGAGTAGGATTATCCGTATCGTAAAAAGAAAATTTGCTGGCTGCTTGTCCTGCAGAAGTAGGGTTCGCTTGGTATACTTCTGAAGTAGTGATGGCAGAAGCCTCTACTTGGGCGACTGTCACGCCCGAGCCATCTAGTCCTGGTTCTCTCGCTAAGAGGTCAGAGAGTCCTATTGTCTCTAAGTTGTCAGCATGAGCCGTTGATAATGCGCAGATGCCTGCTAGGAGGATGTATTTGAGAGTGGGGTGTGGATTCATAATGTGAGGAGGAGCTATTATTAAACAACCAGCTCTCGCTTATGTTTCAAGAAATGTTATTATGCTCGATGATAGTTATTATAGGTGAGGTAACTATAGGAGACTGATGAATCTAGTTTATTCCAGATTTAAATTAAGGCCTCCAGAGGTAGGATGCCTTGTTAGCGATACCGCGTCCACCGTAGATGAGGTCGGCGCGCCAAGCTAGGATTCTCCCGTTTTTGGCGTAGTCGTTACCGATGTTATTTATTTCCCATTTACCGTTATGGATGTCATGTGGGTAGTGCTTGGTGAGGGTATGAATCTTTGCTCCTGTAGCTGCTTTTTTGTAGCGAAAGACAAGTTGAGCGTGGCTGTTACCATTATTGTTTAGCGGTTGATCATCTAGATCCCATATGAGCTCGTAGTATTGGCCAATACGCTGCTGATGTTCTTCTAGTGAGACAGCTCCGTAGAGGCGTTTTTGTTGGTCACCACGCACCATTGCATGGTCTGTGTCTTCTATTTTGATCGAGCGCAGGGTGAACTTATCCACACAGAGATTATGATTGTCATTTGCGCAGCTGCTGAGTGCTAAGAGGCCGATGAGGGCTACTAGGTTATTGCAAAAGGCAGTGAGTAATCTATCGCGCATTTACGTATTCAGCCATCAATTGACTAGCTTGCCAATCATCAATCAGTTGTTTGTGTAAATTTCTATTCCAAAAATGAGAGGAGTTGCTATAAAAATGGTAGAACCTATGTCAGAAGATCCAAATAGAGCCGAAATCCTGGAAAAGCTTAATCTCTTTATTAAACGTAAGGGGCTGAGACGCACACCGCAGCGAGATGAAATCGTGACCCTCATCTTTAGTGAAGATGAGCACTTCACCGCGGATGAGCTGTATGACAGGTTGAGGAAGAGTAACTCATCGGCTTCCCGCGCTACTTTATACAGAACGCTCAGTCTGTTAGAGGAGGCGAACCTGCTCCATGAGATAGATCTTGGTGGTGACCAGAAGACGTATGATCCAAACTTCGTAGACTCCCCGACGCATAATCACCTGATCTGTATTGACTGCGGTAAGGTAGTGGAATTTGAGGATGATCACTTAGAGATTTTAAATGATTGCGTAACGCGGAGGATGGGATTTCGCCCGGCTAAGCAATCTATCCGCATCGAGGCATGCTGTGAGACCTTACGTAGTACAGGGACCTGCTCAGATTTGATTAAGAATAGACTGGCAAGTAAGAAGATTCATAATAAATAAAGAGCTATCATGAGTGTACAAACTTTAAAGAGATCAGGCAGTAACGTGGAAATCGCGTTTGAGGTATATGGAGAAGGTTATCCGTTGGCATTTATGCACGGTCTTGGTGCAGGAAGAGCGCAGACAACTTCTGCTCTTACTGATCTAGAAAATACTACGGTGATAGCTCCAGACATGTTAGGTCATGGTGATTCTATTTCTGAGGACTCAGCGGATGTGATTAGCTTTGATCAGAGTGCCGATGATGTGATCGCTATTTTAGATCAGCTTGGTATTGAGAAGGCGAACATCGGTGGCTTGTCAATGGGCTCAGGTATCGCGGTGAACATTGCGCTGCGTTATCCAGAGCGTGTGAATAAATTAATTTTACTCCGTCCATCATGGCTGGACCAGAAGAAGCCAGATCACTTGGCTCTTGTGGCGTATGTTGGCGAATGGATCATGGAAGATGGCGCTGAGGTGGCTGAGCGTAAATTGATATCTCACCCTGACTATATGGCACTCTATGATGAAGTGCCGAAGGTTGCACAGTCTATCCGTGGGCTTTTCACCCGACCTACTCATCATTCTCATACTAGTGTGCTTTATAAAATGTGGGAAGACGCACCATTCTCATCCTTGAGTGACTTATCATCCATCCAGAATGATACGCTAATGCTCTACACCACGAGAGATAATCTGCACCCTATACCAGTAGCGCAAAGTGTGGCGAATGCGCTGCCTAATGTGAAGCAGAGTCTAGAGCTTCCTGCGCGCTATGATCAGCCTGAGGGATACACTGTGGCGCTCAATGCAGCGCTTAATGAATTTCTTCACCACTGAGATTCATAGCTGTTCTTGAGAGCTTCTTTTGCTTCGTTGTTGTAGAGAATGCTCTCAGAGTCAGCATTATAAATGGCGTGGACTTCGAACTTGTTAGAGCTGATCGCTTGGTTCAAGAGATCCTCGGCCGCAATGCACATCCTGCCAGAGCGCTCGAGCAGTGAAAAATTAATATTTCCCTGTCCGTGATAGGCGCGATAAATAAGCTCTGTGCAGGCTAATCGATTCGCCTTAGTGAAGTCGAAGAGAAAGTCGTAGCGTTTACCTGCATGGCTGATGGCATTCGATACGGCTTTTACTCGGGCTTCTTTACTAATCTTAGGCCTTAAGATGACAAAGTGATCTACATTGAGGGTCTCCGCGTGTGCGCGGAATTTCACCCCGTCTTTTTTAGCCTCTATGATATCATGCTCAGGTGCTGTGAGATGGTGGGTGATGCCCAGTTGCTTAAGCTGCTGTGGTGAGCCCATATAAAAAGCTGCGTGTGGCCAATAGCCCGGCAAAAATAGATTACTCAGAGCATCGTCATGTCTAGTCACAATGATGTCTCCAGGCTCCAGAGATGCATGAATTTCAGACATGATCTTTTGGGAAACGCGTTTTTTAATGCTGTTTTTTTTGTTCAATCCCTTGCTAGGATGCTTCATTTCGGCCACAGCGCTTCCTGTTAGGCGGAAAATGTGGAACATTGTTTTCTTAAATCCGGAGGAATTTCTACGAACAATATTGTACATTTTGTAACGTACCCGCAGTTTGAAGTAATGACTTTTACGAGACTCGATGAAGGGTAGTTCATTCTCTAACAGCTGCACGAGCTCACTGTCGAGTTCGCTCTCATTAGCCAGATCCATGATCTCGTCTTTCGACGCTTCATAGAATTTAGTCGCCTGATAAAACTGGTACATTTTTTTCGGTGAAGAAAGACTCTCGTAGAGTTTTGTTAGAGTCTTACGCTCGATGTTATATCTTAGCTCAGATTCATCCAGTTTGTTCCAGATAGTAGGGTTCTTACGTGAGTTTTCTATAATGAACTTTGTCGATCTTACTAGCATACATCCAGCTGTGAAGCCTACAGCGAAGGTGCGCAGCTCGTTTTTCCAGTTTTGCTTATTCTGTAGAATAGGCATGATAGCATCAATTGACTCTATCAGCATCGAGCGTGCTCGCAAGTAGGCTGCGAAGACTGAGCGGAGACGGTCATCTTCATCTGGTAAGTAGTACTTTCTAACAGATGCTCTTTCTGCATCTTCGAGTATAGCATGTAGATCTCTCTCAAGAGGTATAGCCTGTGCGGTAGCGACAACTTGCTCCATAGTTGCTTTGATAGATTTCGCTGAGCTGTTAGATGGCATTATTAAAATTATGAAGACTTAGAAATGAATGTCAAACTTGATAGTCCAGGGTCAGGGACTAATCTAACAGAAATAGTCCTTGTCAAACAGGATCTATTTTTTTTCATTACTCTCTAAGTAGCCATGTAGCAAGAAAAAACTAAGATGTAAGAGGTGAAATTATTTATATATTTTATCTTTACAACTCAGAATGGATTAGCAGAATAGTAGAGCAATGAATAAAGCAGAACTCGTAGAATCAGTACAGAAGGCTCTTGGTAAAGAGACAACAAAGCGTCTTGCAGAAGAGGCAGTAGCAGCAGTCTTAACTTCTATCGCTAAAGGCGTTAAGAAAGACAAAAAAGTCCAGCTTATCGGATTTGGTACTTTCGAAGTTAAGAAGCGTGCAGCTCGTATGGGGCGCAACCCTAAGACAGGAGAGCAAATGAAGATCAAAGCGTCTAAGACGGTTGGATTCAAATGTTCATCAAATCTTAAAGCTTCTCTCTAGTAGAAAACCTTCGATATAAACATATCTTAAGCTCTACGCGTTCATCGTGTAGAGCTTTTTTATTTTCTAGTGTTTGTCTTCAGGTGTGACTCCTAAGATAATGTTGAACCCAGTGATTAACGCATTCTTGTGCTTACCTGCACATTTCAGTAAGAAATTCGTTATCATTACGTGTTTCGCCTTCTACATAGAGCTGTGTGTTGAGTATGGTGGTTTCTTTTGCGCTTACTCTTACATAGATGTTTGGCGTGCTCCTTTTTTTGCATCCGTGATATTTCCGCTCAGTTGGGTAATGTTTTCAATAGCTGGTGGGAATTTGCCGATAATGGAAGGTAAGTGAGATGAAATTGAGCATCTAGACAGATCCTCAAAATGATCAACACTCGGCGGTTATGATTCATTTATCATCATCCGCACTAAAGGTAAGAGTGATCCTGTCACTAGTTGACATGCGTAAGATCTTCAAAGGACTTACAGCAACACTTCGTAGCCTTTCTGGATGAGTCGCTGAACTGATACCTCGCTGATATAGTCTTTGTTAGTGCTTAGTCCATCAGCATTGATTTTCTTTAATGTTGTGAGGATGGATTCTTTAGAGGGAGTGACTCTTCCAAGTGTTTTCTTTATTTTGCATAGCCAAAGAGCGTTGTACTGTGGGGTTTTATTTTTGATAGCTTGTAGGACGTTTGGATTAAAACAAATGATGATGATTTGTTCGTCTCTAAGGCCAGATTTATCGATTGCCTTGAGAAGGTGAGGGATGATCTCGATCCCGCATTTGACTTCAATATAGATTTTCTTTTGCTTGGGGACGGTGGCGAATACTTCTGAAATGAGGGGGATGTTGTTCTCAGGCGCATCCTCATACTATTTCTTAAAATAAAAAGGGCTTTTTATAATATGTGTTAAGCTCAATTCATGGCAAGAAAACGTGGAAAAATAGACAACCGTAACGAAGTTGATAAAGTGATGCTTCTCTACAAAACTGAAAAAGTAGCATGGAAAAAAGAAAGACTTCTCGCTATAAAATTATTGTTAGAA
>CALJOJ010000067.1 GCA_937981665.1 uncultured Rubritalea sp.
TTTTGGCTACTTGCAAAAGGGAAAATAATTTGGTTACAATCTGTCATGCTCGTTAGTGGTTAGTTTTTTTGCGAAAATCCTTTAGCAATAAAGGTTCCAACTAACGAGCGTATTTTTTAAGATGAAATATGGGGGTTAGAAATTATTTAAGCCCTATTTCAAAATAGAAACGGTATAACAGGTGCCTGTGGTTGCTATCGATATTGTTGTTTTAGCTAGGGGTCAAATCTTTATTAGAGGAGAGTGAGTAGATTTTTTGTGCAGTAAATTTTTGTGAGTCAAAAAAAGAACCATTCACGGTGGTGAATGGTTCTGTTCATTAAAAGTGTTAAGTGAAAAATTGATTCACATTATTTCTTCGTTTTTTTCTTATAAGCTTTCTTCTTAGTAACTTTTTTCTTAGCTGCTGCCTTTTTCTTGGCTTTTTTCTTAGAAGCTTTCTTAGTTACTTTTTTCTTAGCAACGGTCTTCTTCTTGGCTTTTTTCTTAGAAGCTTTCTTAGCGGTAGTTTTCTTATTCGCTTTTTTAGTAGTAGTTTTTTTAGTTGCCTTTTTCTTGGCTACTGTTTTCTTCTTCGCTTTCGTAGTAACTTTTTTCTTGGTTACTTTCTTTTTAGCAGCTGGTTTAGTAACCTTCTTTTTAGTGATTTTTTTAGCGACTTTTTTCTTTAGTGCTTTTTTTGTTTTTGATTTCTTTTTTGCTGGCATGGTTATTAATAATGCGTGTGTTAGGTTATTCGGATCTATATTGTATTGTGTGGATGTCACCCTTAGTGGTCCTTGTTAGATTTATGATTTACTTGTAAAAAATATGATCTGTTAGATTTTGTTAGGGGTGAATAATTTGTTTTCGTGTGACTTGCGATCACATCTACTCATCGTGAGTGAGTTAAGTCAAGTGAGAAAAAATATGGATCTTTGTTTTTTATGATAGTGGATATTAAGTTAATTTTTTATAGATGATGAATCTAATTACTATTCTGAAAATGTGGGTATTTTTATTTTAGGTTTTATAGATTTTAGGGTCTGCCAAAATGAACTGTTAGATGCGCTGCCGTGGTGGTGAACTTTCCCGTCTTTGGTGATGATAATCATGGTAGGTAAGTTAGAAATGCGAAGGAGTTTAGTGAATGCTTTGCTGTTAGAGTCAGTGAGCCATTGTGAATTTAATGTAGGCTTGCTAGTAGTGATTATTTCAAGCGCGCTTTCGATGAGAGCTTGGTCATTGCCTGTAAGTACAGAGGCGAATGCTATTTTGTTTTGCGAGCATTGTTCAGCAGAGCTGATGATGAATGGGTAGCTTTTGTCCATCTGCTGGTTCCAGGGTGACCAGAATCTGAGAACGATTGCGTCATTGTCTCCAATCATTTTTTTAAATGTTATAGGAGTTTGTGTTTCCAGAGTTAGCATCTCTTGTTCTGGATTGATTTGTACTGTAGTGATGTACTTTTTATTTCTTGCCTGAGTAATGTGATGTGAATATGCACTGGCAGTTTCTGGACTCAGCCAGTAGGCTTCGGTGATATGTTTTTTAAACACGCTTTCTTGATTTTTGTGGAGTGCTTCTAGTGCAAGTCCGTACTGGATGACTGATTCCCATTGTTCTTTAGTTGCGAAAATTTTGGAATGATCGAGATTGAATTCATTGAGGTAGGCTTGAAATTTTTTTCTAATGTTAACGATGCCTTTGTAGTTTTCTGTATCTACGTAATAGAGAAAGGTTGCTTCGAGAATGACTTGTTTATGAATTTCTGCATTAGTGGCTGACTTGAGAGCTTCTGTGAATTTTTCAGGTGTTCTTGCTGTGAATAAATCTGACTCTGCTTTTTCTTGATCCGCACTGACTGATGAGCATGTTAGTATGAGAGTGACGAGTAGGGTGGTGATGGTTTTGAGTTTGTGCATAGATTCAAAGTTGATAGTTAGAAGGAGAGGTGCTACGTGGGGGAAAGAAAAAAGGTGATAATAAACTGTTAGAAGAACAGATCCATTATCACCTACGAGTGTTTGATGCGGACTAGTGGAAATTATCTAGTAGGTATCACAAGTCTCTGTCCTACCCAGATGGTGTCGCTTTGGAGACTGTTAGCTGCCTTGATCTGATCTCCAGTCACGCCGTATTTTCTGGTGAGTCCCCAGATGGTGTCACCCTTTACTACTGTGTGCGTAGATCCTGTAGCATTTGCTGTTTCTGGAAGTGGTGTGTATGCAGGAGTAGAAGGGATATTAGGAACAGGTATACTGTCTACATATGATGGTGTAGGTGTGCTAGTGACTCCTGGGATAGGCTGGTATGGTACGCTTGTACCTGTCTCGCCATTTGCGCCTGGAACTGCATATGGGTTCGCTGCGGTAGTTGCAGCTGCTGCAGGAACTCCGTATGGATTAGTAGCTGTGGTTGCTGCTTGAGCTGCCTGTTGCTTCTTATATGCTGCGTAGTTAGGGTCGAAAACTTGGCAAGATGGTAAGAAAGTGATAGTGAGGATGGCTGTGCTAGCCATGATTGTTTTAATAATTGATTGAGTATTCATTGCTGTTATTCTAGCATTTAATTAGTTAATGTAAACTAACTAATTCCATAATCTTTCATTTTACAATGGAGGAGTTCGTTCATTTTGAAGTGATTAGATACTTGATGCGCACTGAACTAAGGATGAGTTGAAATAAAATCAGCTGATTTGGCGCCTAGCTGTAATACTCTTTACCAATGGTTTTAAGTGGTCTAGTGGTTTTAGTGTGAAAAAGGAAATACATAAAGCGTTCATCTTGGGTGCAGGACTGGGGACAAGACTGAGACCGCTTACAGATTCATTACCGAAGCCGCTTGTGCCATTATACCACGAGCCTATGGTGAATTATGCGTTGAGACACTGTATGTCTGCAGGGGTGACTGATTTTGCGATTAACACTCATCACATACCTACTGCTTGGGATCAAGTGTACCCAGAAGAGTCTTATAATGGTGCGAGTATTGAGTTTTTCTTTGAAGAAATTTTACTAGAAACTGGTGGAGGGATAAAGAATATAGAATCCTTTATCGGTGATGATCCTGTACTTGTCTATAATGGAGATATTTTGACGGATCTGGATTTGAAAGGCTTGATGGAGGCACATATTGCTTCTGATGATGTGGCGACGCTGGCGTTATTTCGAACTGGACCGAATTGTAACGTGGCGGTCGATGATGGTCGCATTGTTGATATGCGTCATGCACGCGGTGTGCATGAGGGAACGCATCAGTTTACTGGGATTTACTGTATCAACCGGGAGATTCTTGATCTGATTCCTGCAAATGAGAAGATTTCTATCGTGCCGGCATTCCTTGAGCTGATAGAGCAGGGAAAGCTTGGGGCGTATGTTTCTGAGTCCGCGACTTGGCATGATTTAGGTTCTCGTGCTTCCTATTTTGAGGCGCATGAGTTACTACGTGATAAGAGCTGTGCGATTGAGGAAAAAGCAATGATTGACCCGAGTGCTGAGATTTGTGTAGATACTTGCGTCATTGGCGCTGGTGCTGAAATAGGTAAAAACGTGAAACTAAAGAATACGATTATCTGGCCAGGCGCAACCGTGGACGAGGGAGCAGATCTAGTGGACTGCATCGTACGTTACTCAGCCAGTGGTACCCATATAGGGGCAGACCTTTAACAACTATCAATTTTATTACCTAAGCAACCCATGCCAGCAAATACATTACTTACCGCGATTCGCGCACACTTGGCTCTTGAGCCTACACATTCTGTTGTCATCGAGCCGATCACAAAAGGTGCATCAGGACGTACAATTATTCGGCTTAAGCCCGAAGGTTACCCTACTTATATTGGTATTCACTACACTCTTGAGAGAGCTGATAATGCTAACTATTTACCTGTTGCTGAATTTCTGACAAACGCGAAGCTTAATGTGCCGCATGTACTTTATGATAATGTGGGTAGATGCTGTGCACTGGTGGAAGATCTCGGTGACCAAGATCTTCTTTCTATGCGCGATGAGCCATGGGAGGTGCGTGAGCCGATTTACCGCTCAACGTTTCGCCAATTAGATAAATTATTTTATACTCGTCCGCCTAAGGATTTGGAGTTCCAACCAGCATTCGATACTGATATGTATGTTTGGGAGCAGGAGTATTTCTATGACTACTTAGCTGAAACTTATTTAGGAATGTCTCACGGAGAGACTCAACCGCTGCGTAATGACCCTGCTCTTAAGAAGATGGCTGAGTCACTAGGTGCTTCATCCAGGCATTTGGTTCACCGTGATTTTCAGTCGCAGAATATTATCACTAAGGAAGGTAAGGCTTATCTCATTGACTTTCAAGGGATGCGCCGAGGAAGACAGGAATATGATCTAGCGTCATTGATTTTTGATCCTTACATGAACCACTCAGCAGAAGAGCGTGAGAAACTGTTAGATATATGGGAAGAGGTGACTGAAGAGCGGCCACTGGACGAAATGCTTAAGATGTGTGCTATTCAGAGATTGATGCAGGCACTTGGGGCTTATGGAAATCTTGTTTCTAATAAAAACGATGAATGGTTCAAACCACATATTCCTACTGCCTCTAATCTGCTCAGAGAACTAGTGACTGATACAGAATATGCTGATGCAATTCTTCCTGTGTTAGATCTAGTTGATGCTAAATTTTAAAATTCGATTTTGAATAGAGTGAGAAGAGGTGGAAGAAACAAGAGGGTGATTTTCATCATTTATCTTATCGCGGTAGCGATTGGTTATTTCGGTGTGCCGTGCTTGCTGAAATCTGAGGTTCTGCTGTCCGAGTATCGCACCTTTTTGTCCCAGCATAATGTGGTGGGTATTTCGAATGAAGTAGAGTTTATCTCTGACTATGAGGTTCTGAGTTATAAGTCTGGGGCAGAAGCTGCGCTTAGTAAGTATTTAGTCTGTAGTATTGATGATGATCCTGATGGGACGAATGCTTATGGCATTTATGATCCTACGGACTTAGCTGTGACAGTGCATAATTTATTGCGTTTGAAGACAAAGCACCTTTTTTTAGGAACTCATCTGCACTGGCCTGATCTACCTGCAGCTGAGAATAATACTTTAGGCTCACAGTTAGCATTGTTAGATTCTTGCGTCCTTTCTACACCTCTTCGTAGAACAGTTCAAGCGGTCGAGTTGCCTTATTATTTAAAGGGTTCTTCGGTTAAGTTAACTAGTATTGTTGGTGATGCTGAAGCATTGCCTAGGGTGAATAACTTGAGTTTAGCTCCCACGCTGGTAGTGCCGAGTAATTGTCAGGTAGGTTTTTCTCAGCTGGAGAGTGAGCCGGCTTCGGAGAATATTCCTTTATTGGCTGTCTGGGGGGATCGAGTGATTTTATCTTCATTGCTTTTAGAGCATATGCATCAGCTAGGAGTTAAGCTAGATGAGATAGAGATCACTACCAATAAGCACATTAAGTTAGGTGAGACAGGGAATGTGATTCAGATTGATGCATTTGGTTATTTCACTCCTGGTAAATGGGGTGAAGCTCCTGAGCCAGATATTATTTCAGCTGATATCACGTCGGTAAAAGAGTCTCCTGTGGCTACAGATCTGGCTATACTTACCGCGTCTGGAGTGCAGGCAGATAGTTACCGGGCGATTGAAAATCCGTTGCAGCAGCTCAGCCAGTTGAAGCTCACTCCATATTATGAAGATTTAGAGACCTACAATCGCTTGCCTTGGTGGGGCGAGTTAGCAGTGGTGGTTGTCGTCGGTCTACTCTTATGTTTCGTAGCAGGAGTATCTGGTTTTCTATTTTGGCTTTGGGCAGCAGTGTTAGGAGTGGTGGTTTATTTTTCCAGTATCCAGCTAAATGCAGAGACCTCGTATTTTATGCCTGTCCTGTATGTTTTAACTGCGATCGCCCTCTGTATGTTGGTGAGGCTATTCCTCAAAAAACACTCAGTAGCGATGAAGGAGTGGCAGACCGACGGAGCTAAAGGAAAGGCTGCTACGATAGATTTTGGCAACTGCGATGCTACAGTTACTTCAAAAATAATAGAGAAGCTGAAGGTTAGTATTTCTAAGATAAATAAGTTCAAGAAGGACAGGTTCAAGAAAAGCCGCTTTAAGTAAGACCGAGTAAATCATTTTATGTCATTAGACCAAACCATTTCCAAAGCAGCCACATTGGTGGAGGCGTTACCCTATCTGCAGGCATTTAGAGGGCAGACATTTCTCATTAAAATGGGAGGCTCTGCAATGGATGATCCTGAGCTGGTGAAGCAGGTGATGCGCGATATTGTGTTCCTAGAAGTGGCTGGGATAAATCCTATCGTGGTGCACGGGGGAGGGAAGGCTATTTCTAAGGCAATGGAAGAGTCTGGCCTGGAAGCAAAGTTTATAGGTGGTTTCCGAGTGACGTCACCGGAAGCGGTGAAGATAGTGGAGCGGACACTTTCTAAAACTATCAACCCAGGCCTTGTGGAGATGCTTAAGGGCTTCGGCGCTAAGGCTGTCGGTATAGCAGGTTCTACGGTATTTACCGGTGAAAGAATTAAGTCAAAAAATGATGCCGGCGAGGAAGTAGATATCGGTAGAGTAGGGAAGGTAGTGAGCTGTGACATGGAGAAGCTCAATGTGGCGATGCAGTCTGAGATAGTCCCCGTGATCTCGCCCTTAGCTTCTGAGCAGGGGACTGGGAAAATGCTGAACGTGAATGCAGATCTTGCCGCCGCCGCTCTGGCTAAAGAACTGCAGACGACGAAGCTCATTTATCTTTCAGATGTCCCTGGTGTGATGCGTGATCCTTCTGATGAGGGGACTATTATACCATCGATTAATACTCAATCTGCAGCGGAACTCATCGAGGCGAGCATCATTTCTGAAGGGATGCTACCTAAAGTGAACTCAGCTTTAGATGCTCTCATTCACGGTGTGCAGAAGGTACACTTCATTGATGGTCGGAAGCCTCATTCTCTGTTGTTAGAAATTTTCACTAAGTCAGGAATCGGTACAGAGATTGTCTCATAACGTCTCTTATTTGGTTCTTGAGTGTATTATCACTCATCCTTAAAATATCAGGCCATATGAAAATTTCTGAATTTCTAGATAAATTAAAAACGAGCCCTCAAGCTATTGAGTTCACTGACACGATGGCTGTGATCGAGGCTAATTACACTGTAAGCGTCTTTAAATTGGCCACCTAATCAGGTTCTGAAATCAGAATAGGCTTCGCTGTCTATGGTTAATTTATCATCATCCGCACTAAAGATAAGAGTGATCCTGCCACCAGTTGACATGCGTAAGAGCTTCAACGGACTTACAGTAACACTTCGTAAATACAGCATCGCTAATCTAAATGCACAATAGCTCTACGTCTTCAGCAACAAACGACGTAACCGCACTATGCTCCTCTACTTTGACCGTTCTGGCATTTACGTCATTGCTAAGAAATTAGAAGAAGGAACCTTTAGCTGACCATCTCCAAGACGAGCTGACAAAATAGTCTTGCCGCTCGCACCAGAAGCCCTCCAACTCTTCGGATTCACTTCCGAACGATTGAAGTGATTGTTATTCGATACAGCTTCGTTGAGCTCAAAATGTATTTAAGAATGATCACCTTGTGTAAACGGCTTATCACTCAAAAAGCATAAAAATGTTCCAGTGAACACCTTTTTTATTGCTTTAAAATCTGTTTAGAGTAGTTTGAGCTCATCAAGGCGAGCAAGGAGTATTTATTCCGAGCTCACATTTACCTAAAACATTATACATTATCTAGAAACACAATTATCATGGCTAAAGAAACACCAGCAGAGAAAGCATCAGAAAAAGTAGCAGCAGCAAGAAAAAAGAATCTTGATCTAGCAATCACTCATATTCAGAAAGAATTCGGTGAAGCCGCCATTATGCGTATGGGTGATGAAAGATGTATAGATGTGGAAGCTATCCCTACGGGTAATCTTCTTATTGACCGCGCACTTGGTGTGGGTGGTTTTCCTCGCGGTAGAATCATCGAGGTATTCGGTCCAGAGTCATCTGGTAAGACTACTCTCACTCTTACAGTTATTGCTCAGGCGCAGCGTGCTGGTGGATTAGCTGCATTCATTGACGTAGAGCACGCACTAGATCCACAGTACGCTCAGAAGCTTGGTGTAAATATGGATGACCTCCTCGTTTCTCAGCCATCTTCTGGTGAGGAAGCTCTTCAGATCTGTGAGACTCTAGTTAGATCAAATGCTATCGATGTTGTGGTGCTAGACTCCGTTGCTGCTCTTGTGACTAAGCAGGAACTTGCTGGTGAGATCGGTGACACTACTGTGGGCGCTCAGGCTCGTCTCATGTCTGCTGCGATGCGTAAGCTAACTAGCTTTATCGCTAAGGCTCGTACTTGTTGTATCTTTACTAATCAGATTCGTGAGAAAGTAGGAATCGTGTTCGGTAGCCCAGAGGTGACACCAGGTGGGCGAGCTCTTAAGTTCTTCTCATCAATGCGTGTGGATATTCGCCGTATGGGGCAGATTAAGTCTACTGATGGAGTGGTGACTGGTGCTCGTACGAAGATTAAAATTGTGAAAAACAAGGTGGCCCCACCCTTCAGAGAGGCGGAGTTTGATATCATGTACTCTGAGGGTATTTCTTCAGTCGGCTCATTATTAGACTTAGCGCTCGAGTATGATATCATTCTGAAGCGTGGTTCATGGTTTAGCTATGATGGTAGCCAGCTTGCCCAAGGAAGAGATGCTGCGAAAGAGGCTCTTAAGGAGAATAATGAGCTCTACCTTGAGTTAGAAGAGAAGGTGAAAGCCGAGCTAGCTAACAGCAAAGGAAAATAATTTTTTTAAAATGAAGTCCGTGAGATAGGCTTCCTTTCATAACAGAAAGACACTCTGAGCTTCATTGCTCAGAGTGTCTTTGTTTTATGCAATGGCGCATTAAGGGTGGTAAAGTAATTCTATTTTTATAATAGCTAGTGGTGAGCATCTTTGGCATAACTATCGTGTGATGTTAATAAAAGCAATGATGAGTCCAGTGGTGATTGTGCTAGTCTTGATGGTGACCTACTGGGTGGTAGTTTATAATGGTCTGGTCAATGGTAGGAACCAAATCCGAAGGGCATTTAGTGGAATAGATGTACAGCTGAAGAAACGCTGGGATCTTATCCCACAATTAGTAAATGTGGTGAAGGGCTATGCTAAGCATGAAGCTGAATTATTTGAGAAGATAGCGGAAGCAAGGGCGGATGTGAAGTCTGCGACACGTGGCTCTGAGCTGAGTCAGGATAGGCTAGGTCATGAGCAGAAACTTGCTGAGCATACGTTACAGGTAATTGCGGTGGCTGAGAGATACCCCGAGCTGAAGGCGAGCGAGCAGTTCATCATGCTACAGCGCAATTTAACGGAGGTGGAGGCGCAGATAGCAGCTTCACGAAGAAGTTATAACGCATATGTGGTGAAGTATAATAACTCGGTAGAGTCATTCCCGTCTAATATTGTCGCAAATCAGCACGGATTTAAGGAGGCTGATTATTTTGAAATCAATCTAACAGAAAGGCAGAATGTACGACTCTAATCAAATATATCAAAAAGTATTGCCCAAGCTTCAGGAGGTAGAAGACTTGAGGGCTATGGTATTACAGAAGCAGTCGAAGGCTCAAATGATATGTGCAGCTCTTGGCTTTGTTGTAGCCATCCTTACTTTCGTTGTGCTTAGTTCTGCTGGCCCTATTGGGTTCATCGTTGCTGTTATCGGAGTCGCTATTATTGTCATGACCTACATGGGGATGGTGGGCGACGCAGTGAAGAAATTTCGCTTTGAGTATAAAAACAAGGTGATAAGCGAGATTGCTCGGGGGCTTGAACCAACGATGACGTATGCTCCTTACCGTGGGATAGGTAAGCAGCAGTTTAAGGATATTGGTCATTATTCAAAGCGGATTGATCGCTATAGGACCGAAGATTACTTTGCTGGTAAGCTAGGTGATACGAGTCTCAGCTTTGCGGAAATAAATGCGGAGTATAAAACAGAGTCAACAGACAGTAAGGGTAATACGACCACTACTTGGCACACGCTCTTTAAAGGTGTCATGTTCTCAGCAGATTTTCATAAGCATTTTAACACATGGGTGACAATAAAGCCTGATAAAGAATCTGGAATATTTGGGTGGATCGGGACGAAGATCCAGAAGTTAGGCAGTACACACATCCGTATGGAAGATCCGGAGTTTGAAGAGAATTTCAAAGTGAATGCAGGTAATGATCAAGAGGCGCGGTATCTACTCACACCGGATATGCAGCAACGATTATTAGCTGTGAAAAGACAGTACGGTTCAGGTGTGATCATATCCTTTCAGCGAGGCTGCGCATACCTAACAGTTCCTATCAATGGAGATTGGTTCGAAGGCTCTCTCAATGAGAGCGCGTTGTCTAAGAGTCAGGTAGACCGGATAGATTCACAGATAAGCCATTTCCTGTACCTAGTAGAAGCGATGAACCTCAATACACGTATTTGGACAAAGGAATGATAGTCTATACGTTGTATGGATAGGTTCTAGCCGATTTAGAGATGGTGTTACTATTCGGCAAGTAGCTTGGTGACGATTACTTGGACTGCTTTTTTATCATAGCTATGGCCGCTTAAGATTTCTACCAGTTTGCCGTCCTTGTCTTTAGCGATGATGCCGTGACCTTTAAGTTTGGCTTTTGTGATTACTTCGTAAGCGTCTTAAAATTGGCCTATGCTATCTGGGCTTTTTTCTCCCAAGATTGGGCTACTTTATTTGGTGTTAGCTCTTGCGCTGACTGACCGTTGAGGCGCTCTAGAACATGTTCTAGATAGTCTCGGGGATTGAGGTT
>CALJOJ010000068.1 GCA_937981665.1 uncultured Rubritalea sp.
GGCAATGGTTTGCTTATCAGCTTCCTTCAGCCAAGATCTCACGATCTTAACCTTGCTGTCTGCTAGTGGTTCTCTCTGCCGAGCCCACAGGGGACTTTAACCCCCAAGTCAGTGTGCCCTGCCGGGCACACACAAAAAAAGGCACTCATTTCTGAGTGCCTTTTGAAATCAATCTTCGAAAAGATAATACTTAGTGAGCTGAGTCTCCTGAAATAATCTCCACTGGCTTGTATCCTCCGCGAGCCTTAAAATAGAGACCAATAAGGAAGAAACAAATACCCATCACCATTGGGAATGCAAGAGCTACAGTAAGAAGAGACTGTCGACCTGATTTTGTCTTAGCATCTGCTACCTCTTCAACTAAACCAGCGGTAGTAGCCAGCTCAGTAGCTTTATCCGTATCAATAGCTTCGTATTCAACACCAAAGAGCTTAGCTTCCTTCTTAGAGCCTTCATAGACTTCAGTAGAAAGTTCTGCTACATTGTTTTTGGTATGGTTGTCATTAAATGCACCAATGATTGGAGCTCCGATGATTCCTACAGAAAGCAGTCCGATTGCTGATACTGTGTTAAGTGTAAGCGCTCCACCTTTTGGATACTGCTCAGATGCAAATCCAAGCACTGTTGGCCAGTAGAAAGTCTGACCGATCGCATAAAGCACGAAAGCCACAAAGATCCAGATTCCGTCAACACCAGATAGCATAATAAGTCCAGCCATAGAGAACGCAGAACTGATTGTAAGAATAATTGGAGCTGAGAAACGAGATGTAAGGATACCCGCTTGAAAACGAAGAATCATCATTATCCCAGCAGAGAGAACGATTGCCCATCCTGCATATGCTCCCATAACAGGAGTCATTAGCTCTTTAATCCACGCGTCTGTGCCTAGTTCAGTAGTAGCTAGTGGAATCATTAGTAAGCAAAGGATAAAGTAGAGTGGTCTACCTAGTGACTTAGTAACAAAACCAAATACACCACCAATAGCAGCTCCAATGATAAGAGATGTTATGATGTTTGCTTCTCCTCCTGTGATCAGGTTAGAAATTTCGTGTGTAAGAAGGAATGCTGCCAAGAATGACGATAAGAAACCAACATCCTTAAGCATATCACTGTATGGAACTTTAGCAGCAACACGCTCATCAACAGGAAACTTAACCTTAAGAAAAAGTACGCCGTAAATAACAACTGGAATAAGTGTCCAGAGAGCATTTGCCTGCCACCCAAGGTCTTCAAAGAAGATTACAAGCGCCGCACCAAGAGCTAATCCTGCTGGCCATGATGCATGCAGAATGTTAAGCCATTTTGTTTTATCTTTATTGTAAATAGCTGCACAAACTGGGTTAATAACTGCTTCAATAATACCGTGTCCAAGACCAGCAAAAAGAGCCGCGTAATATAACTGATCCGGCGACGTTGCTGAAAAAGTCAATACCACAGATACAGCCTGTAAGGCAAACGCGATATACATAGATACTTTGTATCCAATGAAGTCAATAATCAGACTAAAGAGGATCATTGTTATAGCAATCGGCCATAGGGAAGCACCAAATATGCTACCCAATTCTGCTCCTGTCAGATTGAATTCTTTACCCCAATCACCTAGTACCATCACTCGATAGGCAAAGCCAAATCCAGCCGCCATTAAGGACAAGAAACTTGCCCAAAACAGGATACTCTTTTCTTTGTTAGTTAATTCTACTTGCATGTTGTATGTGTGTTCAATTCGTATGAAGTGTCTATAAAAGACAGCATCTTAATTAATGCTAAACTTCATAATTCTCTACCATAAATTTAGATAGATCGATGATTCTCCACAGTTCTACAGTGATAGAAAGGAAAAAGTACAATGCTGAATGCAATGCATTATAAATAAGTGACATATGACAAAAAATCATACTACTCAGAGAAAGAACCAGCTATATAGCTTACTCAAAGCAAGTCACCATTGATCATTTTAGATAAAACAAATCCATATTTATGCTTTTCCTCTCATCTAGACCTGCAAGAATCCGCACAATATTTCAATTCAATACAATCTAACAAATAACACTATGAGACCTACAACACTCTTCACTGGACAATGGGCCGATCTATCACTGGCTGAACTCTTACCTAAAGTTAAAGAAATGGGCTACACTGGTGTGGAGCTTGCCTGCTGGGGTGACCACTTTGACGTAGAAAAAGCATTATCTGATGACTCTTACGTTTCTGAGAAATGGGCACTACTTCATGAACACGGTCTTAACTGCTATGCTATTTCTAACCACCTCGTAGGTCAGGCTATTTGTGACAACATCGACGAGCGTCACCAGGCTATCTTGTCAGCTGAAATCTGGGGAGACGGAGAGCCAGAAGGAGTCCGCCAGAGAGCTGAAGCAAACATGATCAAGGCTGCGCAAGCTTGCCGTAAGTTCATCCACGCTAAGCCAGAGGCACTCAAAGACATAAATCATCCAGCAGTAGTCAACGGCTTCACTGGATCATCTATCTGGCATGCACTCTACTCATTCCCTCCTACTTCACAGGAATACCTACAAGCTGGATTTGATGACTTCGGTACACGCTTCACTCGTATTCTTAATGAGTTTGATAAAGTAGATGTAAACTTCGGTCTCGAAGTACACCCTACTGAGATAGCATTCGACATCGCCTCGACTGAGCGCGCACTCGAAGCAGTGAACCACCACAAGCGTTTTGGATTCAACTATGACCCATCACATTTCGCATACCAAGGTGTGGATTACGTGAGGTTCATCCGTCAGTTCTCTGACCGCATTTTCCACGTACACATGAAGGATGTCTGGTTCGGTCACGGTGACGGATCTGTAGGTGTATTCGGCGGGCATACAGAATTTGCTGATCCACGTAGAAACTGGGACTTCCGTTCTATTGGTCGCGGCGATGTGAACTTTGAGGAAATCATTGTCGCACTTAACGACATCAACTACGCAGGTCCACTCTCTGTCGAATGGGAAGACGCGAGAATGGATCGTTTCCACGGTGCTACTGAGTCATGCGCTTATGTGAAGGCTCTAGATTTCCCTACGAACCATAACGGCCTCTTTGACTCTGCGTTCGATAACGACAATCAATAATCCATTTCTAACAAACTAATATTTATGAGTACGAACAGAAAAATACGCATGGGCATGGTCGGTGGTGGCCAAGGTGCGTTTATCGGAGCTGTGCATAGAATAGCAGCTGCGATCGACCAGCAGATAGAACTAGTCTGCGGTGCCTTCTCCACTAAACCAGAAATATGTAAAGCTACTGGCGAAGAACTCCATCTCCCAGCTGAGCGTAGTTACATCTCCTTCACCGAAATGATGGAAAAGGAAGCCGCTCTGCCACTCGGCGAGAGGATGGACTTTGTAGTCATCGTGACTCCTAACCATGTTCATTTCTCGGCAGCTAAGGCAGCACTTGAAGCTGGCTTTCACGTACTTTCTGACAAGCCAGCTACTCTCAATCACGCTGAGGCAGTAGAGCTGAAAAAAATAGTCGAGAAAACCGGTCTCCTCTACGGACTAAGCTACACCTACACTGGCTACCCAATGGTAAAACAAGCCAAGCACATGGTCGCCAATGGTGACCTCGGCAAGATCAGAAAAGTTATCGTTGAATACCCTCAAGGATACCTAGCTACTAAATTAGAAGACACAGGGATGAAACAAGCCGAATGGCGTACAGACCCTAAGCGCTCCGGCGTAGCTGGCTGCATTGGCGACATCGGCTCACACTGTGAGAACCTCGCTGAGTACATCACAGGGCAAGAAATCAATGAACTCGCTGCTGACCTCACTTCATTCGTAGATGGCAGAATGCTAGATGATGACGGTAACATCCTTCTTAGATTTGGAAATGGAGCCAAAGGTATACTCCACGCATCACAGATCTCTGTGGGCGAAGAGAATAACCTTAACATTCGCGTCTACGGTGAAAAAGGCGGACTAGAATGGCATCAGAAAGAGCCGAATACTCTTATCGTAAAACACATAGACCAACCAGATCAACTCTACCGCACTGGTAACAGCTACATCTGTGAAGCCGCTGCTAACGTCACTCGTACTCCAGCCGCTCATCCAGAAGGCTACCTTGAAGCTTTTGCTAACATCTACCTAGCATTCAGCCAGCACGTAATAGACAGACTCAATGGCACAGAGAAAGCTAACTACGACTACTCCGACATCGATGCTGGCATTCGCGGTATGGCATTCATCGAAGCATCAGTGAAGTCATCACAAGCTAACGCAGCCTGGACTAAACTCTAGCATCATCATGTCTTCAAATAAGCCAGAAAAACTACAGTACGACATGCTCGGTGACGATGAAACTCCAGCTCAAGAAAAAATTGCCAAATACACAGGAGAAGTCGACTGGTCCTATATCAAACCTCACTACAAATCTGGGGCTATGATCTATGTAGATCCAGCTCTGGAACTAAAAGTAGTCGCTGAGGCCTTTACCAAGGACAACAAAGAACAAGTTCAAGCATGGTTAAAATCTGCCGATCTAGTAAAACCCTCCCACCTTCATGAAGACTGGTGGGAATATGACCAGACCCGCTTCACAGCAGTCGTCATCACACCATTCGTACTCGCTCAGCCACTCCTTGAGAAAACCGAAGAATAACTGACAAACATTACAATAAAAAAGCCACACCGTCATCTGACAGTGTGGCCTTTTCTTTAGAAAAAATAAGTGATTATCCTATATTAAAAAATCTCCATCATGCGCTGCTCTTCAGCTTTAGTGAGCAGGAAATAAGCTACTGATTCATCCTTCCAGGACGCTGTGTTGAAATGAGTCACAGGGCAACCAAAGCATTTCTTGAGACCCACGTCAGATAAATTATTCAGTGAATCTGAATTTTTTACAGAGCTTAGATCGACCAACATTAAGTAATAATCTTCTGCGTTCTCTCTGTTAAAGAGAATCAGTGAACCTTCTATCCCGTTATCAAAAGTAACCTTCTTGCCACCTTTCACATCTAAAGAAATAAGCGCTTCAGGCACAGCCTTAGCAATAGGCATCCCTTCTTCCTCTAGCCAAGTATTTACTGATACAAATGAATCTGATAATATGTCCACTTCATTAGATACACTGATAACCATCCCTGCCTTCATAGAGAGCATATTCACTTCAGACTGAACTCCAGTAACCTTCCTATCTGGATTCACTAGTTCCTTATCACCAGAAACCAAATCCGCTTGACCTCCATCAGACGAGCCAGAGAACGTAGGATAGATAAAGGTAAAACCTAGTAAAGCAACAGCGGCAATAGCTGCCACATTGAGCCACTTAGTAGGAAACTTAATCACCTTCTCGGCATCAGTACCCTCTATCCCATTTCTCTCCACTTCCATTGCAGATAGGATCTGATCTCTGAGTCCCTCCGGCGGAGTCTGTTCCATCATAGCTCCTGCAAACAATGCATCCATCTCAGAAGACATGTCAGCCTCTATATCTCCATAGTCCATCATTACTAAAATTTCATCCCTCAGTGTGTCTGGAATATCTACTGACTCGAGAGCCTCTACAAAGATCACATCATGTGAGCGCTCTCGAGCGAGCCATTCACCTAGCTCTCGGTCTTCAGCAGCTAACTTTAGAGCCTCCTGAAAATCTAGACCTGACACATCCGCTCCATCTGGGCGAAAGCTTTGTAATATAAATTTTGCATGTTTCTTATCCATTTTTTCTCCCTCTATCTTGCATATTAACTGTCACTACTTTGTCACTCATATCGAGTGTCTCTTTCATTTTCTTCTTTAATAAATCTTTACCTCTAGAGATGCGTGACATCACAGTCCCTATCGGGATTTCTAGCACAGCCGCTATCTCCTTATAGCTATGCTGCTGCAGGAAAAATAATGCCAGCGGCGCTCGGAACGTCTCATCCAGGCTATTCAGCACAGCCACTGCGCGCTTCGCGTCTATTGACCTACCTTTATCTTCTTCCTTTGACTCTAGGTGATACTCAGCATCTTCTAGATCCGTTTCAGGAAATTTAGTCGAGCGCCTAGCACCCGCTAAAAATTCTCGATACAGCGTGGTGAAAAGCCAGGTCTTCGCCTTACTCCTATCCTTTAGCTGGCTTCCCTTCTGGGCCCAGATACAATAAGTTTGCTGCACAAGATCAGCCGCCTTGTCTGGATTCTTAGCCAGGCTGTAGGCAAACCGATATAACGGTTGGTAGTGTGCGTCTACTAGTTCTTGAAATTCGCTCATAGTGTTGTTTCTATATACCTAAGAGTTTCCTCTGATATAATTATTCCCAAAAATTATAATTCTTCTATTTCTTTAATAAATCCAGCGGAAAGAATCGGGAATCTACACCATGTCTTAGGGTCTAGGTTCTCATCATCTAAGTGGAATGAAGGCGCATATCTCTCACGTTTCCACTGGTTTCTACTCCAGAGCTTAAAGAACTTGATCACCCACACCTTGATCGTCACATCATCATACTCAGTCCATTTATCCTGCATCAGCGTCAGTACATCTTTCGGTGAACGCTTATCTCGGATCGCTGCCTTTTCTATAGCATCTAACACTGGATAAGGCATCAGATCTGACTCATCAGTCTGATTATAAGCTTCTGGTCTCAGCTCAGCAGTAGGCATGAGAGCATTCACCTTACATAGGGCTGGAATAGGCTCAATGCCTGCCATCCCGCGCTGATCACCAGCATCATCTACAGAAGGCAAGCCTTCCATCTCTAGCCAGTTCAGCCAGTGCCTGAGAAATGCCTTATCTATCCCTGCGATGGGGCTCACCCCACCGCAAGTATCTCCATCCATCGTCGCATATCCCACCGCTGCTTCACTTCTGTTAGACGTCGCTAGCAGCAAGCCGTTACGTATATTAGTCAGCATCCAGATACCTGGCGCTCTCACTCTAGCTTGGATATTCTGCAAGGTGATATCATCATCCTCCCATGTAAGCTCTCTGCCTACTCCTCCACTCACCATTTCGGTGTAGCCCTCGACCAGCTGAGAAATATTCCATCTTTGGTAATCTGCGCCTATAGACTCTGCCAGACTCCGAGCTGAGTCCTCAGTATCATCGCCACTATTATCAGCAGCTTGATAGACACAAGCGAGCAGTACTTTCATCCAGTCCTTCTTATCTTCAGGCAGCTTAAAATACGCTAACTTCTCACGCACCCCGTCTTCACCTAGTTCCACCACTGCGAAATCTAAACTCAGCTTCACCAAACAAGCTACCGCAGAACTATCTGCACCACCGCTCAGAGAAAGAACAAATCCACGCGAATAACTCTTACGCATATAGTCAAATAATGCCAGCGCCACCGTCCTGCTAAACTCCTCCTCCTTGCACCACAGCTTTCTCTCTATCCCCGCACTTGGCATCTCAGCACAGCCTGTCCACTCCAGCCCCTCACGGATCAATCCCCGATGCTCAGAAACTTCCACCACACGAGATGCAGAAGCCGCCTGCTTCGTCTGGTTCAGCTCCACATCCACTACCGCAGTAGTTAACGTCCAGTCTTTATAGCTAAACCGCTTTTCAGCAGCCACCAGCTCACCAGCACTAGCGATCATAGCCCCACCGTCGAACACCACTCGGCCAGACTCATTTCCTAACACATTAGCATAAACATAAGCCACCCCAAAGGCACGGCTCCCCTCTAGCACAAAGCGTTCACGCACCTTCTGCTTCCCAAAGGCAAAGTGACTCGCACTTGGATTTAAAATAACATCCACACCGTATCCACTCATCTCAGAACCTGGACGATCCGCCACCCAGGCATCCTCACAGATTTCTAACCCAATAGTCACCCCACCCACCTCGAAGAGTAAGTCACCAATAAGAACCTCACCACCACAGATCTCAGTCACAGAAACCTCATCTACAGGCCAAGCACTGAACCAACGAGGCTCATAATGCACACCATCGCCAGCTAAATTCTGCTTCGCGTAGAGACCTGAAATCCGACCATTACAGATCACTGCCGCCACATTAAACACAGTATTGCTATGCCTCCAAGGTAAGCCAACTACCACAACCATCTCTGGAGCAAGATCCAATATCTGCTCAAGCACCGCCTCAGCCCGCAGACAAGTATCCGGAGCCAAAAACATATCCTCACACCCATAACCAGTGATCACCAGCTCAGGCAAACAGAGAATATTCACTCCCGCCTCTCTCGCCTCAAGCACAGCACCACGTATCCGGGAAAGGTTCCCGTCCCAGTCCATCGGTGTTTGATTCAGACAAGCTGCAGATAATTTAAGCGTCTTCATGCCCATAAGCTAAGATTTAACCATGCAAAACACAATGCTCAATTCTCAAACTAGATTCAGCCCATTTTCATATTAAATTATATCTCCTATTTCACTTGATACTAACGGCTTCAATGTAGATATTCTGCATACCAATGACAAGCTCTCAACAAACCCAAGAACTCAAAAGTAAAATCTGGCAAATTGCCAATGATGTCCGTGGTACTGTCGATGGATGGGATTTTAAGCAGTATGTTTTAGGTGCTCTTTTTTATCGGTTTATTAGTGAGAATTTCTCCAGTCACATCGAGGGGGGCGACGATAGCATCCATTATGCGGAGTTAGCGAATGATGTTATCACTGCTGAGATTAAAGATGATGCTATCAAGACTAAGGGTTACTTCATCTACCCTGATCAGCTCTTTGGCAACGTCGTCGCTAATGCGAATGGGAATGAAAACCTCAACACTGACTTAGCCAAGATCTTTACAGCCATTGAGAGCTCAGCCATCGGTTATGATTCTGAAAATGACATCAAAGGTCTTTTCGCCGATTTTGACACCACGAGCAACCGCCTCGGTAATACCGTGAAGGATAAAAACAGCCGTCTAGCCTCTGTGTTAAAAGGAGTGGCTGCACTCGATTTTGGTGAATTTGAGGAAAACCAGATCGACCTCTTCGGAGACGCTTATGAATTCCTGATCTCCAACTACGCCGCGAATGCTGGGAAGTCTGGTGGTGAGTTCTTCACCCCGCAGCACGTCTCTAAGCTCATTGCCCAGCTCGCTATGCATGGCCAGAAGAGCGTCAATAAGATCTATGACCCAGCCGCTGGCTCTGGCTCACTCCTCCTTCAGGCGAAGAAGCACTTTGACGCGCACCTCATCGAAGAAGGGTTCTACGGGCAGGAGATTAATCACACCACCTACAACCTCGCGCGCATGAACATGTTCCTGCATAATGTGAACTATGATAAGTTTAACATGAAGCTGGGCAACACCCTGACCGATCCCCATTTCCTCGATGACAAGCCCTTTGATGCCATCGTTTCCAACCCTCCTTACTCGGTAAAATGGATCGGCAGCGATGACCCCACGCTGATTAATGATGACCGCTTCGCCCCTGCCAGTGTGCTCGCTCCTAAGTCAAAGGCAGACTTCGCCTTTGTTCTTCATTGTCTGAATTACCTTTCGGGTAAGGGCCGTGCTGCCATTGTCTGCTTCCCTGGTATCTTTTACCGAGGTGGTGCCGAGCAGAAAATCCGTAAGTATCTTGTCGATAGTAACCACGTGGAAACTGTCATCTCACTCGCTCCGAACCTCTTCTACGGCACCACCATCGCCGTCACCATCCTCGTGCTCTCGAAGAGTAAAAAGGACACCCGCATTCAGTTCATCGATGCCAGTGGTGAGGATTTCTTTAAGAAGGAAACCAATAACAATGTCATGAAGGATGATCATCTCCAGAAGATCATGGACATGTTCAGCAGCAAGGAAGACGTCGAGTATATCGCCAAGTCCGAACGCCAAGACGTCATCGCAGCGAATGACTACAATCTCTCCATCAGTTCCTACGTAGAAGCAAAAGACACCCGTGAGGTCGTCGACATCATTGAGCTGAATAAGGAAATCAAAACCACCGTGGCGAAGATCAATGGCCTCCGTAGTGACATCGATAAGATCGTGGCAGAGATAGAAGGAGATGAGGCATGAGTGAGAAGAAGAAACATCTACCTTCCATCCGCTTCTCTGCCGCGGAATACCTCACTTTTATAGCTGCCAGTAGAGAAGGTGGAGTCGAGACCATTTATGCTGATGAAGATATCTGGCTGAGCCAAAAGATGATGGCCGTTCTTTACGATGTAAATGTAAGAACCATCAGTGAACACCTTCAAACCATCTTTAAAGACCACGAGCTAACTGAAGAATCAGTTCTCCGGAAATTCCGGATAACTGCCACTGATCGTGAAATCTTACAGGACGCCGGAAAGGTCACCGCTGAAATTGCCAAAGCTCATGCCGAAATCGAATTTGAAAAATACCGCATCACCCAAGATCGCCTCTACCAGTCTGACTTTGATAAACAAGTCCTCCCCCTAGAGGAACTAAGTAGGAAATCACAGAATGAAGGAGGTGAGCATGAGTAAGATGACTTATTTAGAAAAATTGTTAGATGGTGCTGAGGTTGAGTGGTTGGCTTTGGAGGAGGTTTTTGAAATTCTAGCTGGAGGTGATGTGCCTAAAAATTCTCTATCGGATATTGAAACACAAAAATACAATGTTCCAATTCTATCTAATGGTATTGGCAAAAAATCTTTGTATGGATGGACTGAGAAAGCTAAAATAAATCAACCAAGTTTAACTATTTCAGCTAGAGGAACAATAGGCTGGACTAGCTACAGAGAGAAACCATTTTTTCCAATAGTGCGCTTGTTAGTCCTAACGCCTAAAGTCAAATTAAATCTCAAATATGCCTATTATTATATGAAGGTAATCGAGAAGACCTATAAAGTTCCAGATGCTGGTATACCTCAACTTACAAAGCCAATGGTCAAGGGTGTCGAAATCCCCATCCCATGCCCTGATAACCCAGAAAAGTCTCTGCAGATCCAAGCTGAGATCGTCCGTATCTTGGACACATTCACCGAGCTGACCACCGAGCTGACCACCGAGCTGACCGCACGGAAAAAGCAATACAACCACTACCGCGACCAACTCCTAAGTTTTGAGGAAGGAGTGGCAGAATGGATATGCTTGGAAGAGTTGTTGATTGATAAATTTTGGATAATGCCAGCAACTCCAAAATTCAACGAAGACGAAAGCATCCCCTACATTACTTCAAAAAATATTAAAGGTGGCGACATTCACTTCAATAAAGTAAAATTTATTTCGTGTTCCGACTACCTTAGCCTATCAAAAAACAGACCTATTTTAGCAGGTGACATTTTAATCAGCATGATTGGAACCATCGGTGAAGTAGCCCATGTTAAAGAGTCTGACCCGGAGTTTTACGGGCAGAACATGTATTTAGTCCGACTCGATGAAACCCTAATAAATAGCAGCTACTTTTTGCATTTTTTCGACTCACCTAAAATGAAGAGTCATTTTAGCTCAGTTAAAAACAACTCAGGGCAAGGTTACTTAAAGGCGAAAGATATTGAAAAGCTGAAGATCCCCATCCCTTACGCAAGTAATCCAGAAAAATCTCTAGCCGAACAAGCCCGCATTGTCGCCATCCTCGACAAGTTCGACACGCTGACTCACTCCATTAGCGAAGGTCTGCCGCGTGAGATAGAGCTGCGCCAGAAGCAATACGAATACTACCGCGACCTCCTCCTAAGCTTCCCTAAGCCAGAAACCCCAACCAACTAAGAGTATGAGTGAATCATCTGATAACAGCCTCTCACCTCAGCAGGAGGACACCTTATTACAGGATTTAAGGAGCTTAATCGAGCAAGGGCAGCAGCAGGCGGTCACCGCCGTCAACCACCTCTTAACGATGACCTATTGGCAAGTGGGCAAAAGGATCAATGAAGAAGTCCTCCAAGGTGAGCGAGCAGAATATGGCAAGCAAGTCGTAACCTCCCTAGCTAAGAACCTGACCACCCATTACGGTAAAAGCTTCGAGACTAGAAACCTGCGGCGCATGATGCAGTTTGCCGAGTTATTTCCCGACATTGAGATTGTGTCACCACTGGTGTCACAATTGAGCTGGACGCATTTCACCATTTTCATAACGCTTCAGAGCCATGACGCTCGGATCTTCTACATCAACCAAGCCATTGATGGCAGATGGAGTAAACGCGAGTTACTACGACAGATTGACCGTAAAGCCTATGAACGCTCTGCAATAGCTGACACGAAGCTAGCTATAAGCGATGGGCACCACCTCATCGGTAATTTTAAAGACCCCTATTATCTAGATTTTCTAGGACTCAAGGAAGGATACTTAGAGAACGACCTTGAAAACGCCCTGCTGAAGGAGCTGGAGCTCTTTATCCTAGAACTAGGTAAGGGCTTTGCCTTCGTAGAACGCCAGAAGCGGATGATTATCGATGGTGATGACTTCTATCTCGACCTGCTATTTTACCACCGCAAGCTCAAACGACTCGTGGCGATTGATTTAAAGATTGGCCGTTTTAAAGCAGGTCATAAAGGGCAGATGGAACTCTACCTAAACTGGCTGAACCAGCACGAGAGGCAAGAAGATGAGGAAACTCCCATAGGCCTCATCCTCTGTGCTGAAGCAGGTAAGGAACAGGTCGAACTACTCAACATGCAGAAAGATAACATCATGGTCGCTGAATACTGGACGCAGCTTCTCCCGAAAAAGCTCATCGAAGAAAAGCTCCATAATGCGCTCATCGAAGTCAAAGAAAGACTATCTCAGCAAAACATCATAGAAAACAACGAAGAAGAATCATGACCAACTACAAAACCATCGCCGAGTCAAAAAACTTCATCGTTCTGGATAGATACGAGAAGGACTGTGTGGTGAATGAAAGCTATCAGAGTGAGTATGACTTAGAGCGTGACTTCATCGAGGACTTAGAGAGTCAG
>CALJOJ010000069.1 GCA_937981665.1 uncultured Rubritalea sp.
ACCAGGCTTGGTTGTTTTGAAGAGTTTTAATACCTCATCAGCTTGTCCATGTATATCAAGTTTTCTCCGTGATCTTGCCATGTGTAGATAGTAACAAAAATCGTGCTAAATTCAACGAAAATAACTTATTAAGTCGTATAATACATCTAAGTTCATGTGCTTCCTCTGATGGGGAAGCACTTGTAGCATAGTGGAGGTGACGCCTGAAAACCTTTTGTTAAAGGCTGCCTTTGATTTTCCAGCGGTCGTGTAGCCAGAATATATCTGAGCAGTGTTCTTTCATGACTTTTTCCATGATAGGGATGAGGAGCTTTGTTGCCTCGGTTTTATCGAGTTCTTTAGGCACATGAAATGGCTTTTCGAAGTCGAGATCCCATTTTCCTGGTGCAGTGGTTTTAACGGTGACAGGCAAGATAGGGCAGTCGTACTTCTGAGCTAGTATGACGGGGAGCGGAGTGATCGAGGTTTCTTTTCCAAAGAGCGGAAGAGTGACACCAGCTTTACCAGAGTGCTGGTCTGTTAGAATAGCTAACATTCCACCACCTTTTAGAAATTTACAGGCTTGGATTAGTCCTTTTTTACGGCCAAATAGCTGAGATCCATCTCTTTTTCTGTTGTTCTTAATATGTTCATCAATAAGAGTATTGTTGAGTGGACGATACATGGCACCGACAGGTTTGCTGGTGTTTAATAGCTTGGTAGTTCGAGATGTGATTTCCCAATTACCCATATGGAAGAGAAGTAGGATACAGCCTTTGTCATTGTCTAAACCTTCGACCCGTTCTTGATCATTAATAGTTACTAGCTGGCGGATTTTTTTTGATGAAACACAACCTGTATTCATTGTGCTAGCTAAGTTTCCAAATGATTTTCTGAAGACCTCCTGAGAAAGTTTAGTTAGCTCTAGATCACTGATTTCTGGGTTTACGATCTTGAGGTTAGCCTGAACGATAGCTCTGCGTTTCTTAGCGAAGCGATGGGCTATACGACCCAGAACTGTGCCGAAGCGCCACATACAAGATGTTGGCAATAGGCTGATAGGTTTTTCGAGGGTAATGAGGGCGAAGTATGTTAATTTATCACCGATGCTGGGCTGGTCAGTCACGGTTATATTATGCGTAATAAAGAGCTAAAAATCAATGTGATTCTTAGGTGGGCTAGAATGATAGTATTGCTGGGAGGTCGGTAAGTCGGAGTGCTAATCGTGCTCTATTTGGTCGGGGCAAACGGAGCGATAACTCCAGAAGAAGTTCCGTATTTAGTTTTCTCTGAATCATTTACGGGTGGGTTTTTTTCAACAGGATTTGTTTTGCTTTTAGATTTCTTAGATTTTTTAGATTTGGTCTTAGGCTTTTCCTCCGTATTTACATATGGCTTATCTATAATAGGGGGAGCTGCAAAATCAGAAACAGTGTTGTTCGTGGTCTTAGGCTTTTCCTCCGTATTTATATATGGCTTATCTATAATAGGGGGAGCTACAAAATCAGAAACAGTGTTGTTCGTGGTATTAGAAGAAGAGCTTTTAGATACATAGATGAGAAGGGGAATAGCGCCCAAGATGAGGATAAGTAAAAAAGCGTATAAAGCACTGCTGCTTTTTGTCGTAGTAGGCGCTGCTACATAAGAGGAATGGCTTGATTGAGACGCCGTACTAGTTTCAGCCTTGATGCGATTGGTTGTAACTGCTGATCCTGCTTTTACTCTAGATGCGTTATTCTTATTAGCTGGAGTAGCTGTTTTAAGCTGTGCACCGGCTGCAAGATGCGCAGGTGTAGCAGTCTTCAGCCCGCTTTCTGCTGCATCCTCTAGATTTTCAATAGCGTCCATGAGAACTAGCCCCATTGTGCCTGCTGATGAATAGCGGCTTGATGGTGACTTCGCTGTGGCTTTATCAATGATTCGCTGAAGTTCTTTAGGGATGTTTGTTATGACTTCATTATCCGCCGTATTTTTAGTGAAATCTGAAGCCTGAGTACCTGTTAGCATTTGCTTAAGGATAATTCCTACTGAATATACATCTGAACGCTTGTCAGATTTCTGAGGGTCATGAATAGCTTCAGGAGCTGTGTAGCCAGATTTACCCCAGTCGTCTTCATCACTAGAGTATAAATTTTTAGTAAAACCAAAGTTGATGAGTTTTGGTTTTGCATCAGAATTCAAAAGTATGTTGTGCGGGGATATGTTTCGGTGAGTGATGTTTTTAGTATGCGCAGCATCTAAGCCTATACATACATTATTGATTATCTTGGCAGCTATGATGGTCTCGATAATATTTCCATCAATAGAGTCATGCATCGGTCTACCATTTACAAATTCCATGATGGTGAATAGGTGACCATCTACTTCGCCTGAATCATAGATTTTAGCTATTGATCTATTTCTGATTTTTTTGAGCGCATTGAGCTCATCATTAAATAAGGCCAGGTATTCTTTGTCAGAACTAAGGTCTTTTGGGTAAACCTTAATCACAACATCACGGTTATTTAAGGTGTCATTTGCATGATAGACACAACTAACCTTTCCTTTTGAGATTAAGGTTAATTTTTGAAGGTCTGGGAAAAGACCTTCCATTTCTTGATTATTAGGAAAATTGTTTTGAATTTCTGAAGCTGACATAGTATGGATTGATTGCATTTCTGTATGAAATTAAGAAATTAAAACAAGTTTAATATGTTGAAACAGGAAGCTCACTAAAAACGATGTGATGATCAAATGATGAATGGATGGTAGCTTTGATCTAACTCTAGGATTGAGGATGGCTTGCTTTTGTTTTAAGTTGCTTATATTTAGTGTTATGTGGCTGTCTAGTTGTGTGGTGGACGCTACATTCTACAGATGCAATCTAATTTGGGATGATACCATTAATCATAAGTGTTAATGGTTTTCATATGAAAGAGTTTTCCTATGGGGATATTTGCAATAGCTATCGCAGCATTATTGCTAGTCGATAATATCCGTCTGAAGCTTTGTGCTTAAGAGAATACCTAGCCAACTTCATAGCACTCTTGAAATGGTATGAGCTAAGCACGACCTCATGACTGAGGCCGTGAATGATTTTGGAGTGGGTAGTTAGACTATTTGTAGCTTCTAATAGAGAGCTTGATAGCCTCGTACTCAAGAGCCTCTTTATGAAGTATAGGAGCTTCACCGTAACCTCCATATTGCCAAGCCGCCACATAGGTGAACTCGTCATCATTACGTTGAGCTTCACCAGCTTGTGTGGTGCCATTTTTCACTTCCGGAGAGTCTACCGTAAATTGGTGCTCAGCTCGGAAGTGACCACCGCATGACTCTTCACGGTTGAGTGCATCGTGACACATTAGCTCACCAAATTCTAAGAAATCAGCGAGGCGTCCTGCTTTTTCTAGCTCTGTGTTCATGCCCTCAGCTGATCCTGGGATGCGGACGTTTTTGTAGAAGTCTTCGCGGATCTCAGGGATGCGCTTGATTGCTTCTTCGAGGCCCTCTTTCGTGCGTTCCATACCACATTTATCCCACATGACTTTACCTAGTTCACGGTGGAATGAATCCACTGACTTGGTGCCTTTGATGTTCATGAGTTTAGCAACGTGCTCTTTCACTGCTTTCTCTGCTTCCTTGAACTCTGGCTGATCAGTATTCACTGAACCTGGTTTCTGTGTACCAAGGTAGTTGGCAATGGTAGCAGGGATCACGAAGTAGCCGTCAGCAAGTCCCTGCATGAGAGCAGAGGCACCGAGGCGGTTAGCACCGTGGTCAGAGAAGTTTGCTTCACCCAAGACGTGGAGTCCAGGTAGGTTAGACATTAGGTTATAGTCTACCCAGAGACCACCCATCGTGTAGTGGACAGCAGGGAAGATCTGCATTGGTGTCTCGTATGGATTCTCACCAGAGATTTTCTCATACATTTGGAAAAGGTTACCGTACTTAGCTCGGATAGTATCTTCACCTAGGCGAGCGATCGCATCTTTGAAGTCTAGGTAAACGCCGAGTCCAGTAGGTGAAATACCACGGCCTTCATCACAGCATTCTTTAGCAGCACGTGACGCGATATCACGTGGGCAGAGGTTACCGAATGATGGGTATTTACGCTCGAGATAGTAATCTCTGTCGTCTTCTGCGATGTCGCTTGCGTTCTTTTTACCTTCGCGGATAGCCTTTGCATCTTCTTTAGATTTAGGTACCCAGATTCTACCGTCATTTCTGAGAGACTCAGACATGAGAGTGAGCTTAGACTGATAGTCACCACTTACTGGAATACAAGTAGGGTGGATCTGTGTGTAGCATGGGTTAGCAAAGTAGGCTCCTTTTTTGTGCGCCTTGTATGCTGCCATTACGTTACATCCCATTGCGTTAGTAGAGAGGAAGAAAACGTTACCATATCCACCAGAAGCTAGTACGACAGCGTCAGCAGCGTTAGTTGAAATCTCACCAGTCTTCATGTCACGTACTACGATGCCTTTAGCGTGACCGTCAACTGTCACTAAGTCCATCATTTCAGTACGAGTGTGCATTTCTATACCGCCTTTGGATATCTCTTTTTCAAGTGCCTGGTAGCAACCGATAAGGAGCTGCTGTCCAGTCTGACCACGAGCGTAGAATGTACGGGAAACCTGTGCTCCACCGAATGATCGGTTGTCGAGGAGGCCGCCGTATTCGCGTGCGAATGGAACACCCTGAGCAGTAGCTTGGTCGATGATGTTGTTAGAAACTTCAGCGAGTCGGTGGACATTTGCTTCACGTGAGCGAAAGTCACCGCCCTTGACAGTGTCATAGAAGAGACGGTGTACTGAGTCGCCATCGTTCTGGTAGTTTTTCGCTGCATTGATGCCACCCTGTGCCGCGATAGAGTGAGCTCTACGCGGTGAGTCTTGGTAACAGAAGCACTTCACTTTATAGCCGAGCTCAGAGAGTGTGGCAGCTGCTGATCCACCTGCAAGACCTGAGCCTACTACGATGACGGTAAATTTACGTTTATTAGCAGGGTTGATGAGCTTTGAGTCCATCTTATGCTTTGTCCATTTCTGCTCGATTGGACCTTCTGGAACGTTTGGAATGAGTGACATTGTTAGAAAATGTTAGAGTTAGAAATGATTAATCGAGGAGGCCGAAGTAGATAGCGAATGGTATAGAGACGAAGCCGATCCAGATGATGGCTGTGTATGCGAGTGCTCCTTTTTCGATGAGCTGTGCATTGTTACGAGTTCTGAGACCGAGTGTCTGGAATATAGATGCTACACCGTGGCTGAGGTGTGAGCAGAGTAGGGTGATAGAAATGATGTAGAAGAGACTTACATACCAAGACTGGAATCCGAGGATTACCATTGCGTATGCGTCTCCGTTGTCACCTAGTCCAGCTAGCTCACTGTCTACTCTTACTGTATAGTGAAGGATGTGGAAAAAAATGAAGAAGAGAATAGTAAGTCCAGACCAGATCATGATACGTGATGAGCCTGAAGCAACGCTAGTTTTCTCATTTTCATAGCCTTGACCTTTTGACTCTCTGTTAGAACGAACTAGGCAGATAGTAGCAACTACGTGAAGGACAAGACAGGTAAGCAGAACAATACGAGCTATCCAAACACCAGCGCCGTGTAGCATACTGTGGAGGAATTCTGCATACGCATTAAAGGCTTCTGCCCCTGAGTACATAAGTAAATTACCAGCTAGGTGACCAGCTAGGAAGCATACGAGAACGATGCCAGTTAGAGCAACGATGATTTTTTTTCCAATGGATGAATGCCAAAGTTGGCATAGAGAACAGGTAGATTTGCTCATTAGTGTGTTTGATGTGTTAGTGAACTTGAAGAACTGGTAACTTAAAGGATTGAGTATTTCAAGCTATGTCTTAGAAAAAGGGCACTTTATTTTTAGTGCGAAGTATAATGTCAGAAAGATGCCTATAGAAGGTGGCTTTTTATTGATAGTAAGCTTGTTATAGTAGAAGGGTTGCGGTGCTGACGTATTTGAATGGGGAACGATAGAATGAGTATTAATCATATTTATGATGATTTAATTTCATCCTGTTGAGTTTATTCTTGCCAGATCATGTATTTTTTTTCTAATTCGCGTGCCTTGCTTGCAGCTTCATTTGAGCGTGAACCTTTGGTTGCTGCCATTTTTTTTGCTATTTCCATCGCTGCCTTTGGGTTTTCTTTATCTTCTAGCATGGTGATGGCTCGAAAGCCGCAACGATAGTAGTAGTTCCACTCACAGGTAGGCGTTTTCTTAGTGTCGATGTTGATAACTGAGTAATAGATGGCGAATGCATCATCGTCTTTACCCATCTGCTGGAGTAGCTTGGCTTTGTGATATTTGAGCTTGTTGGATATCTGATCGTTGCCAGTAAATTGGTTAATGAGTTCGTCGTAAATAGCGATTCCTGACTGGAAATATTTCTCATCAGCGTCACCGAGGGCTTGATAGGCAGTGGCGAGTGTGAGGCTAAGATCTAGGTCTTTTTTACCTTTTGGCTGCTTATTATAAACTGCGCTGAGGGTATCTGCGGAAAGTTTTGCTTGGTTAGTATTTGTGTAGAGTCGCGCTAGCTGGAGGCGTGCTTCAGCAGCAAGTGGAGACTGTGACTTAGAGATTTTTGAGAGTAATAAAATGGCTTCATCAGCAGACTGCGGAGTGCCTTCGAGTTTAGCAGACATGGCGGCATAGAACTCGGCAAAGTCTTTCAGTGGATTCTCTGGGTATGCTTGAGCCATTTTAAGCAGTGTTTGGCGTGCGTCATTATGCTGGCCGTTGTGATAGAGTGCTTGACCTAGATAGAGATTAAAATTTGGAGTTCTTGAGTGTTTGGGGAACTGATCCAGAAATTGCTGAGCGATGTTTGCTGCTGCTGCGTAGTCTTTCTGCGAGGTTGCATTTCGGTATTTTAGATAATGAAGATCTACCTTTTGGTTGTCGTTTAGTATGTTGAGATCGATTTGTGGTGTAGTGAGATTTGCCAGTTCTACATCAAGTGGTGAGATGTTCAGACAGTGCAGGGCAAGACTGAGCAAAGTCTCATTGATACGCGGGTGATTTGGGTATTCTCTAGTGAAGTTATGCAGACTGTTTCGAGCATCGATTTTATTATTTCTGGCTAACCAGAGAGCGTGCTCGAGCTGAAGGTTTTGTAAGATGACAGGATCTTCAGTGTTTTCTTGGAGTTTAGAGAATCCAAGAAGATCTGCTGCTTGAAGATAGCTGTTCGCAGCATTCATCGTGGCGCTTACCTTAGTGTCACCACTCGTGGATTCGAGGATAGTTTGGTATGCCTTTGCCGCTTCCGCGTAGTTTTCTTGCTCTAGGTTTAGCTTGCCTAAGAGTAGTCCAGCTTGCTGTTTTACAAGCGGTGCGATGGGGGTTGTGAGGGTCTGGATCTGCTGTAGCACTTCCTTAGTCTCGTCCACTCGACCGAGTGTGAGGAGCGTCACAGCAGAGTCTGATAGTGATGTGCCCGAGAGAATGTGGCTAGGATAGCGCTCTCTGAGTTTATTGAATTCTACAACCGCCTTGGTCATGCTCGTTGGCTCAGCATTGTTTGCTAGGAATCTTGCGTAGTAATAATGAGCATAGGCTCTGAGGTTGATCTGTGATGCACTGAGCTCGGTGAGTGTATCAGCTGACTGTTCAGCATCGAGGTTTGCCCATGTGCTGAGTTGCTTGATAGAGGGATCAGTGATCGGAGTGTCATTCGGTATCCATTTTCCGAGACGAATGAACATCGGGCTGATGAGCTTGTTAGGTTCATTAGTTAGATGCCCTATGAGGGTATTAATGGCTGATTCATTTTGGCCAGCTGCGTAGTATGCATCAGCCAGCTTGAGTGTTGCAAAGTTCTCAGTTTTAGAGCTTAGCTTCTCAGTAGCTAAAGTCTCCTGTAGCTTCGAGATTGCAGCTTCGTAGTTCTTCTCTAAGAGATCGACTTGAGCTAGCATGACCTGCTTCACGGCAATGTAGGGTGATTCAGATGCTTCAATAGACTCAGCTTTCTTGAGCACTTCTTTCGCATTCTCTGGTTCCTCTTTAGTTAGGTAGAGATTAGCCAATGAAAGGTAAGTCTGAGTGGAGACATCTTCACTTTTATTGATACTAGTTTTGAGAATGTTGAGTGCTTTATCAATGTCGCCGAGAGCGATGGCTAGGTTAGCTATCTTGAGCTGACCTAGCTGATAGTTTTTTGACTTAGGCGAAGCTTTTTCCAGCGTTTCGATGGCTTCATTATATCTGCCTGAGGCTGCGAGAGCTTGGCCGCGCCAGAAGATAGCATCTGGGTTCTCGGCGATGAGCTTGTTAGAAAGTGACTGGATAGCTTCCTGCGGCTTGTTTGCTCTGACCTGAGATTCGGCGAGTAGAAAAATGAGCTGCAGGTACTGTTCCTTACTGAGAGACTTAGTCTTAATCTGCTGCTTCAGAAGGAGGTTGAATTTATCACTGGCGATACTAGGAAGGTGGTCGCTGAGAGCTCCGATAGCTTCCTGATAAAGTGGATCTTTTGTTAGAGTGTTATTTCCAGATTTCTGCGCGCTGAGAATACTAGTCTGGCTAAGAGCTAGGGCAGTGAAGACGGAAATAATACGCATGCCTTGAATTTAATGAAGAATGCGGATTTTGTAAATGTATTTTCCTAGATCAATAGCAGGTCGTAGCTATGCTTCTTCTTAAATCATCTAGATTCCTTTTTTCACGAGCAGAGGTTGTGTTTTGAGTTGTCACATTAGGAAGTAAGATTAGAGTGAACGAACTTTAACTAACATGAATACAGAATTTTCAACATTTGGAGAGAGGCTATGTCTCGGTAGCGGGATCGGTGAGCTGATGGATGACCTGGGTAATGCTCTCGCTGAAGCTGCTGCAGGCGGTGAGGAAATGATTATGTTAGGTGGTGGTCAGCCAGCACACATTCCGGAGGTGGATGCTCTCTGGCGTAAGCGGATGGATGAGATGATGGATGTTCCAGCTGGTGCACATGGATGTTTCGAGTCGGTAGTTGGAAATTATGATCCGCCGCAGGGGACACCTGTGTTTTTGAAATCGTTAGCCAAGATGCTGAACGAGCATTTTGGCTGGGATCTCACTGAGAAAAATATCGCAATTACTGCTGGCGGCCAGACTGCATTCTTCTTTCTTTTCAATGCCCTAGCTGGAAAGATGCCTGATGGCCGTACCAAGAAAATTTTATTACCGCTAGTTCCTGAATATATCGGCTATGCAAATCAATCGGTGGATAAGGACTTCTTCAAAGCTTACATGCCTATTATTGAGGAGATCGGTGAGCATGAGTTTAAGTACCGTGTAGATTTCGATGCTCTTGAAGTGACTGATGATATCGCTGCTATTTGTGTCTCACGTCCTACTAATCCTACAGGAAATGTTCTAACAGATGGGGAGGTGCTAAGATTAGCTGACTTAGCGAAGCTGCATAATATCCCGCTGATTATTGATAATGCTTATGGCGCGCCATTCCCTAACATATTCTTTGCAGAAGCGAATCCGATGTGGGATGAGCAAGTGATCTTGATCTTGAGTTTATCTAAGATTGGGCTACCAGGGACGCGAACAGGCATCGTAGTAGCGAGCGAGGAAATAGCATCAGCTGTGAGCTCCATGAGTGCGATAGTTGGGCTGGCGAACAATAACATGGGGCAGGCTCTGATGGGGCCACTGATTGAGTCTGGGGAAATTTTGAAGGTAAGTAATGAGATCGTAAAGCCATTCTATAAGGAGAAATCTCTCCAAGCTCAACAATGGATAAAAGAGTTTTTCCCTGATCATCTCCCATATCGTCAGCACGTCAGCGAAGGTGCGCTATTCCTGTGGTTATGGTTTAAGGATCTGCCGATCACGACACAGGAGCTTTACGAACGATTAAAAGCACGCGGTGTTCTAGTCGTTTCAGGTCATCATTTCTTCTTTGGGCTAAATGAAGAAGACATACAGTGGGCTCATACAGATGAATGCATCCGTGTGACTTACACGATGGCTCCAGAGGCTGTAAAATCCGGCATAGAAATCATAGCCAATGAGGTGGCTATGATCTATTCTCTCTAGACGAATAGCTGAATTAGCATGCGGATGCCCGTAGTGAGCAGTACGACGGCGAAGACTTTCTTTAGTTTTACACCGTTTAGCTTAGAAGCTATGGATACTCCGACAGGGGCGAATAGGGCTGTTAGAGGCATGATACAGAAGAAGCCCATGAGGTTGACTAGCCCGTATGTACTTGCTGGGGCGTCTGGAGGAGTGCTCCCGAATAGCCACATGGTCAGTGCTCCAGGTAGAGAAATGATGAGTCCAATGGCTGCCGCTGTGCCAATCGCTTTATGAGCAGGATAGTTATAGATAGTGAGTATTGGGACAGTGAGCGTTCCGCCACCGATCCCGATCATTGAGCTGAAGAAGCCAATCGATGAGCCGATGAAGGATTGACCAGCCTTACCAGGTAGCTGAGTGAATAGTGCAGATTTACCAGTCCTGAATAACATGTTGAGTGCTGATAAGCTGGCGATCAGGCCGAACAATATCGTCAACCAAGAGCCGTTGACTCTGGTGACTAATAAGCTTCCAGCGAGTACACCAATGAGAATAAATGGAGCCCAGCGTTTTAGTAAGCGAAAGTCTACATTGCCTCTTTTTGCATGTGAACGGATAGAGCTAATCGAGGTCGGCACTATTGTAGCGAGTGAGGTCGCTGTCGCTACTAGCATGGCGGACTCTGGTGAGATCCCAAGGCTCTGGAAGAGAAAGAATAGCACTGGGACAATGACTATTCCTCCACCAATACCGAGTAAGCCAGCGAGTATTCCGGCGAAGATACCAGTAGCTATTAAACCTAAGAAGACAGGTGAATTTGTAGTGATGAATTCAATAATAGTCATATGATGAAGCCTTCAAGTGGATGATTCTTCTTGTTCAGGTTCGATTAGTAGCTGTAGTTATTGTTACTGTATTGTCAGCTCTTTTCTTACGATGTCAGCACCTGCTCGTAAAGCATTGAGCTTTCCTCTCGCGACCTCACGAGAGAGAGGAGTCATTCCACAGTTAGTGCAGGGATAGAGCTTATCAGCATCTACATACTTTAGCGCTTCTCGAAGAGTAGCGGCGACTTCTTCTGGTGTTTCGATTTCATTCTTAGCTACATCGATGGCTCCTACCATCACTTTTTTTCCGCGGACCAGTTCTATGAGTTCGATCGGGACACGAGAACACTGACATTCTAATGAGATAATATCGATGCCCGACTGCTGGAGCTTAGGGAAGATCTCTTCATACTGTCGCCACTCAGTACCGAGCGTCTTTTTCCAGTCTGTATTCGCCTTGATTCCATATCCGTAGCAGATATGCACGGCGGTCTCGCACTTCAGTCCTTCAGCAGCTCTTTCTAAGCAAGCGATGCCCCAGTCGTTTACTTCTTCAAAGAAGACATTAAATGCAGGCTCATCAAACTGGATAATATCCACTCCGACAGCTTCGAGCTCCTTCGCCTCATCATTCAGTATTTTAGCAAATTCCCAAGCGAGTTTTTCTCTACTCTTATAGTGTGCATCATACAGAGTATCTACCATGGTCATCGCACCAGGTAATGCCCACTTGATAGGTCGGTCAGTTTGACTTCGGAGAAATTTCGCATCTTCGACAAAGACTGATTTTCGACGGCTCACTGGGCCTACGACCGTCGGTACACTAGCGTCATAACGGTCTCGGATCTTTACCGTCTCACGCTTGGTAAAGTCTACCCCTTCTAGATTCTCAATAAATGTAGTAACGAAGTGTTGGCGCGTCTGCTCGCCATCGCTAACGATATCAATCCCAGCATGATGTTGCTCTTGTAATGAGATGCGTAGAGCATCTTTTTTCGCCTCAGCGAGTTCTTCTCCTTTTAGTTTCCATGGGGACCACAGCGTCTCTGGTTCTGCGAGCCAAGATGGCTTAGGTAGACTGCCGGCAGAGGAAGTTGGTAATAATGTATTCATGATAATTATAGTTTAGAAATAGGGTGTGTTTGTAGGTCGATCTAGACAACGCAGTTCACTGACCACTGTTGTAAAATAGTTTGGTGTGGGGTGATGAAATTTTCCTGTGTGAAAGCTCCTTGCTTAATCGCTAGCTGACTGCGCTCTTCACGGTCGTATACAATCTGAGTGAGCGAGTGGTCTTGATGATTTAAGTTAGGTTTGTAAAGGTAGCCCGCTGCAGCATTGGCATTATAGATTTCAGGACGATAGATTTTTTGAAATGTCTCCATGGTACTAATCGTTCCTATCAGCTCTAGGTTCGTGTAGTCAGTCAGTAAGTCGCCAAAGTAATAGAATGCCAATGGAGCCACACTATCAGTGGGCATGAAGTAGCGTACCTGGAAGCCCATTTTTTTGAAATACTGTTCCGTTAGAGAGCTGCCGTCGGGGAAGTATTCTACGCCCAGAATAGGGTGCTGATTATGAGAGCGCTGATAGGTTTTATTATCTGAGACGCTTAAGCAGATGACAGGAGGTTTACTAAAATTTTCTTTATACGTAGGGGAGTTCAGAAAGTCATGAAAGAGCTTTCCGTGGAGTTCTCCGAAGTCCTTTGGGATGCTAAACTCGTCTTGGTTTTTATTATGTTCAGGTAGCAGGACACTGAAGTCATAGTCACGAACGTAGGACGAGAAGTTATTGCCTACGATTCCCTCGATATGTTTTTCCGTTTTCTTATCATAGATCTTAATCTTAAGAATCTCAATAGAAGGGAAGGTTTCGCCATTTCTCTGAATATCAACATGGACAGAGATGATTTCTAACTGAAGTGAGTAACGATCACCCTTGATATTATCCCAGTAAGCTAATGCATTGAAACGGCTATCAATCATCTTTAAGGCGTTTCGCAAGTTATCCTGACGGCTCTCACCTCTGGCTAAATTGGCGAAATTAGTCGTGGCTCTCGTGCTTTCTGCTGGTTGATAATTTTCATCAAATCTAATGCTTTGTATCGAGTAGGAGAACCCTTTGTGTTCCGCGTGATTGTTCTCTGTTTCTGGTGGTGTAGTCTGGCTTATCATTTTGTTAGTTGTTATTTAATGTTGAATACTAGGTGGCTACTCCCTCGAGCTGACTGAGGGAATCATCGTGTATTTATAGGTTGCACCTTATCAGACTTGATCTATGAATAAAAATGGTATCTAATCATGGTTCTATGAGCTGAGCTCATTGATTGAATTATGACTTACTTAGAGCGAATCCATCTCGAAATCATTTTGGCTGTAGAAAAAGAGGGGAGTATGACCGCTGCTGCCGAGTCCTTGAGTCTTACCCAGTCGGCCTTGAGTCACAGTATGTCGAAATTAGAAGATCAACTTGGTGTCAAAATTTGGCAACGAAAGGGAAGGCAGCTTATCCCGACACAAGCGGGTCAATATCTGCTAAATACCTCTCGACGACTTATCCCTCAGTTTATGAGAACAGAAGGGCAACTTCTGCAGTTCAGTAAAGGAGAGCGAGGCTTACTAAAAATAGGAATGGAATGTCACCCTTGTTACCATTGGCTCCAGACAGTTACCAAGAACTACTTGCAGGACTGGCCTTCGGTTGATCTTGATGTCATTCAGAGATTTCAGTTTGCTGGGATCGAAGCTCTGCTAGCACACGAGATAGATATCATCGTGACTCCGGATCCAGTTAGAAAACCAGAGCTCACGTTCCTGCCAGTCTTCGACTACGAACAGGTGTTAGTGATCAGCGGAGATCATCCTTTTCAAGATAGAGACTACGTGAACCCAGAAGACTTAAGCGAAGAGACATTATTCACCTATCCAGTATGTTCTGATCGCTTAGACATCTTCACAAACTTTCTGACTCCCGAAGGGATGACAGTCAAACATCAGAAAATCATAGAAACGACAGAGATCATGATTCAGATGGTAGCCTGTGGTCGAGGAGTCACCGCATTACCTCGTTGGCTAGTGAATGAGTATGCCGAGCGTTATGGAATCGTTGCGGTGAAGTTAGGGAAATCAGGTCTGTTCAAGCAGATTTATTTAGGAATCAGAGCAGAAGATGAGAATGTAGACTACATCCAGGCCTTTCTTGAAGGTGCTCAGTCATCATTGAAATAAAAAAGAGTCGTAATATAGGGGACTTCTGGAAACTAGCGATCTTGATGCAAAAGAATAAAACAAGTAGAATAAGGCGCATATTTGAAAGGGATAAGTATCCCTTTCAAATATGGAACGAAGCAATACGTAGGCTTTAAGCTTTCTTCTTGATTACTGCCGCATAGGCTCCGTCTGTCTGGTGCTCGAATGGGTAGATTTGTTGATCTTCGGTGAGCTGGAACTCTGGGTGCATTTTGAGGAAAGCTTGGACGAGTGTCGAGTTTTCTTCGTGATCGATAGAACATGTGGAGTAGACTATTCTTCCGCCAGGCTTCACACATGGGACTGCATTTTCTAGGATGCGGAGCTGGAGTTCGCGGAGCTGCTCGAAGTTCTCTGGAGTGAGTCTCCATCTTGCGTCGATACGCTTTCTGAGGACACCGGTGTTAGAGCAGGGGACGTCTAGTAGGATGCCATCGAAGTGGCCGTGCCATTTCTCTGGTGCTGGATCTAGCCAGTCGAATACCTCTGTTTCTGCGATTTTGACGTTGAGGTTATCGAGGTTTTCTAAGAGACGGGGGATCCGCTTCTCATTGGAGTCTGTGCAGATGAGGGTGCCTTTGTTGGTCATGGCGGCTGCGATCTGGGTGGATTTACCACCTGGGGCAGCGCAGGCATCGAGGATGGTCTCGCCAGCTTTAGGAGCGAGGAGATTTACTGCGTGCTGGGTGGCTGGATCTTGGATGTAGATGTAGCCGTTTTCCATCCAGTCACTTTTTGGCAGTTTCTTAGATGTGTAAAATTCTGGGTGTCCTTCAAGCTGCTCGACGCTTGGTGAGCTTGTGACGATGTCATAAGCCTCTGGGACGAGTGGATTGATTCTAAAGGCAAGAGTGGATGGGGCCTGATTCCACTGCATGAGGGCGGTGACTTGCTCTTCTGTGAAGGTTTCTAGCCAGCGGTTGCAGAGCCATTTCGGGTGAGAGAAACGGACTTTTAGTGGTAAGGTTTCTATCTGAGCGAGCAGTTCTTCTTTCTCTCTAAGTGTGCGTCTGAGGATGGCATTGACGAGACCGCGGAGGCCTTTGCGTGTGCTTTCTACGGTTTCATTCACTGCTGCATGGTCTGCTACACCCATGAAGAGGATCTGGAAGATGCCGACGCGGAGGACATTACGAAGCTCCATATCACATTTCCCATCTCTGAGGTGAGCGATGAAGTGGTCTAACAGACTTTGGTTTCTGATGACTCCGAGGACGAGTGCATTGAGGAGGTTTCTATCTTCGTTAGAGAGCTCTTCCTCGCGCTGCCAGCGGTTGACTAGGCTGTCTGCATAGTGTCTGCCTTCTAGCCAGTATTCGAGGATGTCCGCTGCGTGGGTTCTTACGTTGATAGCCATGTTGTGTTAGGTAATGTTCTTCTTAGATGTGTGATATATCTTTGCGAGAGGCTTTTATTTTAGCTCTGGGGGGAGCTTTTCTATAAGCTTCTTGATGTCGTCTGCCTGGTGACGGTTCGCCACGAGGATGGAGTCTTCAGTCTGAACGACGATGAGGTCATCCACTCCTAGAAGTGCTACTTTGATGTCTTTTGACTTGGTGAAAATGATGTTGTTCTGACTGTCAAGATTGACTAACGGAGTATTAGTGGCGTTATGGTCTGCATCTTGTTCTAGGTATTTGGAGACTGAAATCCATGAGCCTACGTCGTCCCAGTCGAAGGTAGCTTCGATGTTTAGCACGCGCTTGGCATTCTCCATGAGGGCATAGTCGATAGAGATAGGGCTGAGGTCAGGGAACTGCGCGTTAACGATTTCCTTGATGTTGTTAGCATTTCTTATCTCTGAGATGAATTGTACTAGCTCTGGTGTGTGCTGGCTGAGTTCCTTAATAAGCGTGGGGATAGACCAAATAAACATGCCTGCGTTCCAAGAGAAGTTTCCTTGTCTTAGGAATTGTTCAGCAAGATTTGTGTTTGGCTTTTCGCGGAATTTAACAACTTCGTGTGGTGGGTGCTCTAGTTCTAGACCTGAGATGATAGCTTTATTTCCACGCTCAATGTAGCCGAATGATGGGCAGGCCCAGGTGGCCTTGATGCCGATGGTCACGAGAGCGTCTGTATGAGCAGCTGTCTTGATGGCGTCAGACATGACTGAGTGAAATGCGTCTACGTCATCGATGAGCTGGTCAGCAGGGAGGACGACCATGGTGGCTTCTGGATCACGGGCAGCAATGATTCCTGCTCCGAGTGCGATGGCTGGCGCTGTGTCACGTTTGGCTGGCTCGGCAAAGATGTTTCCCGCTGGCAGTTCGGATGCTACTGCACGTACTTCCTTTTCTTGCAGCTGGTTTGTTAGAATGAGGATGTTTTCTAAGGGGATAAGATCTTTCAGACGGTCAATGGTCTGGTTGAGTAAGGTGGTGTCACCGAAGAGGTTGAGTAGTTGCTTGGGCTTGGAGTCACGAGACAGCGGCCAGAAGCGTGTGCCGCTTCCTCCTGCTAGAATGAGTGCGTATGTATCTGCCATGGAGGGAAGATGACATGAATGATGAGAAGGAAAAGTAATAAAAGAGAAAGAATTTGATTTTTATATCTGTGGAATTGGTTTATAAAAAGGCATGAAGTATTCCCAACCTGAAGTTAGAAAAAATTGGAAAGAAGTGTCTTCTGCAGCCGCACCAAGTGTACTCGGTGTAGCAGCTGGAATCATGCTCGGAGATATGATGCATCGTGGAGCTAGAAGACCAGTAGCATTTTCTCTCGCATGTCTCGGGATGCTAGCAGTGACTCCTACTGTGGTGGGAGCTGTGAAGAATAAGGTAGCTGGGCCTAATACTGTGCGTGGTAGTCGCAAGACGCTCGAAGGTATTAGAAATGCTGGGATGTTAGACGAGAAGACAGCGACTAGCTATCTTGGTGAAGATGTCGATGATGGCATGTACATTGGCTAAGCTAGGTTTTCTGCCAGAGTTGCTATTGATTTAGCTTTATTATAATTAAGCCTTTTATTTCACCAAAGACCAATGTGTGATGCACGGTGGCTTATGTTTGCTGGGTTATCTTCGTTGGCTGAAGTAGTATGGCAGCTAGGTTTCTTTAGGGTTTAGTGTAATTTTAAAGAGTGATAGCAGGAGAGTGGTGATAATGTGCGAGATAGTGTAATCTCTAGCTAAAGCTTGGGCTGGCTAATTAAAGCTCTTATTTGACTGAAAAATAAGAAAATTCTTTGACCAGTAAGTTATTTTGTATCATAACTCAGGTATGAAAAAAATCAGCCGTTTGTCTCATGTTGCACTTCCTGTTTTGGGGGCATCATCTCTTCTCTATGTGAGTTGTAGTTCAGTACAGAATACATTGAAGAATGTAAAAAACTCTGTAGGTAATACTTATAAGAATACGGTGTCTACAATTAAGAAGCCGCTTGCTGGTAATGCCTCTAACCCATTAGATAGACCAGATGGTAGATCATCATTTACGAATTCTGAAGGTGGTACAGCTTCATCTTCTCGGTCATCTGTGAATAGTAATAATCATGGATTCAGTAATGGCGACATTGTAGAAGTAGTCATTCCTGATGCAGCTCTTTTCTCGAAAGTTCCTAAGGCAGGTGATCGCTTCAAGAAGGTTCTTAAGGTAGGCGATACTCTCCGAGTGGTTGGTGGTGAGAAAGATTTTATCAAGGTCGTTACCGAGAGTGGTGAGGCTGGTTATGTATCCAGTGTGATGGTTGTCACTAAAGGGTCACTTACACAGTCTTCTTCAGTGCCTAACTCAACGTGGAAGCCCAAAGAGGAAGTTAAGTCTATAGTGCCTGATGTGGCTCCAGAGCCTGAGATTAAGGGTATAGGTGTTCCTGATGATGTACTAGCAGAGGTGCCTAATATCACTGCTCCAGAGCCAGTGCCTGTGGTCCCTGATCCGGGTCTTAGCATCCCAGGTGTGCCATCAGTAGACGTACCTGTACCTGATCCGATTCCAGTGCCTGAACCAGAAGTTTTCCAGATTCCTGACCTCAGTCCAGTGGTACCAACTATTCCAGATCTTCCTGCGCCAGAGCCAAGTAACACTGGTTTACCGCAGTAATTTAGATTTAGACCTAACTGATTAGCAATTTATCGCGCTAACATGTCATGGATATGTTAGCGCTTTTTCTTAGAAAATATTACCAGTTTCACGGTAAGAATAGTAGGGGTCTTTCCCATCTATACTCTGGCCAATGATGATGTGGTCGAGAAATTTTATCTGCATGAGGTTAGCTGCATCGACTAGTTGGCGAGTGACGGTATTATCGGCAGGGCTAGGTTCTGGGTTCCCAGATGGGTGGTTGTGTATGAGGATAAAGCCGTAGGCCTGACTCGTGATTACTGGATTTAAGATATCCCGCGGATGGCAGATGGTGGCATTTACTGTGCCTTTAGAAATAGGGATGGTGCGGATGTGGCAGAGCCGAGTGTCGGCGAGCATGACGTAGAGTGTCTCGGTTGTTTGGTTTCTGACAACAGGGGCCATCGCATCATAGATGAGCTGGGGCGAGTTGATGGGGGTGGAGACTACTGACTCACGAGCTATTCTGGATGCTATCTCGAAGGATGCGCAGAGTTGAGCAGCCTTTGCCATGCCTAGCCCGTGCTCTTTGGATAGATCTGATATAGTGAGTCGACTGAGCTGGCTGAGACTGCCATAGGTGTTGAGTAGTCGTTTACCTATTTCGATAGCGCTTTCGCCTTTGACTCCGACCCTGAGGAAGATGGCGATCAGCTCGGCATCACTTAATGAACCTGCCCCAAGTTTAGCGAGTTTTTCACGTGGTCGCTGTTCTTGGGGTAAGTCATTGATATTACTCATTCTATCACTATACAGGTCGTGGCCATTGCGGCAATACCTTCTTTTCTACCAACGAATCCCATGGTCTCGTTGGTTGTGGCTTTGACGCCTACTTGCTCTGGTGTGATGCCTAGGGCTTGGGAAATATTTTCCTTCATCTCTGTGAGGTGAGGCATTATCTTCGGCTGTTCCGCCACGAGTGCAGAGTCAATGTTCTGAATCACTCCTTTATGTTCTTGAGCTAGAGCTCGACATTTCTTGAGGATGTCTAGTGAGCAGATGCCTTCGATGCTCATGTCATCTGGTGGGAAATAGTAGCCTATGTCTGGTAGCCCGAGTGCACCGAGGATGGCATCTGCAATAGCGTGGCAGAGGACGTCTGCATCTGAGTGCCCCAGTAGGCCAAGCTCTGATGGAATGTCAACACCACCAAGAATGCACTTTCTGTTAGGTGCAAACTGGTGAACATCATAACCGATTCCTGTACGAATTTGCATAATGATTAGCGGGGTACGATTGGTTCTGGGGCGAGTGGCTCTGGCTGTTGCCCGAATGGGTTGTTGGGCATGGGTTGAGCTGGTTCTGCTTTGATTTCTGTGAGTTCGATCTCGTAGATAAGCATCGAGCTTGGTGGTATCCTCGGTCCTTGACGCTGCTCACCGAAGGCAAGTGCAGATGGAATATAGAGCTTCCATTTAGAACCTACAGGCATGATCTGGAGGGCTTCCGCGATACCTGGTAGAACGTTAAGATCAAATGGGAATGCTTCACCTTTGGGTGTTTCCATGATGACTGTTTCGTCGAGGATCTGACCTTTACAGTGGATCATAAAAACAGGAGTAGTGGAGTTGTCAGTAGATGCTTTATAGACTTCGCCTGTTCCCTTTGTGATGATTTCGTACTGGAGCTTACTCTCAGTGGTGATGATTCCTTCACGCTTGCCATTTTCTTCTAAGAAAGCCTTTTCAGCAACTTCATTAGCTTTTGCTAAGGAGATCTCACGGTCAGTGACTATCTTTTCAAAGGCTTTCATTGCTTCATCGTAAGCTAGTTCATCATTGGCAAATTTCTTGCCGTAAAGTGCATCGATTAGGCCTTTGATATAAGCTTCTTTATCGAAGTCATCAGCGATGAATCCGAAGGATCCGAATTGCTCACCGTTTTGGTAACCAAGTCCATAGCTCATGGTCGGCTTGACCTTTTCAGGTGCTATCTTAGGGATTGCGTTTTCTTCTGCTTTCGCTACTGCTTCTGTGGCTGCCTGGATGATGGATTCTGGTGTGGCTGCCTGCGGGATTTCTACAGGAACTTCCTGAGCGAACACCTGAGATGTAAGAGTAGCTGCTCCGATACATGATGCGATGGTACGTAGTTTATTCATGGTACTGATTTCTGAATATTAAGAGTTAAGATTATAGTGTTTCGTCGGTGTCGGGATGATTACCTCAGTGTCTGGTAACTTAACAGCGAGCTGATCACGGAACCACTCACTGGCTTCGAGATCACCGTGGACTAGGAAGATCTTTCTCGGTGCTACCTTGAGCATGTAGTCTAGTAGTGAGTCGCGCTCTGCGTGACCGGAGAAGTCATAGACATCCATACGGCACTGAAATGGCACTGGTGGGAGGTCTTGGCTGAGCTTGATGACGTCTCCTTTATTTAGTTCACGGATGGCACCTGCTGGTGAGTCCGGAGCTGCGTAGCCTACGAAGAGGAGTGAGTTATTAGGATTAGAAATAAATCCCTGAGCAAAGCTGTTAGACGTCGTTTTCTCAGTCATCATTCCGCTGGAGAGGGCGTAGATAGCTCCTGGCTGGTAGGCTATCGGCTTACGTGAGCCTTTCTTAGAGGCGGCGCGGACGTCCATGTCTCTGAAGATCTCAAAGCCTGGCATCTGGCGTGGTGTGGTCTCGGAGAACTCATCAAAGAGGATGGTCATCTTAGTGCTGAGTCCGCCAATGAATACTGGAGTCTTCTCTGGGAGTCTGCCGCTGGTCTTGAACTTATGCAGCATGGTGAGCACTTCTTGAGTCTTGCCCATGGCGAAGACTGGGAGTAGTGCGGAGCCGCCTTTATCGATGGTTTCTAAAATAGCGTCACAGAGTTTCTGTTCTTCTTGTTCACGGTCGTACTCCTGTGGTCGTGGTGAAGATCCACGAGTGGTCTCGATGATGAGAGTATCGATGTTTTCTTCAGGGAATTTAGCGCCTGTGATGAGTGTAGAGTCCTCGAAATTAATATCACCAGTGTAGAAGATACGCTGACCGTCTTTTTCAATCAGGATGCCAGCTGATCCAAGGATGTGGCCAGCATCATAGAGTTCTGCTGATGTGTTACCTGTGAGCGGGATTCTCTCGCGGTATTCGCGTTTCTCCCAGCGGGTCTCTAGTCTATCGAGTTCGCGGTGACCGTAGAGTGGGTAGTCAGTGATGCCTAGTTCCGTTCTCTTGCTTTGCATCACGTTTACTGAGTTGTGTAGCAGTGCGTCTGTTAGACCAGCAGTAGCTGCGGTCATGTAGACTGGTGCATCTGGCTGGTGACGCATGAGTACCGGTAGGGTACCTGCGTGGTCGAGATGGCTGTGGCTTAGGAAAATAGCGTCGACAGAATTGTGCTCAAGTTCCTCGTATTGAGGCATGGCTTGAGTGCTCTCTTCTTTAGGATGCATCCCTGCATCGAAGACTATTTTACAGTCACCGGTATCCAACATGTAGCAGTTAGACCCGATTTCTGTGTTTCTTAGTAAACTTTGGAAAATCATTATGGCGCTAAACTTCCATGATCACGGCTGAATAGCGAGTAAAAAACTTCGGTTAAACAGGTTCTGTAATAGGCTGTGACTTAATTTTCTTCCATCCGTGGAGTGCTTCCCAGATCATCCAGATTTCTAGCAGAATAGTAGAGATGCCCATGCTGACGAGTAGCCACTGCTCTTGCTCTATCCAGCTCTTGTCTGAGCCAATAGCTGCGATGAATACCTGATAGAGCATCGCCCATGCGGGGATGATGAGCATGAAGAACGTAGGGATAGCTACAAACCAGATCGGAAGGTTCTTACGCTTCATCCAGAAGAGGATGACAAGGAAGGCGAGGCCTCCAAGGAGTTGGTTGATGGCTCCGAAGAGTGGCCAGAGGATGACTCCACCTGAGCCTGGCTTGCCGAATACATTATCAGCTCCTTTAATAGCTGGGATCTCGGCGATGATGTAAGCTACACCGATCGCGACGATGGTGACGAGGTGCTTATTGGTGAGTGGGTGTGGCTTGGTTCTGACGGTCTTCTCTGTGTCGTTTTTATAAACGAAGCAACCTACGAGTTCTTGTAGGACATAGCGCTGGAGTCTGCATGCGGTGTCAAGTGTGGTAGCTGCAAATGATGCTACGAAGACTCCCATGAGAGCTGTGGAGAAGGCGGCACTCAAGCCGAGGGCTTTTAGAAAGTTACTAGAACCATCTACGAAGGCACTGACCTTAGCAGGGAGGCCTTTTGAGCTGCCCCAGTCCGCGTACTTAGAGTCCCATGCATTGACTCCTGTTAGGAAATTACCATCAGTGTCAGTATAGCCGAGTCCTAGGCCTGCGACACAGGCGAGGATGACGAGGACGGCGAGGAAGCCTTCGGTGAGCATAGAGCCGTATCCTACGAATTTGGCATCAGTTTCACACTTGAGCTGCTTAGAAGAAGTGCCAGATGAGACGAGGCTGTGGAAGCCAGAGACTGCACCACATGCGATGGTGACGAATAGGAATGGGAAGATGAGAGGTAAGTTTTTGACCGTGACATTTGCTTCTACCGCTGGAGCCACTATTTCTAGTGGTGGGCGGATGCCGTCAATAGGGCTACCTCCCATGATGCCTGCATAGACAAGACCGACGACTACGAGCCCAAGAGCGGATATGAGCTGAAGGGAATTAATATAATCACGTGGCTGAAGGAGTGTCCAGACGGGTAGTACCGATGCTACGTAGGAATAGACGAGTAGTACTGCGACCCAGGTCATGATGCTCCAGCCTTTGAGCATTTCATTAAATCCATGGACGAGCTCGATGTCACCAAATACGACTGAGAGGTACATAACGACGAGCGAGATGACCGACGGGATCAAGATATTAAAGCTCTTTTTATGAGCGATGGTTCCGACGATGAGTGCGAGCGGGATCTGGATCAGACAAGGTGTGATGGCTGCTGGATAGAGTCTAAAGACAACGGCAATAACAAGACCGAAAATAGCCAGTACTAAGGTGAGTGCTAGAGCTAGGATGAGAAGGAATAGAAGTCTCACGCGCTTGGTGATGACCCTACCCGCTACATCACCAACGGTTTGGCCTTTATTTCTGAGAGAAACAACGAGTGCACCAAAGTCATGAACCGCACCGATGAATATAGAGCCAAAGAGTACCCAGAGAAGAGCGGGAACCCATCCCCACATTACCGCAAGAGCTGGACCAACAATCGGGCCAGTACCTGCGATGGAGGTAAAGTGGTGACCGAAGACGATGCCTTTCTTGGTAGGGACGAAGTCATCTCCATCTTCCATTTCTACTGCAGGAACGAGGGCATTTTTATCCAGTTTGAAAATTTTCTGACTCAACCATTTACCGTAAGTGTTATAAGCAATGATATAAAGAATGAGTGATCCCAGAGCGATAGCGAGTGTCTCCATAGACAAGGGCTAAAGGTCTCATAAGAAAAGGTCAAGATGGATCTATAGTCTAGCTCGCTGCTAATGTATATAGTAGGAAGTGGTGGTCCAATTATTTAACCTTCTAACTGGTCATCGTCAGCTTCGTCATGGGGCTCTTGGGGGGCTTCTCTATCTTGGATGATTGCGCCTTTTTCTAGGGCAGCTATTCTGATGTTTTCTTCTTCGTGAGAAACGATTTGAAGATTGGTGGTGATTCCTTCTCGGATAGCTGCGGCTTTGAGAACATTACGAATGGCGCTGGCGGTGAAGCCATTTTTACCGATGAGGATGGCGATGTCTTCTTGTGATACGATGAGACGAAAACGGATATGATTTTCTTGATCCGTGGCTTCTGTGACTTTGAGCTGCGCTTGGTCAGGGTTGTTGATGAATTGTAATGCGATGAATTGGAGGAAATTGCGCATTTGTTCGGTGACTTCTTGCATGTTGTGATTCTGGAATATGCTGAGAGATCTGCAATCATTATTTATTTACACTTGTAAGATTGGGCTGGTGAATGATGATGTTTGCCATGCGCTACGGAGAGAAATTACAGCAGAGATTGGTGACGACTGGGTCAAGATTATGTGTGGGGCTAGATCCTAGGCCTAGTTCATCAGGGACAACTGGTATAGAGGCTGTACCAGAATTTCTTGAACGAGTGGTGGGAGAGACTTGGGAGTATGCTGCGGCATTTAAGCCTAATATGGCTTACTTTGAGGCGATGGGTATACGTGGGTTGGAAATTTTAGAGGAACTCCTAGGGAAGATGCCTAAGGAGGTGCCAGTGATCTTAGATGCTAAGCGTTCTGATATCGGCGAGACGCAGAAGTATTATGCGAAGAGTTATTTTGAGAACTGGGATGTGGATGCGGTGACGCTTAATCCTTTCCTAGGATATGACACGATCGAGCCGTTCTTGGACTGGGAAGGTAAAGGTGTGTATGTGCTGGCTGTGACATCTAATCCGGGGAGCGAGAGTTTCATGCGGCAGAAGCTAGACCCAGCAACTCATGGTGATAAGTACGTGTTCGAGCTGGTGCAGGATATCTGTAAGCGTGCGGCTGAAGAGAAGCGTAAGACTGATGTGGGGATGGTGGTAGGTCTCACGAATGCGAGTGAAGATGTGTTGGCGCGAGTGGAAGATTTTCCACTGCTTATCCCAGGTTTAGGAGCACAGGGCGGTGACCTGACATCGCTCTCTGGTAGCGGAAGAAAGGCTCCGGATACGATCAACGTTTCTCGTGGCATTACTTATAAGGAAATGGATAAGAGCTTCTCGCAGAAGGCGAAGGAGTGGGCTGATAAGATAGCTGCTGCGTATCCAGTTTCTTCATAGTGAAGAGCGGGTAATTTATTATCATATGTTACATTCTCTTCGTCTCCAGAATTTTCGTTGTTTCGAGTCATTGTCGCTCGAACTTGAGAGTGGTGGTGGGATCTTTGTGGGGAATAATGCGCAGGGGAAGACGTCTATTCTTGAGGCGGTCTGCGTGTTGTTGAGGTTGAGCTCTCCTAGGGCGAAGCGTTTGCAGCCGATGGTACAGTTTGACCATGCGGGCTTCGGGATAGCGGGGGAAGCTGGTGAGGATGATGAGTTCTCGCTGAAAGTAAATTTTAGTAAAGGGAAAGCGGTGATGTCTGTGGATGGCGAAGAGCTGTCTACTCAGTCTGCGTATCTGCAGAATAGCGGTCTGGTGGTCTGGATGGGGAATGAAGATGTTGAGCTAGTCAAGGGGAGCGGTGGGGTGCGAAGGCATTATTTGGATTTTCTCTGCTCACAGATTAACCCCAGATATAGGGTGGCTCTGAGTAGGTACAGAAAGGTGCTGAAGGCTAGGAATTTATTATTGAAGGATGGTGGAAATAGGGACCAAGAGGTGCGGGCGTTTGGTGAGCTGTTGATCGAGTACGGGGATGTGTTACATGTTGTTAGAGATGAGGTAGTGAGAGGTCTGATGCCGCGTGCAGCAGCGGTACAGGTGGCGATCAGTGGGTTAGATGAGGTGCTCGGGATGGATTACGTTTCTGGCTGTGGTGGAAATATGCGGCAAGCACTAGAGATGACTTATGAGAGCGAGCGACGTCAGCGGCAAACGTTAGCAGGGCCACACCGAGATGAGGTGAAGCTGACTATAAATGGTATGGCTGCTAGCGATTATGCAAGTGAGGGACAGCAGCGAACGATGGCCTTGGCACTGAAGTTAGCACAGGGTGAAATTTTACACGAACGCGGAGGGAAGTGTCCGATCTATCTGCTGGATGATATATTCGGTGAGCTAGACCCGACTCGCAGAAATGCACTGATGGGGCATTTGCCAGAGGGGTCTCAGAAGCTGATCACGACTACGAATGTGGACTGGCTTAGTGAGGAACTCGGCTTGGATTCATGGAGCCGCTATGAGGTTACTGCGGGTAAGGTTTATTAAGTTAGGGACGATCGCTTTCTTGGCACATTTCTTGCAATCAATGATTTCACAAACGAACTAATATCTTATGTCTATTTATAAAACACCTGAAGAATCTCACATTACCATTTCAGAACTTATGCTACCGTCTCATTCTAATTTTAGCGGGAAGATTCATGGAGGCTATATTTTATCAATAATGGATCAGATCGCGTTTGCCTGTGCTGCGAAGTACTCTGGTTATTATGCAGTGACCGCGAGTGTGGATAAGGTAGATTTCCTGCAGCCTATAGAAGTAGGCGAGCTGGTGACGATGAAGGCAACGGTGAATTTCGTAGGGAGAAGCTCGATGGTTGTCGGTGTTAGGGTAGAAGCTGAGAATGTACGGACTGGTGATAAAAAGCATTGTAACACGTCCTACTTTACGATGGTGGCTCGTGATGAAAGTGGTAAATCAGTTGCTGTTCCTGGATTAGTATTAGATAGTGAGTCTGCAATAAGACGTTTTGTTAGAAGCGCGAAAAGGCAAGAGCAGGGGAAAGAACGTAGAGCGGCATTCAAGCCTGCTACCTTTAATCTGGAGGAGCACTTAGATGCACTAAAGGATTATAATGTAAAAATAAATTTGTAGATGAAGGAGACCTGTTCGACGGTTCGGGGCTAGAGAGATGATGAGAAATACGATCGATGCCCCTGAGACCTTAAAGGTACTAGCTAGCCAGATCAGGGAAGCGCGTGTGGATCATGCTGCCTTTGAAGTGCTTTTGCGTCCTTGTGAGATGAGTCGTTGTAAGGCTACTTGTTGTTACGATGGTGTGTCGGTCTCTACTGAAGAAGGTGTTTATCTTGAGAAGCTAGTTAGAGGTTCGTTGTTGTCTGGCGGGGGAATTTTTGCAGGACTTGATCTTGAGGCTATTATTGTAAATGGACAGCATCAGGGTGGGAAGAAGACGGGAATTAGGCCTGCGGGTGTAGGTGAGCTGGCTGATGATTTTCCCGTGCACTTTCCGAAGACACGCTGTGTGTTTCTAGATCAGCAGGGGTTTTGTGGCTTACAGAAATTGGCAATGGAGCAGGAGTTATACCATTTCTTAAAATAAAAAGGGCTTTTTTGATAATATGTGTTAAGCTCAATTCATGGCAAGAAAACGTGGAAAAATAGACACCGTAACGAAGTTGATAAAGTGATGCTTCTCTACAAAACTGAAAAATTAGCATGGAAAAAAGAAAGACTTCTCGCTATAAAATTATTGTTAGAAACTGATAAAAGTTATGATGAAGTTGCAGGGATTGTAGGTCGGGCTCGTTCTCGTATCCAAGTCTGGACAAAACTGTTTAGAGATAAAGGACTAGATGGAGTTTTATCTCGCTCTCATGGGGGAGGTCGGAAAAGTTCTGTGACGACTACTGTACAAGAAGCTATGATTGAAAAACTAAAGCAAGGTGCGTATAGAACAGCGAAACAATTTCAAGTTTGGCTTCGTGAAGAACACCAAATTAAGCTCAGCGTGAAAGGCGTATATTATCATCTGGGAAAGCTCGGAGGGCGCTTAAAAGTGCCCAGACCCAGCCACCTAAAAAAAGATGAAGCTAAAGTCGAAGTATTCCGAACAACACT
>CALJOJ010000070.1 GCA_937981665.1 uncultured Rubritalea sp.
GAGCGGCACAGGAAACATTGACCTGGGAACACAAGACATGCAAGATCGGCACAGCAGGAACACGATCGGCGCCGGATACAACGACAAAGACGGGAGAGCGGCTCAGGAAACATCGACCTGGGAACACAAGAGACATACATACAAGATCGGTACAGGAACATGATCGGCCCCGGATGCACAAGACAAACACGGGAGAGGCTCAGGAAATATTGACCTGGGAACACAAGACCTACAAGATCGGCACAGGGACATGATCGGCCCCGGATACACAAGCCAAACACGGGAGAGGCTCAGGAACCTTTGACCTGAGATCACAAGACTTACAAGATCGACAGAGGACACGATCGGCCCCGGATGCACACGACAAATACGGGAGAGCAGCTCAGGAACCATCGACCTGAGATCACAAGAAACAAGATCGGCTCATGAAATAACCAACCTGGAACGCACAGGACGGATCAAATTGGCTCAGGAAATCAAGACATAACAGCTCGACCCGGAAAACGAAGAGAGAAGCGACAAACACTTCGAATGACAGCTACTGATCATAGGAGGACGCTGGAATACAAGATTCAGGAGGAGACTAACCGGGTATCACGAAGCCGAAACAAATATGACAGCTGGAAAGGGAAAACATAGCAAGCGCTGCTACAAGGAACAAGCCAGCTGCAAGGGATCACCAGACTGTTGCCCTCCAAGAAAATACGACAGAGACGCCAGCTGCAAGGAACATCGGAGGGTGTGCTACCCTACACGAACAAAAGAGAAGGTGTGTGTATATCAGTACACACTGAGGTGAGCGTCCTGTAGCCAATGAGCGAATATCAAAGCATTTCCCCGGCAGCCACACAGGGCGCGTTGGCAGTTTGACATCGGCACAAGTACACGTCAAACAACCGCGGCAGCAGCGAGAATACATGAATCTCCACTTATCAAACAGATCAAGAAGTACAACATGAGGAAGACTATTTCACGATGAGGGCCAAGTTATCAGCGAATTGCTGATTGAAACCGGAAAACTGCAGCGCGATGATCAAGACAACACGAAAAGGTCGGCACTACAACGCAGTAGCACAACTATGACAAAGAAACTGCACCAATAAGGACACAGCGCATGACCTCCACCGCAAGGCAAGGAAAGCCTAGAAGTATGCTGGAGAAACCAGCGGAGGCCACAAAATCACCGAAGGGATCGAATTGAATAGTGGCCACAGGCGAACCGCCTACGCAATATGCAGCAGGCTGACACACCAGCACAAATGACACAAAATTCGGACGAAACCAACAGCCGACGAAACGACTGGACCACCGAAGACACCACGAGTACAAAGGCCACAAGCAGTGCATGGCGATAAGCATAATTCGACTTGGTGGTGATAAGGCGCCGCATAGTCATGAACAAAGACGCCGACCATGGGTGTTTCCACCCGCACAAGAACAAGAAACGAACAAGAGAGAATATTGCGGCATATCAGGACATGCGGAATTGAGCTTAACACATATTATAAAAAAAGCCCTTTTTATTTTAAGAAATGGTATAACCAGAAGATTTTTAATCTAATCATAACCCTTCGCCGTTATACATGAAAGAATTACGACTATACAAACAAGCTTGCGGTTAACTAACTTCCTCAACTAAAAATAGTATTACACTTACTCCTAGAATCCAAGCTTTCATTTCCTCTTATCTAGGGTTACATATTAGCAGCTTCAAGCCACCGAAAGAAATCACCACATGGACACACTTTTCACATCAGCTATCGCGAAACGTAGCAAGCTACTCAATGACAAAGACACTAGTGCTCTGCGTTTATTCGATGGTCTTGGCGATGGTCTTGATGATGTATTCCTCGAAACCTTTGCTGACCGCTGGATTATATCTACCCGTGATAAAACACTCCCACAAGGCGTAGAAAAATTTCTGAATGCCTCAAAAAAAACTGTATACTGGAAACGACTAGACCGACAACAGAAAGAAGACCCCACTCACCTCTATGGACCATCTCAAGACGAACCATTCATAGCCTCTGAGTCTGGAGTAAACTACCAGATCTCATTTCAAGCTGGCTACTCTCAAGGTATTTTCCTAGATCAACGCGACAACCGTAAGCGTGTACGTGATGCAACAAAACCGGGTGACACAGTACTGAACACCTTTGCTTACACTGGTGCATTTTCTGTCTGTGCAGCACTCGCAGGAGCCACCACTACTACCTTAGATCTCTCTCAGCCATATCTTGACTGGGCCAAGCTAAACATGCAGGCTAACGCACTCGACCCTAGCGAACACTACTTCTGTAAAGGTGATACTTTTCATTGGCTAAAGCGCTTTTCTAAACAGGGGAGAAAATTTAACGGAATCATTCTCGACCCCCCAACATTTTCTAGAGATGATAAAGGCAAAGTCTTCCGTGTAGAGGCTCACTATGATCAGCTCATCTCGCTAGCTGTAGCCTGTACCGCTCCCGGCGGATGGATCTTGGCCTCCACTAACTGCAGAAAACTTAGCTCCCAAGACTTCAATCTCCTAGTCAAACGTGGTCTAGCCAGTTATCAATCCATCACAGAGCTAGACATGCCTGCTGAATACCCCGGCGAGTCTTACCTCAAAAGCCTCTGGATTTCACTTTAACCACATTTTCTAACAACAACCATCATCATGGCCATACATAAACGCAAAACAATACCACAAAAAGGTAGTAAAATCCTCTGTCAAGACGACGTCCAATATCGCTGGATCGCCTACGCCACTCAAAAAGGCACTGAAGTAAGAATTGTCTATAATGAGGCTATCGACGGCCAAATGCTCATCGCTCAAGTGCCTAAAGTATTTGACCTAAGATGGCTCGAAGAAATTATTGATTACGGACATAATAATGGCTGGCAGCCAACGATAGCAGCAGATATGCTCGTCATCCGTAAGAGCAAAGATTCATACCGCATCATCACCGACGAATAACTTCAAACCATCTAACAGAATCAATCATCATGATCAAGTTTCTACACACCCGCATCCGCGTTTCTAACCCGCAAGCATCCATTGACTTCTACACCAAGGTCGGCTTCGAGCTAGGTCAGCAGAAGACATCTCCACAAGGCAACCAACTTGCCTTCATGCATCTACCTGGATCTGAGCACTTCCTAGAGCTCACTTACTCCCCTGACTATAACGTAGAATTCCCAGAAGACCTTATGCACACATGTGTCGGCGTGCCTGACGTCATCGCATACTGCGATAAGCTAGAAAATGACGGTATAGAAATCTGGCCAGGCGACTGGAGAGAAAAGTTCGCTGATCCCGAAAAACGTCAGATGGCATTCGTCACAGATCCAGATGGTTACGAGGTAGAAATTCTACCTATCCCTAAATAGCATTTTCTCTGCTACATACGCTTACCACATAGTCCCATGCTCACAAAAGACTTTGACTTCCACCTCCCTGAAGAACTCATTGCTAGTCGACCACTAGCGGATCGCTCAGCCTCGCGCATGATCGTCGTTCACAGAGACACAGGGAAGATAGAGCACAGAATGTTCGCAGATTTCCCCGAGTATATGCAGCCAAATGATCTCCTTGTCCTCAACGACACTAAGGTCATACCGGCTCGTATTTTTTCTAACGATGAGAGCATTGAAATCGTTGTTACAGATCGCATCAACGAGACCCAGTGGGAATGCATGGTCAAGCCGGGTAAAAAAATGAAAGTCGGCCGCACCATCGAAGTCGGCGAGAGCACAGGTACCGTCACCGCCACCCAAGAAAATGGGAACCGCATCATCAAGTGGGATAAGCCACTCGACATCCATGAGCACGGCTCGCTCGCCCTCCCCCACTACATGGGAAGAGACAGCGACATCAAAGACCTAGACCGTTACCAGACCACCTTTGCTCGTGAAGAAGGCGCTATCGCTGCCCCCACCGCCGGCTTACATTTCACACCAGAAATACTCAGTAAGCTAGAGCATGATTTTCTAACCCTACACGTAGGTGTCGGAACATTTAGACCAGTCAAGGCTAACAACATCCTCGACCACGACATGCACTCGGAGAAATATTCACTCTCTAATAGAGCTGCGCAAAAAATAAATTCAGCACCTAAAGTAACCGCAGTCGGCACTACCGTCACCCGCGTACTAGAAAGCTTAGGTATGCAAAACCCATCTCTAACCGAATCCTCAGGAGCTACAGATATTTTCATTTACCCTGGCTTTGAGTTTAAGGTAGTAGATCGTCTGCTTACTAATTTCCACCTGCCTATGAGCACACTGATTATGCTCGTGAGTGCCTTTGCCGGGAAAGAACTCACACTCCACGCCTACCATGAAGCAGTGAAAGAGAAGTATCGCTTTTACTCCTATGGTGACTGCATGCTCATTCTCTAATGATTTACTCTTCCCCATAATACTATGACAACCAAACTTAAAATCTGTGGAGTCACCACTTCGGAAGATGCACTAGCTCTCGTCAACCTCGGCGTCCACGCTATAGGAATTAACTTTTACCCCAAGTCGAAGCGCTACATCGCACCACAAGAAGCAATGGCTTTCCTTACACAGATCCATGGAAGAATAGAACGTATTGGCGTCTTTGTAGATGCAGATATCAACCTAGTAAAACAACTTTTAGCAGATGACCTCATCGACGTAGCACAACTACATGGTAATGAAGACGATGCCTACTGCCAAGAACTCGCCAACAGTAACATGGAGTTCATCAGAGTCATTCGAATAGAACCTCGTGATGAGCAAATCAATATCCCAGAGGTAATAAGTAAGCGCGTCTTGTTAGACACTCATGTAGCAGAATACGGTGGAGCCGGTCAACGTTTCGACTGGAAACTCGCCACTCAATTCATGAAACAACATCCAAATTTAGAAGTCATCATGGCAGGAGGAATCACACCAGATAACATCTCAGAAGCAGCTACAGTCAAGCCACACATGATCGATGTAGCATCAGGAGCGGAGTCTTCCCCAGGTATCAAGAACATGGAAAAGGTAAGCAAGATGCTCAGAACCCTCCCATAAAAAAACGCCCCACAGTATATACTGCGAGACGTTAATAAAAATAATACACTTAGCAAGCTAAGCTGTTATATTAGAAACCAATCGTATTGTTAAGCTCGAGTGTGTATGTACCCTGCTCAAATACTTCTGTTGCAAGAGTTTCCTCTCCAATAACTGGTAGGTAAAAGCGAAAACCATTATTTTCTTCATCTTGAAATGTAGTGATTTGAAAGATAATGACCTCGGAAGCAGCCTCTAATGCGTAAGTCCCTCCAATGAGTCCCTCAGAACGATCTTGCTGATTAGAAGTCGAAGTCATGAGATACTGAACGAAAGGGGTCGCAACCATCTGTAGTGAGCCGTCTGGATGACGCGAGACACCAGCACCGTTTACATTCATAAGCTCAATAAGTCTATCTAGCTCTTCTTCCGTTAAATCTGGCGAATCCTCACTAGCGTCTGACACTGCTAACAACGATCTGACCTCAGAGTTAGCTGAGTTAGCAATAGAAAACATCTGTTCCACAGCTTCATTCACTGACTCCTCAGTAGGAATCGATGCGGTAAGCAGAGCTGAAAATTCACTCGCCTGCTCGTAATCAAATGAAATATCGCCAACTACTGCAATATTATCGGCTGTCACACGTATTGTTTCAAGGTATTGATCCTCACCAGGATTGAGTATATCCTGAAAAGTAAAGAGTTCCCCAGCAGTCACTGTAGAATCAGTAGGTGTTATATCGCTCAGCTCCACGCCTCCAAAGGGGACTTCAGTGCTATCACAACTCACCATGAGAAAGGATGCAGAAACTAATAAAGAAAAAGTTACTTTAGTATATAGAATCATAATTTTTTAAAAAGAGTTAAAAGTTAGTAATGAAATAGTTAAATTAAAAGCCTAAGCCAGTGGGAGTGTATGTGAATGTTCCAGTATGTGTGTATGTCCAAGTAAATATACCATTGTATTCTACAATGACACCACTATTTCTAATTACTTCTGTCGGCTCTAATGCAAGTACTCTACCTCTACCATCATGCTCAAGTAAAACGCGTAGATTGATGATAACATCAATAATATCGACATTACCTTCAATCTGCCCAGTCGCTATGAACTCTGCGTTGGTGGTGGTAGGATTGTATTGGATAGAGCGACTAATACGCGCTGTAGCTCCAGTTAAGAACTCACCACCAAAAGTTGAGAGCGGAAAAAGCGCACTAAATATCTCACCTTGATCCGAGCCAATTAAACCAACCGACTCAACCGCAACTTCATAGACACGTGCTGCCTCAACACTTGTAAAGTCACCAGCAAGCGCTTCAGCAAGTGAACCAACCTGAGCGAAAGGCACTAATTCAATCGCCTCCATTCTATTTTCAAAATCATCTCTAATTTCCTCAGTGGTAAAGTTAGCAGGAAATGAGTTTTGCTCTTCTAGATTAAATGAGGCGTGATCTGGATCATAAATATAACCGGTATTCTCAGTGACACTGTCACCCTCAGCTGTAGCGATCTGTCCAGCTGAATTCACCACAATAGCTGGATCTGTAGATTGAAAACTGCTACCGTACTCCGAAGACATGATATCTTGAGTAAACGGCACATCATGAGTAAATGCATCCCCAGCTAGAAGGAACTCTGGCATTGTAACTGCAAGTGTTGGATTGGCGAGAAGTTCATCCTCATCATACCGAGCACCTAAATCAAAAGAGCCACTCCCTCCATAATCGACCTCACCTGAGTCACAAGACGTAAGCGTAAATAATGGGAGTGCCATCAGCGAGGTCACTGCAGCTATTTTGAATGATCTTTTTTTAGACATAATTTTTTTGTATAATGATTAGTTAATATTGTTATTACTATAACCCCAATACTGTATCCGTCAAGAAAAAATTAGCCACAGTAATATCTCCTCAACTACTTAATAGTTAAGTAGTTGCACAATCTACCGACTATCAATATTTACTAAAGTGTTAAAAAATCACACACCTGCTTAGTATTTACCTGCTACTAAATTTATCATTAAATCACTATAAAAAATAATCGAGTAGGGAGTGAGGTCACCCTCACTTCCCTCTCACACCACCTGCCATACGGTTCCGTAGCAAGGCGGTTCACAGCAGAGCTAGCTGTTCAGCGTATCTTGTCTCATTTTGCAGATTTAGTAACATTTTATGATCAA
>CALJOJ010000071.1 GCA_937981665.1 uncultured Rubritalea sp.
ACTGGAGGGAGTAGCGATAGCTGTGCCTAAAAAGGATGAAAACGCCCTCAATTGGAGCTATTCATCAAATACGCAACCTAAACTCTAAGCTAAAGAACCAGCACCAATCCTAAACACCCTATCGTGAAATATTCGGGTTAAGCTATCTCTGCTTCTTCTTACCTTTGTTGACAAAACTTTTAGCTGCCCATTCATTATAAAGCTTCGTCATCTCCTTAACTTTCTCAGGCATGTCTTTCGCTAGATTATTCAGCTCTGTTCGATCGGCTTCCATATCGTATAGTTCCCAGGGTTTCTTAGCAATGGCGACTAGCTTCCACTTACCTTGGCGTACTCCTTTATTCCCTTCATGCTCAAAAAAGATAGGATTCTCACGCACGAAAGGCTTAGCCTGCAGAATAGGGAGTAGGCTTTTTCCTTCCATAGGGATAATCTCATTACCATTGTATGATTTTGGGTAAGTCGCTTCAGAAATATCGACAAAAGTTGTCATTAGGTCGATTAAGTGAGCTGGCTCAGTCGCGATCTTACCGTTCATTTCCGCAGTGATCCCTTTTGGCCAGTGTGCTATAAGTGGGGTAGATATACCTCCTTCGTGAATGTAATTTTTATACTTTCGAAATGGTGTATCAGATACGTTCGCCCAGCTTGCCCCGTAGTAAACTTCAGAATCAACAGTGCCTGCAGTACCTCCCCCCCTATTCTCCCCCATGAGAGAAGGACCAGACTGGCCACCATTGTCATGAAGGAAGATGATTAAGGTGTTGTCATAGACTCCCAATTTCTTCAAGGAGGTTATGATTTTCCCTACGTTCTGATCAATACAGTCGACCATTCCCGCATAGATAGCCATAATCTCATCCTGTGCTTCTTTATGCTTATCCGAAAGGCTATCCCAAGCCGGAATACCTTTTTCACGTTCACTCAGTTTCCAGGACTTATCAATCAGCCCAAGCTCAATTAGTCTCTGGTAGCGGTTAGCTCGGATTTCATCCCAACCAGCCATGTACTTACCACGATACTTAGCAATGTCTTCTGGCTTTGCTTGGAGAGGAAAGTGAGGGGCGTTATGCGCTAGGTACCAGAAAAAGGGCTTCTTTGCCTGCACGGCTTCCTCTACGAACTTGAGACCTTCATCTGTCCACGCATCTGTAGCGTACCAGCCTTCTGGCGGACTAGTATCCTTACCGAAAATAATCTCGTTGTCTCTGGCTACATGGCGAGGCTGCTTCCATGATGATGGGCGGAAGAAGAAACCACCACCTTCTGGACAACCGTAAAAGCGGTCGAAACCACGCGCTAGTGGCCACCACTCCTTCTTAGCATCTCCCATATGCCACTTTCCAGTGACAATGTTGTGATAGCCTTGTGGTCGAAGAACTTCAGCAATCGTAACACATCGCTCCATAAGCCTACCTCGGAAGCCAGGGTTCTTAGGACCTTCATCAGTCTTTAGTAACCCCATACCTGCTTGATGCGAATACAAACCCGTCATCAGACTACTCCGAGTAGGAGAACATCTACTAGTATTATAAAACTGGGAGAAACGAACTCCTTCACTCGCTAGTCCATCTAGATGAGGAGTTTGAATCTCACTACCGAAGCAACCGATATCTGAATAACCCATATCATCTGTTAGAATAACGATGATATTAGGCCGATTCTCTTCATTAGCATTGACTAAGGTTAAGTTCCAAGCAACTGATGTTAAAGCGAGAGCTATGATTTTTTTTAGCATATAAAGGAGTGTGATGATAAAAACATGTTAACTATTACGTGTTGAACCCGGCTGCTTCATCAGCCCCTGTAGAGAGGCTAAGTGCTTTTCATACACACCACGTGGTGAGGTTTTTTCTTTGATGCAGAGAGCGACAGCTTTACCGACAATTTCCCCCATCATTCCGCAAGTTTTCATCACGCGCACAGGGCCGAGTCCGGACTTAGTTACACTAATGTTACGTCCAGCCATAAAGAGGTTCTTCACATTGCGGCTATATAGACAGCGGTATGGCCCCCAGTAGACTCTTTTGTTGTAGTTATCCTTACTTGGTTCATGAGTGCTGCCGTATTTTCCGTGATTCGCTTTGGATATAAATTCTTCACCCTCGAAGCCTTCTTGATATTTCTCCTCAGGGGTGTGTAGGTCGATCGACCATGTACAAGGGAATGCTAGGTCGTCCCATATTTTTCCATCTATAAAGTGACTTGCATCGAGTACTATATCACCCATGAGGCGTCTAGATTCACGCTTACCAGCAATGAACGCTACCCAGCCTAAGCGTAAGTTTTCATAAAGTCCGTCCACATTTTTCAATGTATCCCATGCTCCATACATCGCTCTGAAATTATGATCTCGAATGAGCTCGATGTCTTCTATCTGATCTTTATCAAAGCCACTTTCCCAGAACCACATGTTCGCAAACTTTCTTAGATCTTTGACATTATTTTTTGCTTTCTCCTTCAGTCTTCCAGGGAATGGCTTGTCTGAGAGATCCAGTGCCCATGGGCAGCGAGGGAATGGCTGTGCATAGTCACCCTTTTCATACTGGCTCATGAGAGAGCTTTTATCCTTACATTCACACTCGATGACTTCTTTCTTCTTAGTTGCGTCTAGTACACTAAAGAGGTTAGAGCTACCCATTACTGGATTTTCAGTTGTAAATTCATGCTCGTAGTCAGCTCCAGCTTGGAACCCAACTTTCGCATCGCCTGTACAGTCAGCAAAGAATTTACCTTTGATTGTTTTCTGGAGCCCCGTCTCAGTACTCTCGATCATGATAGATGCGATGGTCATATCATTTGTCACGGTCTCCATCTGTCTATGATTCATGAAGACCTTGATGTTCGGCTCACTATTCACCAAGTCCGTTTTCATCTGATCGGCAAAGTTCGTAGCCGCAGTTCCGTTCATGGTATTAAACCATTTATTCTTTGCTGTCTTCTTATGAATACCAGGTAGCATCTCTTCTACAATCTCACCAATCTTGGTGTAAGGCTTCTGGAGGGTAAATCCTTCTGGCCAGACACGCACCTCGGAGCTGCCATTACCTCCGAGAACCGGACGGTCTTGGACGAGAGCTACAGTCAGTCCTTGTCTTGCTCCTGAGATAGCTGCAGCAGTGCCTGCTAAGCCACCACCGATGACAACAAGATCATAGCTACCTGCATCTTCAGGAACAGTAGGTAAACCAAGTAGTTTCCTACGGAATGTTTTGAGTTTAGCTATATCGTTCGTTGGCTCGAATTCTGCATCTTTACAGAATAAAACAGCCTCGCAGCGACCTTCAAAACCAGTGAGGTCATGTAGGCCAATCGTCGCTTCTTTACCTACTTCAACGGTACCTCCATCATGCCAGTGCCACTTAGCACCCTTCGTGCCGAAAGTCTCAGCAAGCGGCTTACCATCGATCGTTAGTTGGAATTTACCAGGAGCACCTGGGGCGTCCCATGGAGCGACCCAGTCCTTAGTTCTTACCCAGACGCGGTACTTTCCTGCTGATGGAAATTCTGCCTTTGTTACAGCATCTTTCACAGCGATACCTAGTCCGTGAGCTAACAAGTATGGTGAACCCATCTGATCCATAGATTGCTGATCTAGCTCCCAGCCACCACGGTCATCGAAGCCTTCAGCTTCTATAAAAAGAAATTCCTCACTAGAGGATTTTGTGAGGTTAGCAAAGGCTGTTCCTGACGCGAGCAGGCTAAGCAGCCCAGCCCCAGATCTTCCTATGAATTGACGGCGACTGACTTGTTGGATGTTATTCATAATTTTAAAATATCTTAATGTTACGGTTTATAAATTTTTAGACCATTCTTGTAGAGCTTTTTTAAGCTCGTTTACCACCTCTGGATTTTGGTCGATTACGCTCTTACTCTCACTAGGATCAGCCGCAAGATCAAATAGAAATTCACCTTTAGGTGTTGGGGTGATTTGTAGCTCTGAATTGGGCGTCTTATTTGTGACTAATAATTTCCACTTACCTTTTCTCACTGCTTTCTGAGCTTTTGTATCCCAGAATAAAACGTCTCGATGAACCGAATCTGACTTACCAGACAGTACTGGCATGAGATCTATGCCGTCCAGATCTTCAGGAATAGTTGCGCCAGTTAGTCTGCAAATCGTTGGAAATAAATCCATCGTGCTAGTCATCACTTCACTTACTTTCCCCGTTTTGACTTTGGCAGGATAACTAATGATCATAGGGACACGCGTGCCTCCCTCGAAGAGTGTGTATTTCCCTCCTTTAAGCTGACCGTTATTAGCATAGGTAGCGAGTGATCCGCCGTTATCACTAACAAAAATAATGACCGTGTTATCGGCAATCTCTTGGTCTTTGAGCTCTTTGATAAGCCGACCTATTTCAAGGTCAAGGAAGTGTAGCTGACCCAGATAGTAATCTCTACCTTCTGCATGAGCGGGGTAAGTAATTTTCTTTCGCCACTTGCTATAGCTTTCACCATCCTTCAGATCAGGAAAACCTTTTAAGCCTTTTTCTTTTAAATATTCTGGGGGTAATTGATGGGTGAAATTATGCACTGCATTAAAGGACAGTTGTAGGTAGAATGGCTTGTCCTTATTATCCTTGATAAATTCACGGCTTTTTTCACCATAAATTTCAGTAGAAAAACCTTCAATATCTACTTCCTCGTTTTGCTCCCACATAGGTCCCTCGTAGAGTTGGTCTTTTTTCTTCAGGTACCTTTTAGCATGATGTAGATAATGCTTAGTACCTCCAGAGCAACCGAAAAAATACTCAAACCCATGGTCCATAGGGTAGCCTCTCTTACCAGGCTTGTCTTTTGCACCATAATGAAACTTACCGATGTAACCAGTCGTATAACCCTGCTTTTGCAGAACCTCCGCTATAGTAGGGAATTCTGGATCGTGTAATCCTGGCCCCACATACCAGTATTGACCTTGACGCTGCTGGTAACAGCCAGTGATTAATGAGATGCGAGAAGCATTACAAATAGGTGCTGTTGCATAGGTATTTGTAAAGCGAACCCCTTGTTTTGCTAGTTGATCAATATTCGGAGTGTCTACGTCTTCCGCTAGTCCCGTGCATGATAAATCTGCATAACCTAAGTCATCTACGATGATAGTGATGACATTAGGGCTAGCTCCCCATGTAGTCACAGGGAGTAGCGCTAAGGCGATAGTTAGAAGTGATTTACGGACTTTACTCATAGTTAAACATAACAGTTGCTGATGTATCTACATCACTGACAGCTCTTACCCAATACGCGCTGAAGGCTTCCGGGAAATCATGTGATAATGTTTCACCCACAGTAACATTGAAGGTCTGGTATTCTACCCAAAGCCCAGTACCATCTATGTCGACTTCTAGAGTGATATTAGCATCAGAAGTAGTGGAGATCGCTACAGACTTCTTATCATAAGCAGTCATTACATATGGATCAGATGGAACGCCATTCTTCACCGCGGAATCCTTCCAAGGTCCACCTTTTCCACGTGGTTTACCAAGTTTCCATAGGTCGTCGACTGTACCTGCCCAGAGAGCTACCTTATCATCTTCACTACGTAAAATATGATCACCCTTTGTCTCCGCATCAAGACCAGTAAAGAGTAGCAGACCATTGTGAGAACAGAAGTCATGGATAGCGAGGTTATGCGTAGCTACGGGACGCACTTTAGCAACTCCTTGTGCATTACGCGCAGGCAGCTCATAAAATGTGCCGTGTAGATTAAGCAAGTCACGCTCGGTAGCTACTTCGCGGCAGACACGGACTCCGGCTGCATCATTAGCGGACACGTTATAGCTGTCATTCTTAGGGAAGCGATAGCGCTGACCGTCTTCTTCTAAGATGACTGATGCCGCGTCGGCAGTATATGAGTTCGTAGGTTGAGCTACCTCTTTAGTCAACTTGGCCGCCTGAGTAACATTATCAACTTTGGTGAATTCCATCTGTTGGTTCATCTCATAGTAGTCCCCATTATCAGTCACTATACCTAGCTTATTATATGCGAGACTCCGCATGACTCCAGTAGTTGTTGCTTCTTGCTCTGCCGAGGCTATGCCATTGAAGAGTGCTGTATTCTCATTACTACGTGTATCACGGTTACGGTACTGGAAATGTGCAGTGACACCAGTCGCGTCTTTATCTGCCTTGAGGCGGATCCATGAGCCTTTCTCCTCTTCAGTGAAATAGTGCTTTGCTAGTTCTTTTGTCTCTACAGTGATCTTACGAAGCTCTATCCATTCCCCTGTTCCTTTCTGGTCTACCTCGAGAGTGAAGTTCACAGGTGAAGCAGATGAGTGAGTGATCAATAACTGGCGGTGATCATACCCAGAGAAGAGATAAGGGTCACTAGCTGTGTTCGCCTTTACCCCATCGCGGAGCCAGACAGAGCCTCTTCCGATGACTGGGCCAAAGGTATCTAGCTGTGGCTCATCGACAAACCAGAGGTTTGAGTTAGACTGCTTAGGTGCAGCGTGCTCAGCCTTAAACGGACGTGTATTGAGAAATTCCTTTTGTGCTGAGTCATCACCACCAAAGACGATCTTATCATTCCACTTGCAGAAGTCTCCAATGACTTTGAGGTAGTTCGATCTAGGAGCTATGCCCGCTGAGTTCGATCTAGAAAACGTAGCTGGGAATCTCCAGAAAGTTCCATGCATAGTCGCCAGGAAGTCTTTCTCTCCGATCTCACGGATACGTGGCCATTCGGTATTCCAGCCGTGCGCTCCATCGTATGAGTGACTACCTTTAGGCAGACGATAATAAGTCCATTCTTTATCTTCTAAGAGACCGAGTAAGAGTGAACGTGCGTCCCAGCCCATCGCCCATACAGGGTCTGTCTCTGGGTTTTCACTACCGTAGATTCCACCTGGTCCAGTGAGCTCGGTAAATTGATTTTTACGAACCAATTGCCATTCACCTTCGCCATACCACTCTGCGAGAGCTCCAGATGTTGTTGTCGGGTTTTCCTTCGCAGCCGGACTCTTCTTTCCGTTATTTGAATAAAGTAGACGACCTTGACCGGAATAAAGCCCTTTTCCGTGATAGCCGTGAAGATTAGATTTTACACCATTTCCTACGGATTTTGTATTACGGTTGCCATCGATGATATGCTCTTCTACTTCTAGAGTTTTTACGTCTATCGAGTAGAGACCTTCTTCCATCGTGGCGCAGTAAATTTTCCCTGCAGGATCAGTAAGATGCCTAGCATTGCCAGTAAGTCGACCTGGCATCACCTGCCAAGGAATGGTGCGCACCTTACCTTCTGCATCGATCGCGTGTGGGCCAATAAATAGCTGCCTAGATTCGCGGTGGATCATACGGTTAGCCGGAGTTCCACCGATGCTTTCTGGACGGATGATCTGCTTCAGATCAGGCGTTATTTCATAAAGCTTATCAGAAGATCCCTTTGGGAAATGAGGCGCGTAAGTGATAGCCCAAAGTCGGTCAGCCCAAGGAACAATAGCACCCGTGCCACACTCTCCCTGATTATTATACATCGTGAGATGTGGGTATATACCGCTGTATTGTTTTTGAGCATAGCTAGCAGTAAAAGTAGCGCAGATTACGCCAAGTCCTAAAAGTACTTTTCTAATAGATAAAGGATTCATTATGATTTAGTAAATGTAGATGGTGCAGATGGGTAAATAATATTCTATACCTAGATAATGTTCTATACCTAAATGAAACTAGACCATCGCACTAATACAAGGTGTTGTATGACCTGATAAGTAACACAGTTTTTTTAAGTTTTCAGCAACTCTTATATCGAAAATCTAAGAAACTGAATTGATTTCTGGCATTTCATATACGCTCTAAAATTTATTTATCTATCTATAATTTTTCATTGTTTTTTTTAATCCTCAGCACTCTATTAATGGCTGCGAAACAACCTAACCAACAATAACATAGTTTATTATGAGTTGTTCCAACCTTAGTAAAATGACTGTTAGATCGGCTACTATTCATAATCGTTGTGACAAGCTCCTAATATATGTATGATTGATTCGCTGAAAAAGGCTAAATCATGATTGATGTTGACAATAAAATCCGTCAAGCAGAAGCTATTATTCATGAACAATCATTTACTTTCTTTAAGCGCCCTTCTAGCGATACAGCTGGGATCACTACATGCTCAGTCTAAGCCAAACGTGGTCATTATTTATGGAGATGACGTAGGCTATGGGGATGTGGGAGTATATGGCTCAGAGAAGATACCTACACCCAATATTGATAAACTTGCCGCATCAGGACGACAGTTTACAGACGGACACTGCACTGCATCCACTTGCACCCCATCACGCTTTTCTATGCTCACAGGTATTCATGGATTTAGGCATAATATCCGAGTCCTTCCACCAGACGGCAAGCTCGTCATCCCTACAGATGTTCTCACATTACCAAAATTATTTAAACAGGCTGGTTATGAAACAGCTGTTATTGGGAAATGGCATCTTGGACTAGGGAAAAAGGGAGAAGTCCTAGACTGGAATAAAGAGGTGAAACCAGGACCACTAGAAATTGGTTTTGATTATAGCTACCTCTTACCTGTTACTAATGACAGAGTACCTTGCGTCTACCTGGAAGGACATAACGTGGTAAACCTGGATCCAAGTGATCCTATCTACATCACACCTAATATCCCCAAGACACACACCAGTACTATCTACCCTAACAGTAACAAAGGAGACAAAACGGAGCTAAAATATAAGGCTGATAAGCAACACAACAACACAGTCATCAATAAAATTCCTCGAATCGGTGTCATGGTAGGAGGAAAATCTGCTCTATGGACAGATGAAACCATGGCAGATGTCTTTGTTATTAAAGCCAAAGAATACATAGCCGCCCGCTCTAAGGATAAGCCATTTTTCCTATACTTCGCCTCTCAAGACATCCATGTACCAAGAGCGCCGCATAAACGCTTTGAAGGAAAAACTGAACTCAGTCACAGAGGTGACGCCATGGTACAGTTTGACTGGAGCACTGGAGAAGTAATGAATGCACTCGAAACTGCTGGGCTGCTTGAAAATACGATTATCATTTTCTCAAGCGATAACGGACCAGTCTACGATGACGGTTATGAAGACGGCTGTGAAGTACGTAAATCTTCTAAAGAAGCCGACCGCGGACATGACGGATCTGGAGCCTTCACTGGCGGGAAATATTCCATCTACGAGGGTGGTACTCGTGTTCCTTTCATCGTTTCATGGCCTGGGAAAATTCAGCCAGCAACCTCTGAAAATATTGTCAACCAGATCGACCTCATCGCAAGCTTCGCTAAAATGCTAGAGATAGAACTGAAGCCTGATGAAGCAATCGACTCTAGAGACAGCTTCGCAAGCCTATTTGGTGATCAAGCAACATCCCTAACTAGTACAGTGACCGAGTCACGCGGCAAGTTAGCAGTGCGCGATGGAGATTGGAAACTCATCGACGGTAAGAAAGTCGAGCTATATAACCTTAAAACAGACCAAGCCGAGAAAACCAATCTAGCGAAAGAAAATCCTGAAAAAGTGACACAAATGAAGAAAACTCTCAAGCTATTTCGCAAGCCATCTGGCATGAGAAGCGCACCAATTAAAAAGCATTAACATAAAAAATGAACGAACTGAATATCAAATCAGAATATCTGATCAATAATGAAGCAGAGCTACGTTCACTCTGTGGAGAGACAACGGAAAGTATCTGGGCCAAGGCGACTACAGTGATCACTGAGCCTATGCAGAAGTTCATTTCGCTCTCTCCATTCTGCTGCCTCTCTTCTCAAAATAAAGAAATGAAGACAGACTTATCACCTCGTGGTGATCCAGCTGGCTTTGTTAAGGTCTTTAATGAATCAACACTATTGATGCCAGATCGTCCGGGGAACCGGCGATACGACACCATGCGGAACATCGTGGAGACGCCTCAAGTATCCATACTGTTCATAATCCCTGGCGTACCCATCACCCTACGGGTAAATGGACGCGCGCAGATTAGTCATGACCCAGAATTGATCGAGCAGTTTGAAGTGAAAGGCAAGCTACCTAAGCTAGTCGTCATCATCCATGTCGAAGAAGCTTACGGCCATTGTGCTAAAGCTATCTTACGTTCTAAATTATGGGATCCAGCTAGCCAACTAGAACCTAGCTCTGCCCCCTCACTAGGTGATCTCATGGCTCACCACCGTAAGATCTCGACAGAAGACGTTAGCGCTATCAACAGCTCTATTAAACAAGATCTTATCGACAGCATGTACTAAAATACAGTCGCTCCACACAGAGTACCAGAGAAGCAGAGAAGCACTCCTAGCAAGCTCCGAACTTCTCATCCACGATCCTCTGGGGAACAGGATCAAAGCTAAATGGCTCCATAGTATACGACGCGCGTCCAGATGAAACAGTACGCAGAGCAGTCATGTAACCAAACATTTCTGCAAGTGGCACCTGTGCTTTTAGTGTACTAATATTTCCCTTAGCTTCCATACCACCGATGATTGCACGTCGGCGATTAAGGTCGCCCATGATATCACCCTGGTACTCTAGAGGTGTAGAGATCTCCACATCCATCACAGGCTCTAACAGCTGCGGAGTACCACTCTCTAGTGCATTACGCACTGCGAGGATAGACGCTACCTTGAAGGCATTATCACTAGAGTCTTCTTCATGGAACTCACCACCGATGATGTCCACATGCACATCGATGACAGGGTAGCCACCCACCACACCATTCGACATCGCATCCTCCACACCGCTGATGACGTGTCTGATGTACTCCTTAGGGATCGTTCCGCTAACCACCTTATTCTCGATAGACATTCCCTTACCGCGCTCATTAGGACGCGCCACTATCTCTACCACCGCGTACTGACCAGTGCCACCAGTCTGCTTGATCAGCTCGCCATGACCCTTCGCCTCAGCAGCGATAGACTCACGATATGCGATCTGCGGCTTACCTACATTCGCCGCCACATTGAACTCACGCTTCAGACGATCAATAATAATCTCCAAGTGAAGCTCACCCATTCCAGCGATAATAGTCTGACCAGTATCTTCATCCGTCTTCACCACGAAGGTCGGGTCTTCCTCTTGTAGACGCTCTAAGCCTATAGCCATCTTGTCTGAGTCTGCCACCGTCTTAGGCTCCACAGCCATCGCAATAACTGGCTCAGGAAATGATGGCGGCTCGAGAAGTACTTGAAATTTTTTATCGGACAACGTGTCACCAGTAGTCACATTCTTAATCCCCACATAAGCAGCGATATCACCAGCATAGGCAGTCTCTATCTCCTCAGTCTTATCCGCCTGCATCTGGATGATGCGCTGCACACGCTCTTGTTTCTGAGTACGTGGATTATACACCATATCACCCTTACTGACAGTGCCTGAGTAGACTCGGAAAAATACCAGCTTACCTACGAACTTATCTGCCCATAGCTTGAATGCCAGTGAGCAAAATTTCTCATTATCATCCGATGGCGCGAGCACCTCCATATCCATATCATCTGGGTGCATCCCCTTCGCAGCATCCACATCCACGGGGCTAGGCAAGTAGTCTATCACTGCATCTACCAGAAACTGCACACCCTTATTCTTAAAGGCAGAACCACCAGAAACAGGGATGAACTTATTACAGATTGTCATTCGGCGGATCGCTCCCTTGAGATCTGCAGGGGTGATCTCCTCTTCCATCAGAAATTTCTCACCTAGCTCATCATCAATGTCAGCGAGCTGCTCGATGAGCTGCTCCTTCGCCATAGTAGCTATCTCCACCTGCTCACCTTCGAGATCTTGCACACTGAAAGTAGAGCCCAGCTTATCATCATCAGAGTAGAGGATCGCCTTCTGGTTCACCACATCGATCTGACCTTTCAGATCTTCTTCCGCCCCGATAGGGATAAGAATAGCACCCGCATTCGCTCCTAGCTTCTCACGCACATCATTCAGCACATAGTTGAAGTCCGCACCCGTACGGTCCATCTTATTGATAAAAACAATTCTTGGAACAGCATACTTCGTCGCCTGTCGCCACACCGTCTCCGTCTGCGGCTGCACACCAGCCACACCACAGAACACCACGATAGCACCATCTAACACACGCAGTGAACGCTCCACCTCAGCCGTGAAATCCACGTGCCCAGGAGTATCAATAATATTCACCCGCTGCTTCTGACCTTCATAAAGTTTCGTCACACCTTCTACAGCTATCTGCTCCCACTCACAAGTCACCGCCGCAGAAGTGATCGTAATCCCCCGCTCACGCTCCTGCTCCATATGGTCAGTAGTAGCCGCCCCATCATGCACCTCACCAATCCGGTGAATCATCCCAGTATAAAAAAGAATACGCTCAGTTAAAGTCGTCTTCCCAGCATCAATATGCGCCGCAATTCCAATATTACGAGTACGATCAAGCGGATAAGGACGGTCAGGGTGATTTGGATTAGCAGACATAGTATCTTTCT
>CALJOJ010000072.1 GCA_937981665.1 uncultured Rubritalea sp.
GCAATGGTTTGCTTATCAGCTTCCTTCAGCCAAGATCTCACGATCTTAACCTTGCTGTCTGCTAGTGGTTCTCTCTGCCGAGCCCACAGGGGACTTTAACCCCCAAGTCAGTGTGCCCTGCCGGGCACACACAAAAAAGAGCACCCTAAAATTAGGATGCTCTTTTTATAAAATTATAAGACCTGAACTCTATCGTGAAGAGTACTATGCTACAGAAGCTTTAGCCACTGCTTTCTCAGCTGCTTTAGCTGCGATTGTTGCGTCTTGAGTTGGGCTAGTGTACTTGAAGCGTTGCTTCTTACGCTTAGATGCTGAACGGAGCTTACGCTTCGCACGCTGCACTGGTGTTTCGAATGAACGACGACGGCGCATCTCCTCGAGAATGCCTTCGTTGTCTAATAAAGTTTTCATGCGCTTGAGAGCGCGATCTACGGTCTCTCCCTTGTTTACTGTTACTCCTCTTAGTGACATAGTTATTTTGGATAAATATTTAATGTTTCCCGATAGATATTTCAGGTCGGAGCGGAAGCTACGCATTTCTCATCGTGAAGTCAAGCATGAGAAATGAGAAAATATAACTTTGCTGTAATATTATTACGCTATGAAAAAATACCATACTAATCGTACATTTCTAATTGCCAGAACAGGTTAAATAGTCAGTATTGGTCTATTAAGGTGATAATAAGTTATTATGGTAGAAGAACGCTACGAAATACGTGGAAAAATCGGACAAGGAGGAGTTGGAGCTGTTTATAAAGCATACGATACACAGCTTCGTCGTGAAGTTGCAATCAAGCGCGTCTTATCAGACGAGCTAGACATAAACAATGATGCTGCAACTAATAACCTTCTTCAAGAAGCTACTTCACTCTCATCAGTACAGCACCCACACATCTGTACTGTATATGATGCAGGTCTCGATGATGAAGGTCCATTCGTAGTCATGGAACTCATCAAGGGCAAAACCCTCGACGAGATGGTAGAGCGTGGCACACTTACTTATGAAGACTTCCGTGAAGTCGCTATTCAGAGTCAGGAAGCAATGATTGCAGCTCAAGAGCTCAAGCTTGTACACCGAGATCTAAAGCCAAGTAACGTAATGGTCAGCTGGCTCCCGTCTGGCAGATTCCAGATAAAGCTAGTTGACTTCGGATTGGCTAAATTTTCGCCAAAACCATCATTACAGACAATCGATCATGGTGACTCAGTATTTGGTTCTATTTTCTTCATGGCTCCCGAGCAGTTTGAGCGTGTTGAACTAGATCAGCGCACGGACATGTACTCACTTGGAGCGATGTTCTACTTTACCCTAGCTGGTGTGTATCCATTTAATGGCGAGACAGCTCCCCAAGTAATGGCCGCTCACTTGCAAAATACTGTTACCCCTCTCAGTGAAGTAAGGCCAGATCTCCCTCAGTGGCTATGTAACTGGGTAATGTGGCATATTCAGAGAGATGTGGGGCATCGCCCAGCTTCGGCTCAAGATGCTCTAGAAAGATTCCTCGCTGATGAGTCTGCAGCAGCACAAGGGATGGCAACTACTCAGCCAGTGATGAATGTAGCTCCTCCAATTTTAACTGCAGCGAATTTAACCCCTAACACTCTTTCTGGTGCTACAGCTCCTCAGCCTATTCTGTCTCCTAACGGAAGACTAAGCCCTGCTACTTCTCCAATTGCCATTCAGCCAGCCGGTGGAGCCACCCAGCTCGTTAATACAGTCCAACCACAACATAATACTGTCCAACCACAACATAACCAATACGCGCAAAATCAATTAGGACAACCACAAGTTGTTCAAAACCAACTGAGAAATCCACAATCACATGTCAACCAAGCAGCCAACGATAATAAAAGGAATGTCATCATCGTATCCACATTACTAGCACTAGCTATTATCGGTTTCTGCATTGCTATATTTGGAGCTAACAGAAATAAAGAGCGCGACGAATCATACAGTAAACTCATTCAAGGTATTGAGCAAAAGTATAATGCTAACGAAAGCTTGCCTATCAGTAAGCTCGAACTCGATTACATCCATGACACACTTATTGACCCAAACGTCTCAGCGAATCAAAAAAATGGAGGCTACTATGCCCTGAGCATTGCAGAGTCAAAAGATAGCAGCTTCTCCCCATCTTTTGAAACTGCTAATTTTGCGACATCAGAAAATAATAAAGTGAGTGATAGAGTCAGAAGTGAACTATTTCGCACCATCGCTATTAACCCAAATAAAAGTCTCGAAGCTCAAACTGTTCTTCTTAACCACGCAAAAAATAACCCTAGTGGTAAAGATGCTATAAACATCGTTAAAATGATGAGGGACACAGCTGACTATTCTGACCTAAATTCACTTTTACACATCTTCGATAATGCTGACGAGCCTGCCTTGCGAGCAGTCTGTGAAATAACAATCACAGCAATGATCCATCGCTCAATCATTAAGCGTAGTATCTCTAATGAACTGAATACAAGATACAATAAAGTGAGTGCTGATAAGCAGCTCAAAATTGCGTACTTAAAAATCCTAGGCTCTACTGGACAGAAAAATTCACTCAGCACATTACTTAAAGCACTCAAAGATGATGACCTTAGTATCAAACTAGCAGCATCTAGAGGCCTAGCTGAATTTCCAACCTTGGAACCATTCAATGCAATGCTTGCTGAATTTACTGCTGAGAAAAGTGAATCTAACAATAAACGCCTTCGTTCAGATATTTTTAAGCTCCTTGGATCAGTAGAAAACATTAGCACTGCAGACAAAATCAACCACTGGTTCCAACTAGCTATTAAAGCACCCACTATATACAGCCAACAAACAGTAGTAGCTAAAATTGGTGTTTATAAAGAGGCTTGGGCAAAAGAAACCCTCAACAAAATCATCACCTCTCGTTCCTTCGATACTGAAGTTATAAATCTAGCAACAAAGAAACTCAAAGAGATCAAATAATAGCCTTTCTCGAGATAAAATCACTCAAAACTAAACAAATTATCAATTTTTGACATTTTTCCATTGTCAACTCTAACTCTAATAGCAATACTACGAAAGATATGAAGAAAATCCTAATCACCGCGATCGCACTTATCACCACAGTGACCTGCTCTACAGCAGACATTCAGGCTCCTCCGGGATCTGAGTACACTTCTACACGTAAGCTTGGAAGAGCTATCAGTAATATCCTTTATGGAGTTGTTGAGATCCCTGAACAAATTGTCCGCAAAAATAAGCAATACGGCCGCAGGGCTGGTTATTCATGGGGCGCAGTAGCTGGAACTCAAAAAGCATTCCAAAGAATTGGATATGGTTTCTATGAGCTATTCACATTCCGCTGCCCTACATACCACGGTACATTCAAGCCGCCTTACGAGAAATGTGGTGCTGATAATACACTCCACATGAACCCATCTGATGGTCTCTCCGAGTTCCCATCAATTCTAGGTGCTGAAAGTTATTACTACACGAGAACTCAGAGCTACTAGTCTCTAGTTTAAGATAATCACATTACCTCAAAAAATTTACAAAGCACTCATGCTAACGCTGAGTGCTTTTTTTAATGCCCATTGGAATCACTCCAGGAAACCTGTTTGTAGAGTTGGTTTCGTAACCAGCGGATAAACCGTTGAGTCCTGTGACTAGCTCTTTGGATGATTTGATTGATGAGTTTTTGCTAGATTTAAAATGGTTACCTTCTCGGTTTTTTTAAGTGATCTAATCGCCCTTCTTTTTTCAGCTCCTCTACTTCATATTCGGGCTAAGGATTCACGCTGCTTTATTATTTCCTCAATAAGTAATGCTAAATTGTGCGCTAGGCAAAGGAAGTAAGCTTGAGATTCTTTAGCCGTATCTGAACTAACCCAGGATTTACGTTCGTTAAATTTACTTTTTAGTTGATAGAACGTAAGCGTCTTAAAATTGGCCGTCTAGTCAAGTTCTGAAATTGAGATAGGCTTCGCGGTCTATGATTAATTTATCTTCATCTGCATTAAAAATCCGAGTCATCCTTCCTCCAGTCGATATGCGTAAAAGCTTCGATGGTCTCCCAAAAGTTGTGTCCTGCATGCTTTTGAGGTCTTTTTCAGCAAGCCCTAAAAGCGCTCATTATTAGCCTCTCTAGTATCACTAGATTAGTTTTAGCTTATTGTTTAGGCAAAAAATAACCTTTGATTAGCTTAGCCAATCAAAGGTTATAAAATCTTTATTAGTTAATCAGATAAACTTAGAAGTCAAATCCGATAGATGCACCAAGAAGAAACTGATCGTCACGTGATAATCCAAAATCATCTGTATTGATGAGCGCTTGAGAGTATGAAACGTAAGGTGTCAGTGAAACTGCACAGTTAAGATCAAATGTCTTAGAGATAGTAAGTTGCGCATGTGTAAAATCACCGTCTAGTGGGTTTACACCAACTGTAAGAGAAGCATCAACAGGCCCATATGTCTTCTCTGCACTTAGCTCAAGGTAGTTACCTTCAACTGCATCAAAATCAGCATACCATGTAGCACTAAGTCCATAACCAGCTACTTCTTTGCTAAGACCTAAGTACACTTCTTGAGTGTTACCAGAAGCAGCATCAGGGAAATAGTAGAAGATATAACCGAGTTCAGCTGTAGCCCAGCCAAGATCTTTAGAAGTACTTAAGTAGAAATCTACTTCTGAACCACCTTGTACATCAAATACGTTTGCTCCCCAAACACCAGCGGTAAGGTCAACGTTACCAACCTTGAATGAAGTTTCGAGACTGTAGTCTACAAGATCATCACCGAAGTCTACACCACGGAAAAGATATGTTGAGTGGTAACCTGAAGAGAAACTGAAGTTACCTGAAGATTTAGGTAGAAGTGAGCCTGCTCCAGCAGTTAGATTACCAATAGCGCTAGGACTGCTGGGGATAATTGAGTTAGAAGAAAAGTCACCAGCTACTGCAGGTGCTGCGAGTGAGGCTGATACTACACCTCCGAGTAATGTTGTACGAATTTTGTTGTTCATCAATTACGAATACAGCAGACACGATTCCAACTGTCAAACGATAAAATTACAAAAAATTCACTTTTGTTAAATATTAAAATAAAATAACATATTATATCTACTTCCTTTGATGATTTTCTTTTCTTCATCCCATGCTTTGACAACAGCTTCTCGACGGACTTCATCAATAGTATCATTGAGGTTTTTTTATGATATGAAAACGATCATAGACTATTTCGCTGTGCGGTAAATGCTCCTCTACACTGCTCTGGTATGCGCCAGCCCTATCGATGCCGATGACTTCAATACTCGCTTTTTGTTGATCACTTAGCTTGAGGAAAAACGAATTAAGGCTTTCTTTCTTTTACCCTTCTCAAAGTGTAAAAGCTCACCTGTGTCAGCATTGAGAACAATGGTTACGTAACCATGCTTTCTAAGGTGTTTTTCATCGATAAGTAAGGCTCGTAGATCATCTAACTCAGTCTCTGGGCAATAGCGCTCTAAATAGTCTTTATCATAGCGTCTGGCTGTTGATTCGCTGATTGAGAATCATATCCCCAACAGAGTAGATGGGAGCGGCGTCTATCCAGGTGCTCACAGCTTTCATTAACCTCCAGTCACGTGCTTAGGCGGGTGTATTTCTCTGGGTCTAGTGGTCACAAAAGCGTCACAGTTTTGGCACTTATCTTGAACTCTAGGATAGGTAATATAGACAACGTTAGCGCAGCCCCAAGGGAGATCCATGGCAGCACCTTTGCTAGTTTTATTACGGCGCAAGATATTGTTGAAATGAGGGCATCTAGCTTTGGTTCTACCGTCAAAATCTATTTTTATTTCCACAGAGTTTTCATTGATGCTTCACTCCTTGAGGATATACCCTTCGAATCTACATAGAGCTTTGATGTTTCTTATTTTCACACATTAGCTTACACCAAAGTAGAAGAGATATATCCACATTTTTCGTCATGCACATCTGACGGATAGCCCATTTTACACACACTTTACATTAGTACCTACTCCACCTCAGCTTCCAAAAGCGATCTGATACTCTTATACTGGGCTTCCCAAGCATCTTTACTATAGCCTCCAGAGAGCGTCATCACGTACGGCACACCATGCTTTTTACAAGCTGCTAGAATCATCGCGTCACGCATCGCTATGCCTTCGTGAGTCATCTTACCTGAGGCTAGAGGATCTCCATCTAGCGCATCACAACCAGCGACATGGAAGACGATGTCCGGCTTTGATTTAGCAAACATTCCATCCAGTTTCCCTTGGAGAGTCTTGAGGTACTCGGTATCGGTGACTCCTCCAGCCAGCTCTACGTCCTCATCGCCACTCTCTTTCGGCATCGGGTAAATTCCGCCTTCATGCATGGAAAATGTATAGGTTGTAGGGTCATCTTGGAGACACACTATTGTGCCATTACCTTGGTGGATATCGGTATCGATAACTAATGCCCGCTTGATGAGGTTTTCCTTCTGCAGCACGCGGATAGCTATCGGAACATCAGCGATGATGCAGAAGCCTTCTCCACTACTCGGCTTAGCATGGTGGAAACCGCCACCGAGATTAAATGCCATTTTCTTAGGAGACTTCAGAGCGCAGCGAGCAGCTTCTATCGTACCTCCAGATGCTTTTCTAAATCTACTCACTAGCATATTATCCAGCATACTGTTAGGGATGACTCTTAACTGTGGCGCTTCTAGGTAATGCGCTACATTCTTCGTCTTCTTGAGGCTCTTTAAGTACTCCTTTGTGTGAACTAAAAGCATTTCCTCTGCAGTCACCTCTGCAGGATCAATGACTGTATGCTTAGTCACGTAGCCGTCATTTTTTAACCCCTTATAAATCTTATCGTACTTAGCGATATCAAACGGATGAAACTTCTCCATACCGAAGACACTGATCTTGTATTTAGGAGAATAGACGATTGGCACAGAACTTAGCTTAGCTTGAACTACACTGTCACCACCGAAGCTGCAACTCACATTCATTACTCCGCAAACTCCTACCCCTAACCATCTCAATAAGCTAAATTTCATCTCTCCAGAATACACGGCATCTCTTCTGGGAGCAATCGATTAAGTCGATGTTAACATCAACTCAATCGATATTGAGCCTTTTATTTTCTGAATCCAGCTTTGATGTCAGCCAACTTAGCTGCACCTATCAGATGAGCTACTAAGAAGTAGGTCACTATCCCAGTAATGATGATAAGTCCGAGAACAATCGCTCTTACCAGCTTGAAACTATTAAAGAGCTGATCATGTAGTAAATCTGCACAAAACCATAGCGCTATTCCCATTACTACACTAGCGATGAGCATTTTAAAGAGCTTCGTCCAGAAGACTGGTTTTAGCTTAATAAATCCACTAGAACGTAAGCCGTTTATGAGTAAAATAACGTTTACCCAGCCTGCTAAAGTAGTCGCAGCTGCACAACCAACGAAAAGGTACTCTGACTCACGCAATACCAAGAACGCAATTAGACAAAGTAGTATATTAATCACAGCTGTAATGAAGGTAAACTTCATCGGTGTCTTAGTATCCTCACGCGCAAAATAACCAGGTTGAACTACACGCACCATAATATAAGCTGGACAACTAATAGCAAAAACCATCAGAGCTTGTCCAGCCATGCGGGCATTTTCAGAGGTAAATTCACCACTTCGAAACAGCACATCTAGTATAGGTACAGCGAGCACTCCTATCCCTACCATGGCAGGTAAAGCTACTAACATAGCTATCTCCATACCATGCTGAAGACTCTGTTGTGCTCCCTTATCATCTTTAGCTTTAATTTTACGAGAAATCTCAGGTAAAAGAACTACTCCAAAAGCAATTCCAATTAAACCTAATGGCAACTGATTGATTCTATCTGCATTATAAATCAATGACTTACCTCCAACCTGAAACGAAGCAACGGCTCCACCTACAAGAAGATTAATTTGCTGGATAGATGCACCTATCACACCAGGCACCATTAATAAACCAAGGCGCTTCATGTCTGCATCTATCTTTGGTAAGCGAGGCTTAAGGCTGAAGCCCATTTTCCACGCAGGAACTATAACGATCAATAACTGAATAACTCCAGCGGCGAGTAAAGACCAAGAGAGGACCCATTTTGCATTTTCAGTTCCAAAAAAAGGAATGAAGCTGGCCATTCCTCCCAAAAAGACAATATTCAAAAATACATAAGATATAGCAGGAGCTGTGAAATTTTTATGGCTATTTAAAATCCCACTGAAAGCAGCAAGTAGACATACGAAAAACAGATAACCAAGAGTGATCCGAGCAAGGCCAATAGTCATATCCAAAGTACCCTCTGAATAACCTGGATTCAATAATCTAAGGATCAATGGTAAAAACAAGAAAAAGAGAATAAACAAACCTGCAAGAATAAAGGCCAATAATGAGATTACCTTATTTCCATATGCAAAAGCGTCCTCTTCACTCTCCTGAAGCTTCCCTGAATAAAGAGGAACAAACGCGGCATTGAACGCACCTTCACCAAAAACTCTTCTAAATAAATTCGGCAGCTGAAACGCTGCATTCCATGCGTCTGATCGAGAACCAACCCCTAAATAGTGGTTAATCATCATGTCTCTTACGAGACCTAGTACTCGGCTCACTAAGGTGAGTCCGCTCAATGTCATTAACGCACGTAACATAATTAAATAATAAATTTAACGGATCATGAGCGTTGGCTAGCTCGTCTGAGTCTGTCGTTGATCGCCACTCCAAGACCCGTCTCTGCAGCGGGCTCAGCGACGATGGCGTCGACACCTGATTCATCTAATAAGCGCAGCATATGGAAGAGGCGCACAGAGGCTTCAGCTAGCTTACCTTTCCCCGGGCTGAGCTCTTCTATCACATCCCACTCGTGGAGATCCATATAGCCATCCTTGTCTTGGCCTCGATAGCTGAGAAGACCGTAAATCTTCCCTTCTTCAGGCTTAAAATCTTCTGGTTTATCAAAAAAGTAGAGTGGAGTCTCAGGCGCATAATGGCTTTCTAACATTCCAGGAGCCTGCATAGCTTCAGTATCTGAACTACTTTCAGGAGCTTTTTCCATAAGCATCTTTCTAGCGCGTTCAGTTAGCTTCTTAGGTCGGATCACTTTACCGATTTTCTGTAAATCTTCTTTCACCACTGGACCCGCTCGGAGGAGATGGAACTCAGGATTATTCTTACCTACCTCTACTCTAATGATGGTACTTTCTAAACCTGCATTACAAGCACCACCATCGACAATAAGAGGGATTTTACCGTCGAGTTCTTTGAGCACCGCTCCAGCAGATGTAGGGCTGATACGCCCAAAGCGGTTAGCACTAGGTGCCGCGATAGGTTTACCGAACGCCTTACAGATTTCTTGCATAATAGGATGACCACTCATACGCACAGCTACAGTAGGCAATCCGCTAGTAACGATATCTGGGATAATATCCTTTTTCGGAAGCACCATAGTGAGTGGTCCTGGCCAGAACTCCTGGATCAGCTTTTGTACTATTTCATCTAACTCTGGTGAGAGATCACAATAGTTATGGATCTCCTCACGACTGGAGAGATGGATGATAAGAGGGTCATAGGATGGTCTTCCCTTGGCTTCGAAAATTTTAACAACCGCGTCAGCGTCCAGAGCATTCGCTCCTAGTCCATATACTGTCTCAGTAGGAAGTGCTACTACATCCCCTGCTTCGAGGTATTTTACTGCCTTTGAAATTGCCTCATTGGCCATCTCTTCTTCGGCATATACTAGTTCCGTTTCCATGATCAAATCTTGTTTATTCTAAATTGTTTAGTTTGCACATCCTAAATAGCTAAAATGCATGACTACGTTACGACCTGCTTATCTACCATTTCATGGCTTGTCAAGTTGCGCATCGCAGACTGTGCCCCATCGTGAGAGCAAAAAAATAGCGTGACCATAATTGATCACGCTATTGGAAAACTTTATGATGAAATATAAACCTTCAATTAAGCTTGCTGGATAACAGGAAGGATCGGAGCGACCTTTTCTTTCATCTCTTTCCCAGGCTTAAATTTAACCACAGCGCGAGGAGGGATTGGAACGTCCTTGCTTGGGTCTTTAGGATTACGTCCTATCTTACCTTTCACTTCTTTCACCTGAAATGCGCCAAAGTTACGCATTACAACTGAATTCCCCTTAGCGAGTTCTTCAGTGATTGAATCAAGTGCTCCTTGAACTACGGAGAACACTTCTTGTTGAGTTAAACCTGTGTCATTGCTGAGCTTAATTACTAGATCACGCTTTGTTATAGTGGTAGCCATCTTTGTTATATATTATGTGATTTGTTTTGTGAGGAATTGCTGGCGAATGAACAACATACCTTTGGGTAAATGTCCCGTTAAAAATGCTTCAATTTGAAAAAAAATCTATCTCTCAGTAGCAAGTTTATTTTATATACTATCCCACACGTCAGATCAGCCTAAAAAAAACAACCTAACTACCTAATAGCAAACAACAAAAACACCACGTTAAATAGTTATTCAAATAAAATACTTTGAGACCATCGTATGACAAAAAATATGCCTTACAGAAATAAACACAGACAAAAACATCCTGTAGGAATAAACCTAGCAGGATGTATAAGTCTTATAGCGGATTTATCACTAGAGAGCCTCTAGTTTCTGCTTTAGTGAGTCTTTAGTGATGTTAGCTCCGACTACTTGCTCTTTTACTTCTCCATCTTTAAAGAACAGGAGGAATGGAATAGAACGTACTCCATATTTCGCAGCGAGAGCCTGAGCATCATCGACGTTAACTTTACCGATTACTGCAGTGTCCTCCATCTCTGCAGCAAGCTCATCAATCATTGGCGAGATCATCTTACATGGTCCACACCACTCTGCCCAGAAATCAACCAGCACAGGCTTGCCTGACTTTAAAACTTCAGCTTCGAAATTATCTTCATTTAATTGTAATGCCATGGCTTAATTATGCCTCATTTACTTAATACGTCAAGAGCCGCAAACTAAAAATTTAGCATGCGACTCTTGGATATATTTTGAAGATTGAAAAGCTTAAATCAGTATGTGATTTAACTTAAAAAACTAAGCTTCTTATTTCGTTGCTGTGCTCGTAATATAAGCAATCGTGATGACACCAGCTGCGAGAAGTATAAGTATAATTGGAATGACCATAATATTAATTAAAAATGATAGAATAGATTAGGTTTTTAAAGATGAATTAGTCCTCTACGGGATCGAAAATAGCAGATAGTTTTTCATCTTCATGCTCATCAACCCAGACCTTAGCGTGTGTGAACTGGAAGTATAGCACGATAAGTGAAAGAGCAAATGCAATGATAGATAGAGGTAATGCTGCACCTGATTTACCACGTGTGTCATCATCAGCAAATACAGTCTGAATAGTAGCAGCCTGAGTAGGTGTGCCTAGCCCCTGCGTAAGTGGCTGAGTTTGCTGAAGCTGAACAGTCGCCTTTGGAAGCGACTGACCAAGTGTACCAAGTGGCTGAGTAGCAAGAGGCACAGTAGGAGCTGCAGATCCGAGAATCATCGTAGGTGCAGGGCTCGCTAATTTCGTTGCGGCAGCTCCGAGTGGGATAGTAGCTGCAGGAGTATCTGGGTAGCTCGGTATGCTTGGAGCCGTTGGAGCCGTTGTACCAATATCAGGTGCGGCAGGTGCGGCATTTGTAGAATCATTCACTCTACTTGTATCAGCCTTGAGCGTCACACGCATAGTCTCATGCTTGAGTGGAGCCGCTTGAGGTGCAGATGGTGCGTTGGCCATAATGCCAGTCTCGACTGTAGCAGCTGGTGGTATTATTTGAGAAGTAGAACCTAGATCTAGTGTAGGAGCAGGAATAACATCTTGAGCACCAGTGCCATCACTGACGCCTGCTGGCATTCCATCTTGATTAACACCAGGTGCTTTAAGAGTCACACGTACAGTCTCTTTTCTAAGAGGTACTGCAGAAGTCTTTTTGATTGGCTTAATTGCCGGTGGGTTGCTTTGATTATTGTCGCTCATAAGTTCAGTTTCCAGTTTCGTTCCGTATGTTTGGGGTAAAGTAGTGTGTGGTGTCTTTTTAAAGACGTAAAAGAAGGTGTTATTTCATCAGCATGTGATGGGGCAACTGTATCTTTCATACATTAAACCCTGTTTTAGTCCATCATGTCAAACCTCCAAACCAAATTTTTCACTTTTTTCTTCAGATAGCCTTCCACTTGATTGACAAGACCTAGACTTTCCAGCACATTGCTGAAAATCATGAGTTTCCGAACATCACACCCTAGCATGCCTTCATCCCCTAAATCCGTAGGCTCCGTGGCTGAAGCCAACCTACTAAACCATGCCTTTACTGTGGAGGAGTCTGATATTGTAGAGTTCAGACTAGATAGCCTTGTCCCTCACTTAGCTGAAGTGAAAAACACATTGCTAGACCTCAAAAACAGCCCCATTCAGACACTGATCACTGCCAGATGCTCTACAGAAGGAGGTAAAAGTCAGCTCATAGCAGCTCAGAGATCTCAGCTTCTGATGGGGCTCGCGCCGCTCGCAAACTTTGTAGATATCGAACTGGTAAATCTAGAGGAAATGCAAGAAGCCGCTGACTATGTGAAAGAAATGGGAAGCATACTCGTGGTTTCACATCACAACTTCAAGCTAACGCCTAGCTCTAGTAAACTGAAAGCTACCATCTCTAAAGCAATGGATCAAGGTGCGGACATTGCTAAGATAGCGGTGTTCCATAACTCTGTAGAAGACATATTTCGTTGTGCAGACATTATCCAGAATCATTCACCTATCGCCGTTTCTCTGATGGGCATGGGTCCCCTAGCCCCTGCTTCTAGACTTCTATATGCTCAGTTAGGTTCTGTGTTGAACTACGGCTACCTTGGTAACCAGCCTACCGCCCCTGGACAGTGGCACGCTAAGCAGCTGAATGAGGCTATCCATAATTCCCTGCAGTTTTAATAACTCAAAGCTTAGCTTTGGAGAGAGCGCTCTCTGTTGAGACTATTTCTTAATAGTTATTACCAAAAAATGCGATCCTTTCACAGGATCGCATTTTTTGAATCTTTAAGAAATCTAACTCACTAAGAAACCATAGAACGGTTTGATGGAGTAAACTTCGTTAGATTGATACCCTCAACTGAAGCTTTGTACTCTTCCATGTTAGGAATTCTACCGAGGATAGCAGAGAGCACTACCACTGGAGTAGATGCTAGGAGCGACTCACCCTTCTTACGGTCAGAGTCTGCTACCACGCGGCCTTGGAAGAGACGTGTAGATGTCGCCATCACTGTGTCACCCTTCTCAGCTTTCTCCTGGTTACCCATGCAGAGGTTACAACCCGGACGCTCTAGGTACATCATGTTTTTATACTCAGTACGAGCAGCTCCCTTAGGCGCGTTATCGTCGAATACAAAACCTGAATACTTCTCAAGCATTTCCCAGTCACCTTCAGCTTTAAGCTCATCGATGATATTATAAGTAGGTGCCGCTACCACAAGTGGTGCATTGAACTCTACTTTACCACTCTGTTTTTCTAGATTTCTGAGCATCTGTGCGAGGATCTTAAGATCACCCTTGTGCACCATGCATGAACCTACGAATCCTAGATCCACGTGCTTCTCACCTTTATAGAAGTCGAGCTCGCGGATAGCATCGTGAGTGTAGCGCTTAGAGACATCGTCGTTGTTTACATCTGGATCAGCGATCATTGGCTGATCGATGACGTCGAGATCTACTACGAACTCAGCTGAGTACTTAGCATTGGCATCTGGAGTCAGTGCTGGCTGCTCACCGGATCTTATCTGACCGATGCGCTTGTTCGCCTTATCCACTAGCCCTTGAAGAACTTGTGTAGCATTATCCATTCCCTTATCGATCATGATCTGAATTCTGCCTTTCGCTATTTCAAGTGACTCGATAAGTGTGTCATCCTCAGAAATACAGATCGAAGCTTTTGCCTTCATTTCTGCAGTCCAGTCAGTGAATGTGAATGCCTGATCAGATGGAAGCGTACCGATGTGCACCTCAATAATACGACCCTGGAACACATTCTCACCAAACTCCTGAAGCATCTGTAACTGGGTAGCGTGTACCACATCACGGAAGTCCATGTAGTCTTTCATTTCACCCTTGAAGGTTACTTTCACAGACTCGGGGATCGGCATAGTGGCCTCACCTGTAGCAAGCGCTAGTGCTACTGTACCGGAGTCAGCACCGAATGCTACCCCCTTAGACATACGCGTGTGTGAGTCACCACCGATGATCACATCCCAGTCGTCCACCGCAAGGTCATTGAGCACCTTATGGATCACGTCTGTCATTGGATGATATTTATCATCTGGGTCACGAGCTGTGATGAGACCGAAGTCCTGCATGAAGCTCATGAGCTTAGGAATATTTGCCTGCGCCTTATTATCCCAGACAGAAGCCGTGTGACAACCAGACTGGTAAGCACCATCTACTACTGGTGAAATGACGGTAGCCGCCATAGCCTCAAGCTCCTGAGAAGTCATCAGACCAGTGGTATCCTGAGAACCAACGATATTTACCTCTACACGAACATCAGATCCAGCGTGCAGAATTTTACCTTCAGCCACGCCGACTGCATTGCGATTGAAAATTTTCTCTACAGCGGTAAGTCCCTGACCTTCGACAGAAATTTCTCTCGCTGGAGCGTACACCTGTGCAGCTTCTACACCCAGCACACGTGCTGCGATGGTCTGAAGCTTCTTACCAAAGACAATCGCGTAAGAACCTTCAGCCTTCATGAACTCAAGCTTCTGAGGAGTAAGAGCTGATGAAATGTCTGATAGTTCCTTATCGCCGTTATAGAGCTTCTTAGTCTTGGTATTGATCGTAAGAACCGTGCCTGTGTCGACAGAATAAGTCTGCTCTAACACTGGCTCACCATCTTCATCGAGAACAGTATTACCGTCAGCATCTACTTTTCTAACCCAGTTCTTAAGATCTAGACCGATGCCACCAGTCACACTCACCGTAGTGAGGAAAATAGGTGATATCCCGTTAGTACCTGCTACCACTGGAGCAATGTTGATAAATGGCACATACTTGCTAGCCTGACGGCCTGCCCAGAGTGCTACATTATTGATGCCAGACATACGAGATGAGCCTACACCCATAGTTCCCTTTTCAGCGATGAGCATCACTCTTCTACCTGGGTTCTCAGCCTGAAGAGCCGAGATCTCTGCCTGCGCCTCCTCTGAGATGAAGCACTTACCATGAAGCTCACGGTCAGAGCGTGAATGCGCCTCACCACCAGGTGAAAGAAGGTCAGTAGAGATATCTCCCTCACCTGCCACATAAGTAACCACTTCTATCTCCTCCTGTACTTCAGGAAGCGTTGTAAAAAATTCTGCTTTAGCGTAGCTCTCAAGGATCTCCTTAGCGAGTGCGTTACCTGCTTTATAAGCATTCTCAAGTCTATCGGTATCTGCCTCATAGAGGAACACCTGCGTCTTAAGCACTTCCGTTGCTTGCTTAGCTATACCTGCATCGTCTCCGAGCACAAGATCAAGTAGCACATCGATAGATGATCCACCCTTCATGTGTGCCAGCATTTCAAAGGCAAACTCCGTAGAGATCTCCTCCACAGCCGTCTGACTGAGGATGATTTCCTTAAGAAAATGTGACTTCTCAGCAGCAGCACTCGTGGTGCCTGGAATCGTATTATAAATTAAAAAATTGAGAGAAGCCTTTCTGTGCTCATTGCCCGCATCTTTGATCTGCGCAATAATCTCTTTAGTAAGCTCAGCTCCATCAATTGGCTTAGGATTTAAGCCATCAGCCTTACGCGCCTCTATCTCTTGTAAATATTCTTGGTATAATTTCATTGTAACTGGTGCGATTCTCCATCCCCTGCCAACATTATTCAAGAAGATTTTATGCCCTCACACCAGCACTAGCTAGAAATCACTAAACTCAGTAATCTAGTTCATAAGAACCATGAGTTGCAATAATCCTAAAAACTACCCCTAAGAAAAACTATCCCTCTAGCGCTGCTTTTCGATTTGACACAGTCTTTACAAAACTTGGCTTGTTGAATTCATCCTCGCTGAGCATACTAAAGACATGAAATCCAAATTCAGCCTAGCGTCCTTATTCGCGGCTCTTCAGTTATTGGCCTTTAGTTCTATAGCCTATGCTGAGGAAACTAAGAAAGCTCCGATTAAAGTAAATAATCTTGTGGAGAACCTTCTCAAAACTCAGAAAGAGAGAGAAAATCAACCATTCTGGGTTCAGCATAACTATATCAGACAAACCATGATGTGAGGCGGTTCTCATTGGGTCAGTGAGTCCCTTGAAACACTTGAAGGCATTAAAATTAATACCAATGAATTTTTAGGTAATGTGGAATTCCTCCTGCCTTCTGATTCTAAAGTAACGACACCTGATATCATTAAATCATTTAAGTAATTTCCATTTCTAGCTCCCAGAACCATTACCCAAACGATCATTTCTAAACCAAAACACCAGTACATCATCACTCTTAAAAAAACTCCAGTTACTGACATTAGCAGTAGCTACAAGCAACAATTCACTCGAAGTCACATAAACACGCAGATCACTTGCGATAAAATATTTTTCAAAGATAACACCATCGAAATCTGATCAGACAAAGAGCTCGACCTCGAAACTCTCGGAAAAGACGACCTCACTTCATTAGACCAGACTACAACGATAGATAATAAGACAACCACCATCAAAGCACCCTTCGGTGGAGGAATCAAGTCGGTTAAGAAAGTCGAAGAATAAGCACCCCTAGGTTTACTAATCAGATCTCCCAGCGGTGTTTCGGATAGCGCCCTGCGAGATCTTTTTTCATTTGCTGAAATCCATTCTTCCAGAACCCCTCCAGATCCTGCGTCATTTGCCAGGGTCGCTGATTCGGTGCGCAGATATGGATCTGGATAGTCACCGTTCCGTTGGCGATTGTTGGTGAGGTTTTCACTCCATAGAGTCGCTGCACAGTGAGAGCGATGCTCGGTGGTTTTCCTTGCTCATACTTCACCTTCACCCCTTCGCCATTACTCAGTTTGATCCTCGTCGGTGCATAGGAATCTAGTGAGGCATGTTGCCCAGCCGATAACCAACCTTGCAGAGCTGGCATCACTTCCTTATCTTTGATCTGCTTATACCCCAGTGCTCCATGACAGACCGTCTCTAGAGCGATAGCTCTGTCTTCTTCATCGAATCCAGGCAACTCTAACTCTGGCATCCACTCGCGCAAGCTCAGCAAGCGGGCTATCCATTGCTCTATACCCTCATCCCATCTCTTCAGCTTCAGCTCACCACTAGCCACCCTCTCAGCTAGCAGAGCTGCCGCCTGATCCAGATCAATGTCTTTATCGTTAGAGTCCTTAGAAGTGATC